>NZ_CP114910.1:1250215-1562769 GCF_027497395.1 Solwaraspora sp. WMMA2080 | reverse complement strand
GCCGCCAGGACTGTCCACGACCCCTACGTCGCAGCCGAACCAGCGGGCCCCGCCGGTCCAGGCGGCGTCGGACGGCGACACGACCGTCATCTGCAGCCGGGCGGTTTGCCAGGGACCGCCAAGGAACTCGTTCACCCTTCGGTCACACTCGGCCCGGGCGGCCCGCCGGGCCGGAATCAGACCGTCCGCCGCGCCGTCCTCGTCGAACGGCACCGCCGGCTCGTCGCCGAGCGTTCCGACGTGCACGGTCTCCACCAGGTGGTACCGGACGCAGCCAACTGGTCGATAGCTCTCCCAGTCAATGAAGCGCCGACTAGCGTTATGGCAGCTGCCGGCCTCGGGTGCGAAGTGGACGGGTTCGTCGAACGCGGCCCAGCCGTTGACCAGATCCCCGTCCACGCCCGGCGACAGCGGCACACAGCCGGCCATCGTGGTCAGTGACGCGGCGGTCAGCAGCGCTGCCAGCCTCGCCCGGACACCCCACCGTCGCGCCATGATCCTGCCGCCTCCCCGTTGTCCACTCAAGCCGACGAGGCTACGACACCGGGTCGACCGCCGACCGGCCGGGCCCCGGAGCACTGTCTAGCACGGTCAGTGGTCCCGATGGGTGGCCAGGTCGGCGAGCTGGGCGAGCGCCGTACCCGCGCCGGCTTCGGGCCGGGCCGTCGCCAGCCGGTCGAGCGCCGCCGCCCGGTGCCGGTCCGCCTCCCGCCTCGCCCAGTCCCGGCCGCCGGCCTGCTCGACGAGCAGCGCGGCCCGGGCCACCTGCCCGTCGGTGAACCCGCCCGGTATCGCGTACAGCAGGGTCAGCTCGGCGCCGGCCGGCGTGCCGCTGCCCATCGCGAACACCACCGGCAGCGACTTCTTGCGCTGCCGCAGGTCGGCGCCGACCGGTTTGCGGGTCACCGCCGGGTCGCCCCAGATGCCAAGCAGATCGTCGACCAGCTGGAACGCCATCCCCAGGTGGTGGCCGTACCCCTTCAGCCCGTCGATCCGGTCCGGGGCGGCGCCGCCGCTGATCGCGCCGACCGCGCAGGCGGCGCCAATCAGCGACGCCGTCTTGCCGGCCGCCATCGCCAGGCAGGCGTCCAACCCCACGGCGGTACGTGACTCGAACGCCACGTCGGCGCTCTGCCCGGCCACCAGATCCAGCAGCACCTGGCACAGCTCGGCGGCGGCTGGGGCGGCCTGCCCGCGTACCGTGTCGAAGGCCAGCGCGAGCAGCGCGTCACCGGCCAGGATGGCCTGCGCGTCGCCGAACGCGGCCCCGGCGGTGGGCCGGCCACGCCGGGTCCGGTCGCCGTCCATCACGTCGTCGTGCAGCAGGGTGAAGTTGTGCACCAGCTCCACCGCGACCGCCGCCGGCACCGCCCGGTCCGCCGGGGCACCGACCGCCTCGGCGCAGGCCAGTGCCAGGCCGCCGCGCAGCCCCTTGCCCCAGCCGGCTTCGGCCGGGCTGCCGTCGGCGGCGTACCAGCCGAAGTGGTAGCCGGCGACGGTGTGGATCGGGTCGGCGAGCCGGTCGACGGCGCGGCGCAGCTGCGGCTCGATCAACGTCCGCGCCGCCGCCAGTCGCGCCCAGGCGTCGCGTTGTGCGGTGGTCGTGGCGGTCAACCCTGGCTCCCGAGCAACGTGGCCTCCAGATACTCCTGTGGCGCCGGTTCGGTGGTCGCCGGCGTCGGCTGGTAGCGCTTTGTCCGGCTGGACCAGTCGACGTTGCCGCGCATCCAGCTGCGCATCCCGGCCAGGTACGGCTCCAGCACCGCCGGCCGGCCGGGGAAGGTCCGCCGCAGCTGCGCCTCCGCCGCCAGGTACAGGTCGGTCTCGGCGTCGATCGCCCGGGTCACCCGGTCGACCGCCGCGTCGCGGTCTAGCCCATGGTGGTAGCCGACGATGTACGCCAGGTTGTGTACCTCGCCGAGGGCGCGTTCCTTGTCCAGCGAGTAGATGTCGTTGGTCCAGCAGACCACGTTGCAGGCGGCGTCGAGCGCGGTGCGAAACGGCGCGCTGTCGTACACCTCGTCGGGCATGTCGATTCGTTCGACGACGTCGATGAAGTCCATGCAGACGTAGATCGCCCCGGTGTGCCGGCGTTTCTCGATGTAGGTGGCCTCGTCCGGCACGGTGCCGGACAGCCGGTTGCCGGCCTCCCAGGTGGCGGCGGTGGTCAGGCACTGCTCCAGGTGCCGTACGAACAGTTGCCGCCAGCGGGCGGTGGCGTCCGGCGCGGTACGCCGCCACAGGTCGGCCAGCGACGACACCGCCCGGGGCAGGTCCCGGCGCCGCGCGTCGGCGGCGCCGAAGTCGTCGGCGGACAGCACCCGCCGCATCGCGGCCATCACCTCGGCGAGGTGCTGCGGGCTGCGTCCGTCGGCACCGTCGTCCAACTGGTCGTCGACCAGGAACAGCCAGGCGAACCAGTCGGCCATCAGCTCGGCATGCGCCGCGTCGGCGGTCGGGTAGACCATCGACGCGAACCAGCCGAAGTCGGCGTGGTCGAATCGGGCGCGGGCCTGCTCACGCAGCACCAGTCCGGTATCGCGTACCCAACTGGTCAGGTGCGCGCGGGCCTGTTCGACGTGCGGGTTGAGCTGGTAGGGGAAGCGGTCGAGGGTCTGCTGGACCGGGTCGAGGCTCAGGTGGCTGGCCGTGTCGTCCGTGAAGGTCACCGGTACTCCAGGTTGAGGTGGACCCCGCCCTTGGGGTGCAGGGTGATCAGCGCCTCCGGCCGCACCTCGGGTGCGTCCGGTGGCAGTACGAGCCGGTGCCGACGGGCCACCGAGGCCAGCACCAGGACCAGCTCGGACAGCGCGAAGTGTTTGCCGATGCAGATCCGGTGGCCGCTGCCGAACGGCACGTAGACGTGCTTCGGGCGCCGCGCCACCTGCTCCGGGGTGAACCGCTCCGGGTCGAAGCGTTCCGGGTCGTCCCAGAAGTCGGGGTGCCGGTGCAGCAGGTAGCTGTTGATCAGCATGTTGGTGCCGGCCGGCACCCGGTAACCGTCGATCACGTCGGCCGAGCTGGCCCGGCGCATGAACTGGTACGCCGGTGAGTAGATGCGCAGCGTCTCGTCGGCGACCATCCGGGTGTACGGCAGCCGGGGCAGGTCCTCGAAGGTCGGCGTCCGGCCGGCGAGCACCGAGTCGACCTCGGCGTGCAGCTTCGCCTCCACCCTTGGGTGCCGGGCGAGCAGGTAGAACGCCCAGGACAGGGTGTTCGTGGTGGTCTCGTAGGCGCCGATGCAGATGTTGAGCACCTCGTGGTGCAGCTGTTCCAGGTCCATCCGCTGGCCGTCGGTCTCGTCGACGGTGTGCAGCAGCAGGGTGAGCAGGTCGGTCTCCTCGCCGGTGGGCACCTCCTCGTGCAGCCGGCGGTTGATGAACGTTGACACGAAGGTGTCCATGTCGGCGATCGCGGCCCGCAGCCGGCGGTGCCGGGGGGTCGGCACGCTCAGCGGCGGGAACGGGAATCGGAAGAACGCGCCGAGGATCGCGTTGGCCTCGCCGAATGCCCGTTCGAAGGCCTGCGCGATGTCGCCGACCTGCGCGCTGAACAGCGACCGGTTGACGATTCGTAGGGCGAGTTGGCCGATCTCGTCGGTGACGTCGAGGGTGCCGCCCCGGCCGTAATTCTGCTCCCACCGGACGAGCATTTGTTCGGCTTCGTCGGTCATGTTTCGGGTGAAAGAGCTGACCGTACGGGGTGTGAAGTGCGGTGCCATCATCCGCCGTTGCCGTCGCCACAGATCCATGTCCGGGTTGGCGATGAGCCCTTTGCGCAGCACCGGCCGGACGACCTTGAACAGGACGGCGTTCTTGTCGTACTTCTCGCCCTCGTCGACCAGCACATGCCGGATGTAGTCGGGATGGTTGACCAGCACCATTGGGATACCCAGGGGCCGGAACCGGAAAATGTCGCCGTAGCGGTCGACGCCCCGGCCGAGGAAGGCGAGCTGGTCGCGTTTGAAGGCCAAGGTGCCGCCGACGCCGCTGCCCGGCGTGACGGTGGGTATCTCCCGGGTGCCGCCCGGGGCTCGGCTGCGTACCTGCGGGGACATGCTCTTCTCACTTTCCACGGGTCGACGCGGTGGACCGGTCAGCGATGGTGCAGGTCAGCGACGGTGCAGTCGGAGCCACATGCCGCCCGCCGGGTGCAGCGTGACCAGCGGTGCGAAACCGACCGGCGGCGCGCCCTCGGGCAGGCTGACCGCGAACGTCTGGGCGAGCATCACGGTGATCAGGTGCAGCTCGGTACGGGCGAAGTGTTTGCCGATGCAGTGCCGCGGGCCGCTGCCGAACGGCTGGTAGACGTGCCGGGGCCGGGCGGCGACCGCTGCCGGGGTGAAGCGGTCGGGGTCGAAGCGGTCCGGGTCGGGCCAGAAGTCCGGGTACCGGTGCAGCAGGAGCAGGTTCATCAGCACCTCGGTGCCCTGCGGGATGCGGTAGCCGCCGACCACATCGTCGGTCGCCGCCCGCCGCATCGTCTGCCAGGCGGGGGTGAACAGCCGCAGCGTCTCGTCGATGACCATCCGGGTGTACGGCAGCCGGGGCAGGTCGTCGAAGGTCGGCACCCGCCCGTCGAGGGCGGTGTCGACCTCGTCGTGCACCCGTTGCTGCACCTGCGGGTGGCGGGCCAACTGGTAGTACACCCAGGAGATCGAGTTGCTGGTGGTCTCGTACCCGGCGATGATCATCGCCAGGATCTCGTTGGAGAGCTGGTCCGGGGTGAGCCTGGTGCCGGTGACCGGGTCCACCGCGTGCCGTAGCAGGCTGAACAGGTCCCGGTGGTCGCTGTCGCGCTCGTGCTGGCGGGTGTCGATCAGGTAGCGGACGAAGCCGTCCAGCTTCCGGGTCAGTGCACGGATCCGGTTGCGGGACGGGGTGCGCCAGCTCAGCGGCGGGAAGGGGAACCGGAGGAAGTCGCCGAGCCGGCGGTTGACTTCCAGGAAGTCGCGTTCGAACTGGTGGCTGCGCTCGTCGGGCTCGACGCCGAACAGCGACCGCAGGACGATCTTCAGCGCCAGGTCGGTGAGCGGTCCGACGACGTCGACCGGCGCACCGGAGGCAGCCTCCGGCGCCCATCGGTGGATCATGTCCGCGGTCAGGCCGGTCATGTTCGGGGCGAAGCGGGCGACGCTGGCGTGGTTGAACGTCGGCTGCATCAGCCGGCGGTTACGTTGCCAGGTCTCGTCGCCCCGGTTGCCGATCAGTCCTTCCCGGAGGATCGCCCGGACCGTACGCCAGAGAAAGCTTTCCTTGTCGTAGTTGGCGTGTTTGTCGACCAGGACATGGTGGATGTGCTCCGGGTTGGTCAGTACCACCATCGGTATACCACCGAGACGTATCCTGAAGATGTCACCGTGGTTACGGACCGCGTCCTGCAGGAATGCAAGCTGATCCCGGCGCATAGCCCGCATCCCGACGAGATTTTCCCGCAGGCTGAGCCGTGGAACTGGCCTGGATCTGCTGCGGGCAGCCGGATCTGCGTCGACGCGACGCGGGTCGGTCATGGCGGCCACCTTACCGAAGGTGCTGTCGTGGCTACAATCGGAAATTTTGCATTGCCGGTGGTGGATCTTGGAGCTATTCGAGCCACCACCGGCGCCGTTGCGTATGTCGGTAAATGGCAGTCAATAACGCATTCGCGCGGATTGTTGGGCCGGCGTACCCGCCTGCGACGCCCGGTCGCGGGCCCGGTGCCGACCGCCCCGCCGACCGCCCCGGCTACCCGCCCGCCGACCGCCGGGTCGGCCGTCCATCGGCGGGTCGGCCGTCGGGTCCGCCGTCGGGCGGGCGATCGTCGTGGCGGGTGTGGAACGCTTGCTCACGTTCGTAGACTGGCGCGGTGACCGCACCAGCGCCGCTCATCGCGCCCAGCATCCTGGCCGCCGACTTCTCCCGTCTGGCCGACGAGGCCCGCGCGGTCGAGGGGACGGCGGACTGGCTGCACGTCGACGTGATGGACAACCACTTCGTGCCGAACCTGACCATCGGGTTGCCGGTGGTGCAGAGCCTGCTGCCGGCCACCTCACTACCGTTCGACGTGCACCTGATGATCACCGACCCGCGCCGCTGGGCACCGGGCTACGCCGACGCCGGCGCGTACAACGTCACCTTCCACGCCGAGGCGTGCGACGACCCGGTGGCGCTGGCCAAGGAGCTGCGGTCGGCCGGGGCCAAGGCCGGCCTGGCGGTCGACCGGGACACCCCGGTGGAGGACTACCTGGAGCTGCTACCCAGCTTCGACACCCTGCTGGTCATGACGATCAAGGCCGGGTTCGGCGGCCAGCGGTTCATCCCCGAGATGCTGGAGAAGGTCCGCGCCGCCCGCCGGCACGCCGCCAGCGGCCATCTTGAGCTGCGGATTGAGGTCGACGGCGGGATCGCCGCGGACACCATCGAGCAGGCCGCCGCGGCCGGCGCGGACGCGTTCGTCGCCGGCACCGCCGTGTACGGCGCCGAGGACCCCGCCGAGGCGGTCCGCAGACTGCGGCAGATCGCCGAGCGGACCGCGCCACGGTGGTGAGCCCGGAAGGGGCCGAGTCCCGGCCGGACCTGATCCTTGTCGTCGACGACGATGTCGACATCGCCCGGTTCGTCGAGGTCAACCTGCGGTTGCACGGCTTCGACGTGATGCTCGCCCATGATGGTCAGGAGGCTCTGGAGATCATCGAACGGCACCGCCCGGACCTGGCCGTGGTCGATCTGATGATGCCCCGTATCGGCGGGTTGGACCTGACCCGGCGGCTGCGGGCCGACCCGATGACCGCCGCATTGCCGATCATCATGCTGACCGCCAAGGGGATGACCGTCGACAAGGTCGTCGGGCTGACCGCCGGCGCCGACGACTACCTGGTCAAGCCCTTCGACACCTCGGAGCTGATCGCCCGGGTCAGCTCCACGCTGCGGCGCAACCGCGAGTACCGCGAGGTGTCCCCGCTGACCGGGCTGCCTGGCAACACCCGGGTCAGCCGGGAGATCACCGACCGGGTCCGCAGCGGCGCCGACTACGCCGTCGGCTACGTCGACATCGACCGGTTCAAGAGCGTCAACGACGTGTACGGCTTCGCCCGCGGCGACGAGTTCATCTCCGCGTTGGCCCGCTGCATGCACCGGGCGGTGGTGTCGATCGGGTTGCCGCCGGCGTTCCTCGGCCACATCGGCGGCGACGACTTCGTGGTGGTCTGCGCGCCCGAACAGGTGCGGCCGATCATCGAGCAGGCGATCCTCGACTTCGAGAAGGCCGCCGACGAGCTGTACGACCCGTCCGACGCCCGGCGCGGCTACGTGGAGGTCAAGGACCGGCGCGGCAAACTGCAGAAGGCTGCCCTGGTCACCCTCTCGGTCGGGGTGGCGGTGTCGGCGGGCAGCCGCCGGTTCAGCGACCCCCGCGAGATCATTACGGTGGCCAACGAGATGAAGTCGGTTGCCAAGAGCCAACCCGGCTCGTACATCGCGGTCGACCGCCGGCTGTCCACCAACTGACCTGCCAGAACAGGCCGACGACCGACCTTCTGTCGGGTATCCGACAGCTGTGAGGTCGGTCGCGTCTCTGGCGATGATCCCCGTGCACTGTGTAACACTCGGAGAAGCACCCACCACGCGCTGGCGGGACTCGGTGAAATTCCGAACCGGCGGTGATCCACGGCGCGAGCCGTGGCCAGCCCGCGACCCGGTCGTAGTCGCAGACGACGCCCGGTGGATCCGGTGAGACTCCGGAGCCGACGGTTGGGCCAGACCGTGCCGACGTGGCACGGACCGGCCCAGACAGTCCGGATGGGAGACAGCGCGCGGAACGGACGCTCAGGTGTGGCGTGCCGACTGGCACCGCCGTACCCGTGCAGCGCCCCGGGGCCGGTCCGTCGTGGCCGGGCGCCGAGGCGTTCCGCCGCCGCCATGCTGTCGCCGGCCACCCCCACCGGGCCCGGCACCTCCCGCCCGCCGCGCACCCCGGCAGGCGAGGAGAAGAGAAACGGCCATGGCGATCCTCTCCGAAGACGAGGCGATGCGGCGCGCCATCGACCTCGCGGTCCGTGGCCTCGGCTCGGTCAGCCCCAACCCCATCGTCGGCTGCGTCCTGCTGGACACCGCCGGCCACGTCGTCGGCGAAGGCTTCCACGCCTACGCCGGCGGGGCGCACGCCGAGATCGCCGCCCTCGCCCAGGCCGGCGACCGGGCCCGTGGCGGCACCGCCGTCGTCACCCTCGAACCGTGCAACCACGTCGGACGCACCGGACCCTGCTCCACCGCCCTGGTCGACGCCGGGCTCGCCCGCGTCGTGCTGGCCGTACCCGACCCCAACCCGATCGCCGCCGGTGGCACCGAGACGCTGCGCGCCGCCGGCATCGACGTCGAGGTCGGGCTGCGCGCCGCCGAGGCCGAGAACGCCAACATCGCCTGGCTGACCGCCGTCCGTCGGCGCCGCCCCTACATCACCTGGAAGTACGCCGCCACGCTCGACGGCCGCTCCGCCGCCGCCGACGGCACCAGCATGTGGATCACCTCGGAGGCGGCCCGCGCCGACGTCCACACGCTGCGCGGCACCGCCGACGCGATCATCGCCGGCGTCGGCACCGTACTCGCCGACGACCCTCGGCTCACCGTCCGGACCCCGGGCACCGGCGGACCCGCCGTCCGGCAGCCGCTCCGGGTGATCGTGGACAGCTCCGGGCGTACCCCGGCCGACGCCCGGGTCCGGGACGCTGCCGCCGGCACCTGGATCGCCACCACCGCGGACGTCGGCGCCGACCACCGCGGCCGGGTCGACCTCACCGCCCTGCTGACCGCCCTCTACGACCGGGGCATCCGCTCCGCGCTGCTGGAAGGCGGCCCGGTGCTCGCCGGAGCGTTCCTGCGCGCCGGCCTGGTCGACCGGGTGGTCGGCTACCTCGCCCTGAGGCTGCTCGGCGCCGGCCCCGCCGCGCTCGGCGACGCCGGAGTGCACACCATCGCCGACGCCATCGACCTGACCATCGTCGACGTCACCCAGGTCGGCCCCGACCTGCGGATCACCGCCGTACCCCGGCAGAAAGAGGGCTGAGTCGATGTTCACCGGCATCATTGAGGAGCTGGGCGAGGCCGGCCCGCTCGACTGGCACGGCGACAGCGGCGTGCTCACCGTCCACGGCCCACTGGTCGCCGCCGACGCCCGGCACGGCGATTCCATCGCGGTCAACGGCGTCTGCCTCACCGTCGTCTCCGTCGACGGGCAACGGTTCGTCGTCGACGTGATGAAGGAGACCTTCGACCGTAGCTCACTGGGGACACTGCGGCCCGGTGACCCGGTCAACCTGGAACGCGCCGCCACCCTCGCCACCCGCCTCGGTGGACACCTGGTGCAGGGCCACGTCGACGGGGTCGCCACCGTCGTCGGGCGCACCCCCGGCGACCGCTGGGAGCAGGTCCGGTTCAGCCTGCCCACCGGCCTGCACCGGTACGTCGTGGAGAAAGGTTCAATCGCGGTCGACGGCGTCTCGTTGACCGTCATGGAGGTGTCCGACGGCGACACCACGGCGGCGGTCACGGCCGCGACCGGGTCCGGCACGGCCGGCTGGTTCGGCGTCGGGCTGATTCCCACCACTGTGCAACTCACCACCCTCGGCCGGAAACCGGTCGGGGCCCTGGTCAACCTGGAGGTCGACGTGATCGCGAAGTACGTGGCGAAGCAACTGGACGGGGCACGGTCCGTCGGCGGAGTCCGCCCGTGACCGCCGCCGGGTTCGGCACCGTCGAACAGGCCCTCGACGACCTGGCCGCCGGCCGGGCCGTGGTGGTCGTCGACGACGCCGACCGGGAGAACGAAGGCGACCTGATCTTCGCCGCCGAACACGCCACCGCCGAACTCGTCGCGTTCATGGTGCGCCACACCTCCGGCTACATCTGCGCGCCGTTGCCCGAGGCCGAGTGCGACCGGCTCGACCTGCCGCCGATGTACCACACCAACCAGGACCGGCGGGGCACCGCGTACACCGTCACCGTCGACGCCCGCGACTGCGTCAGCACCGGCATCTCCGCCGTTGACCGGGCACACACCCTGCGGCTGCTCGCCGACCCCGCCGCCGGCCCGACCGACCTGTCCCGGCCCGGCCACGTCGTGCCGCTGCGCGCCCGCGCCGGCGGTGTCCTGCACCGGCCCGGTCACACCGAGGCCGCCGTGGACCTGGCCCGGCTCGCCGGGTTGCGCCCCGCCGGGGTGCTCTGCGAACTGGTCAACGACGACGGCACCATGATGCGCCTGCCCGACCTGGAGAAGTTCTCCGCCGACCACGGGCTCACCCTGATCACCATCGCCGACCTTATCGCCCACCGGCGGCGGAACGAGACCCACGTCGAGCGGGTCGCGCAGGCCCGGCTGCCGATGCCGTACGGGGTGTTCCGCGCCGTCGGCTACCGGGTCGCCCACGACCCGGCCGAACACATCGCCCTGGTCCACGGTGACCTCGACGACGGTCGTGACGTGCTGGTCCGGGTGCACTCCGAGTGCCTCACCGGGGACGTTTTCGGCTCGCTGCGCTGCGACTGCGGCCCGCAGCTGGACGCCGCCCTGGCCCGGGTCGTCGCCGAGGGCCGCGGCGTGGTGCTCTACCTGCGCGGCCACGAGGGCCGGGGCATCGGTCTGGCCCACAAGCTGCGCGCCTACCAGTTGCAGGACCAGGGACGGGACACTGTCGACGCCAACCTGGAACTCGGCCTGCCCGCCGACGCCCGCGACTACGGCACCGGTGCGCAGATCCTGCACGACCTCGGGGTCCGATCGATCCGGCTGCTCACCAACAACCCGGACAAGGTGTCCGGGCTGACCGGGTACGGCCTGAACGTCGTCGGGCGGGAACCGTTGACCGTCCATCCGCATCCGGAGAACGTGCGCTACCTGCGTACCAAACGGGACCGGATGGGCCACCTGCTCGACGGACTCGATCAGCCGGCCGGCACAGCACCGGCCGACCTTGACGGCGTCGACGGCGCGGCCGACCTCGACCCGGTCGGCGAACTATCCGGAGGGCGGGCCTGATGGCCGGATTCGGCGAACCCGGAGTCTCCACCGTCGACGCCGCCGGGCTTGCCGTCGGCGTCGCCGCCGCCCGCTGGCACACCGACCTGGTCGACGCGATGCTCACCCGGGCGCTCGCCGCCGCCGACGCCTGCGGCGTCGCCGCCGTGCAGGTGGTCCGGGTCGCCGGCTCCGTCGAACTGCCCGTCGTCGCCCAGGCCCTGGCCCGGCGCTGTGACGCGGTGGTCGCCCTCGGCGTGGTGGTACGCGGCGCCACCGCCCACTTCGACTACGTGTGCCGGTCGGTCACCGACGGCCTGACCCGGGTGTCACTCGACGAGTCCACCCCGGTCGGGCACGGCGTGCTCACCGTCGAGACCATCGACCAGGCCCGCGACCGGGCCGGGCTGCCCGGCTCGGCCGAGGACAAGGGCTGGTCGTCGATGGTCGCCGTGCTCGACGCCGCGCTTGCCCTGCGGGCCGTCCACGCCGTACCGGTGGGCTGAACCTGACCTCTCGAACCGCGGTACCCCGACCCGTCACGTTCCCGCCGCTCGCGCGGTAAACCAGATGCGCTGGTGACACGTCGTAGTGGCGTGACACCCGAACTGGTCACCGACCTGGGCTCGGGGAGGACGATGCCACGACAGCGGGCACAGACGACGACGTGGGCGGCGGACGAGGCGGTCACCCGCCTGTTCGCCGCGCACTACCGCCCGCTGGTGCGCCTCGCCACCCTGCTGCTGCGGGAACCGGGCATGGCGGAAGAGATCGTGCAGGATGCCTACGTGGCCCTGCACAGCCGCTGGTGGCGGCTCCGCGACGCCGACAAGGCACTCGGCTACCTGCGGGTCACCGTGGTCAACCGGTGCCGGTCGGCGATCCGGCACCGACGGGTCGTGCAAGCCCACCTGGCCGCCGCCCGGCCCGACCCCGACGCACCCAGCGCCGAAGCCGGCGCCCTCGACCAGCTCCGCCACGCCGACGTGATCACCGCGCTGCGCGCCCTACCGCCCCGCCAGCGGGAGGCGATCGTGCTGCGCTACTACGCCGACCTGTCCGAGGCGCAGATCGCCGACGCGATGGGGGTCAGCCGAGGCGCGGTGAAGAGCCACACCGCACGCGGCATCGCCGCACTGCGAACCAGCCTGGACGGCCTGTGATGGACACCGACCACGACAACCTGCCCGGCGACGCCGGTACCGCCGACCTGCTGCGCCGGGCGCTGCACACCGAAGCCGACCGGGTCGACGTACGGCCCGACGGGCTGACCGCGATCCGCGGCAAGATCGACGCCCGCCGACGGCGCCGGATGCCGGCGGTGCTGCTCGGCGCCGCCGCCACGACCGTCGCCGCCAGCCTGGTCGGCGTGGTCGGCTGCTTGCCGCCGGTGTCACAGCCCGGCCCGCCGTCCGGGGCGGTCAGCGCCGGCCCGGCCCCGCCCGGCGCGGCACCGACCGGCGGGCCGACCGACCAGCCGACCGACCGCGACGCCCCGGTCGCCGGCCCGGCGACCGGCGGTCCGCCGACCGCCGGCGCCGCCGGACAGCAGGCCGGCACCCCGGTGTCGACCCTGCCGGTCTACTACGTCGGTACGGCCGACGGCGAGGGGCTGCGGCTCTACCGCGAGTTCCACCGGTTCCAGCTGACCGACACCGGTGTCGTCGCCGAACTGCGGGCCACGCTCGGCGAGATGCTCACCGCCGCCCGGCTCGCCGATCCCGACTACCGCACCCTGTGGCCGTCCGGGGCCACGGTGGCGACCGTGTGGACCCAGTACGACATCGTCGGCGTCAACATCACCGGAGCCGGGGTCGCCAACCTCGACGCCGCCGGGGCCGCCGCTGCGGTGCAGCAGCTCGCCTGGACCGTCGCCGGCGTCACCGGCGGCGACCCCAGGATCCGGCTGCTGCTCGACGGCGAGCCGGTGGACCGGCTGTGGGGTCACGTCGACACCGGCGACGAGATCACCAAGGGGGCCGCGCTGGACACCCTGGCCATGCTCTGGCTGATCGACCCGCAGCACGGCGACACCGTCGGGTCGACCTTCACCGTGCACCTCGCTGGCAGCGTCCACGAGGCCACCGCCCAGCTGCGGATCCGCCAGGGCGGACAGGTCGTGCACCGGCGGTACGTCACGCTCGACGCGGGCGCACCCGGCCGGGGGGAGGCGTTCGTCGAGTTGAGCCTGCCGCCCGGCGACTACACCATCGAGGCGTACGAGGAGTCGATGGTCGCCGACGAAGGGCCCCGGTACCTCGTCGACGCCGCGATCACCGTACGGTGATCAGCAGGTGGACCGGTGCGGACCCGGTGCCGACCCGCCCGGTGCCGGGCTGCCACAATCGGGCACCGTGAAGACGTTCGAGGAGTTGTTCGCCGAGCTGCAGGCCAAGGCGGCGGCCGGGACCCCGGGCTCGTCGACGGTGGCCGCGCTGGAACGCGGCGTACACGCCATCGGCAAGAAGGTCGTCGAGGAGGCGGCCGAAGCGTGGATGGCCGCCGAGCACGAAGGGCCGCAACGGGCCGCCGAGGAGATCTCTCAGCTGCTCTACCAGGCGCAGGTGCTGATGCTGGCCACCGGACTGGAGCTCGAGGACGTCTACCGACATCTCTGACCCGCCCTTGCGACCGTGACCCGCACCCTCGTGTGACCCTCACACCCTCGACAGGAGCGAGACCGAGATGCTGCGCATCGCCGTACCGAACAAAGGCACCCTCTCCGGACCGGCCGCCGACATGCTGCGCGAAGCCGGCTACCGCCAGCGCACCGACCCCAAGGACCTGGTCTGCCGCGACGAGGCCAACGACGTCGAGTTCTTCTACCTGCGGCCCCGTGACATCGCCACCTACGTCGGCAGCGGTGAGCTGGAGCTCGGCATCACCGGCCGGGACCTGCTGATCGACTCCGGCAGCCCGGCCGAGGAGCTGCTCGACCTCGACTTCGCCGGGGCGACGTTCCGGTTCGCCGCCCGCCCGGAGACCCTGACCCGGGTGCCGGAGCAGATCGCCGGGCGACGCATCGCCACCGCGTACCCCGGGGTGGTCGAGAGCTACCTCGGCGAACACGGGCTGAAGGCCGAGGTGGTCCGCCTCGACGGCGCGGTCGAGAACGCCATCCGGCTCGGCGTCGCCGACGTCATCGCCGACGTGGTGGAAACCGGCGCCACGCTGCGCCAGGCGGGCCTGGTCACCGTCGGCGAGCCGATCCTGCGCTCCTCGGCGGTGCTGGTGCACCCGGCCGGCACCGCCACCACCGGCCAGGCCGACCAGCTGATCCGCCGGCTGCAGGGGGTCCTGGTCGCCCACCGGTACGTGATGCTCGCCTACGACGTGCGCGCCGACCTGCTGGAACAGGCCACCGCGCTGACCCCGGGCATCGAGTCGCCGACCATCTCGCCGCTGCACCGCGAAGGCTGGGTGGCGGTGCAGGCCATGGTCCGCCGTGCCGAGGTGCACCGGATCATGGACGAGCTGTACGACCTGGGCGCCCGCGCCATCCTGGTCACCGACATCCACGCCTGCCGCCTCTGACTCACCGGCCGCCACGCCCTTACCCGGCTGGCGGACAAGCGGGCGCGGATCGGGCGTAGGTACTTGGCGGAAAACGCCATTCGGTTGGTAGCGGGACGATCTATGACGCGATTACGTCATGCGTCCTGGCGGACACGTTCCGTCAATTGGGTTGGGCTTGGGTTCGCGTCCGCCGAGGAGGTCACGTGGCGCCGGAGCGGATCGGCGGCTACCGCATAGTCGAGCTGATCGCACCCGGTTCCTCTACCTGGGTGGCGTGTTCGGGGTCATGGTGATGATCGGTCGCGGCTCAACTCCTCGTACGGGTGACGCCGGTTCCTGAGGTGGATCCGGTGCCGGTGCGGGAAGGTAGGGAGGATTCGGATTCCCGACCGGCCGGAGGTTCCTCATGGCACTACTCGACACGACGACGTGGCACGGCATGATTTTCAGCGACGGCTGGACCGAGGCGGCCGGCGGCACGATGGCCGTCATGTCACCGGCCACCCGGCAGGAGATCGGTCGGGTCGGTGTCGGCAACGCCGACGACGTGACGCGGGCCTGCGTCCGGGCCGCGCAGGCGCAGCGCGACTGGGCCGCCACCAGCTACCTGGAGCGGGCCGCCGTGCTGCGCCGGGCCGGTCAGCTGTTCGAGCAGTACGCCGACGACATCGGTGGCTGGCTGATCCGCGAGGCCGGGTCGGTGCCGCCGAAGGCCGAGGTGGAGACCACCACCGCCGCCCAGGAGTGCTACGAGGCGGCCACCCTGCCGTCGCACCCGACCGGCGAGATCCTGGCCACCGGCCAGCCCCGGCTGAGTCTGGCGCGTCGGCTGCCGGTCGGGGTGGTCGGCGTCGTCGCGCCGTTCAACTTCCCGCTGATCCTGTCCATCCGGTCGGTCGCGCCGGCGCTGGCGTTGGGCAACGCGGTGGTGTTCAAACCGGACCCGCGTACGGCGGTCTGCGGCGGGGTGTCGATCGCCCGGATCTTCCAGGAGGCGGGTCTGCCCGACGGGCTGCTGCACGTGCTGCCCGGCGGGGCGGACGTCGGCGAGGCGCTGATCGCCGACCCCCGGGTCCGGGTGGTCAGCTTCACCGGTTCCACCGCCGCCGGGCGCAAGGTGGGCGAGGCCGCCGCCCGCCATCTCAAGCGGGCCCACCTGGAGTTGGGTGGCAACTCGGCGCTGATCGTGCTCGACGACGCCGACCTGGATCTCGCGGTCTCGGCCGGCGCCTGGGGGTCGTTCCTGCACCAGGGGCAGATCTGCATGGCCACCGGCCGGCACCTGGTGCACGAGCGGATCGCCGACCGGTACGTCGAGCAGTTGGCGGCCAAGGCCGACCACCTGCCGGTCGGGGATCCGGCGGCCGGGCAGGTGGCGCTCGGCCCGATCATCGACGAACATCAGCGGGACAAGATCCACTCGCTGGTCACGGCCAGCGTCGACGCCGGGGCCCGGCTGGCGGCCGGCGGCACCTACGAGGAGCTGTTCTACCGGCCGACGGTGCTGGCCGACGCCACCCCGACTACACCGGCGTTCGCTCAGGAGGTGTTCGGCCCGGTCGCGCCGGTCGCCACCTTCGCCGACCTGGACGAGGCGGTCGCGTTGGCCGGCGACACCGAGTACGGCCTTTCGCTCGGCATTCTGAGCCGGGACGTGATGAAGGCGATGGCGCTGGCCGACCGGATCCCCAGCGGCATCGTGCACATCAACGACCAGACCGTCGACGACGAGGCGGTGGCGCCGTTCGGCGGGGTTGGTGTCTCCGGCACCGGCAGCCGGTTCGGTGGGCCGGCCGCCAACATCGAGGCATTCACCGAGACCCAGTGGCTCACCATGCAGGGCGACATCAGCCGGTTCCCGTTCTGACCCGGCGGACCGGCAGCTGCTGGACGGACGTCGATCCGCCGACGGTACGCGATGTCCGTCACAGACATCGTCGCGGCCGGCTGTGACAGTGGCCGGGTGACACCACCGGACCCTACGCCGGCCACCACGTCGCCCCAGCCGGCGCGGCGGAGGCCGGCCCAGCGCCGCCTTGCCGGGGTGCTGCCGCCCTGGCTGGCGCTGGCCGTCGCCGGGCTCGGCGGGGTGGCGTCCGCGTCGCAGAGCGCGGTCAACGCCGAACTCGGTGCCCGGATGGGCAGCGCCGCCATCGGGGCGGTGGTCAACAACATCGGCGGATCGCTGCTGGTCGCCCTCGGGCTGCTGCTCCTGCCGTCGATGCGCGCCGGGCTGCGGACCCTGCGGGACGCCCGGCTGCCCTGGTGGACCTACCTCGGCGGGGTCGGTGGGGCGTTCTTTGTCACCGTCGCCGCCTACGCGGTGCCGGTGCTCGGGGTGGCGGTGCTGACCATCGCCCAGGTCGCCGGCAACAGTCTCGGCGGCCTGGCGGTGGACCGGGTCGGGCTGGCCCCGGCCGGCCGGCTCGCCGTCACGATTCCCCGGCTGGTCGGGGCGCTGCTCGGCATCGGCGCGGTGGTGGTGGCCCAGGTCGGCCGGCCGGTCGGGCAGCTCGCGGTCGGGGTGATCGCGCTGGCGGTGGCCGGCGGGCTGGCGGTGTCGGTGCAGTCCGCGCTCAACGGGCGGGTCTCGGCGGCCAGCACCACCGCGATGGGCACGGTGGCGAACTTCGTGGTCAGTACGCCGCTGGTGCTGATCGCGGCCGGCCTGCTCGGCGGTTACCAGGCGGCGGCCGGCCGGGCGTGGCCGGGCGAGTGGTTCCTCTACCTGGGCGGGCTGTTCGGCGTCTGCATCGTGGTGGCGCTGCTGGTCGGGGTCCGGTCGGTCGGGGTGCTGCGGACCGGGCTCGGGGTGGTCGCCGGTCAGCTCGTCGGGGCGCTGCTTATCGACGTCCTGGTCCCCGGCGGTGCCGGCGTCAGCCCGGGTCTCATCGCCGGCGCCGCGCTGATCATCGTCGCGGTGCTGGTGTCCGGTCGGGGTGCCCGTCGGTCCCGGCCGGTCGGCCGCGACGGTGCGGTGGCAGACTTGACCGGGTGGCAGACGAGCCGACCGACCCGACCACCGAGCTGACCGGCGCGCTGGTGGTGCGTGCCCGCCGGTTGCGGGTGATGTGCTGGTCGCTGGCTGCCGCGCTGCTGCTGGTCTTCACTGCGGTCAGCTTCGGCCTGCAGGGGTCCACCGGCGCGAACCTGGGCAGCTTCCAGCGTGGCGACCAGGCCGCCATGGTCGGTCTCGGCCTGGTCGGGGCCGCCGTGATCCTGTTGTTCACCCGGCCCCGGGTCGAAGCCGACGCCGCCGGGGTGCGGGTGCGAAACGTGTTGCGCTCGTACCAACTGCCGTGGTCGCTGGTCGCGGCGGTCCGCTTCGACCGGGACGCCGCCTGGGCCAGTTTGGAACTGGCCGATGACGAGCTGGTGCCGATGCTGGCGCTGCAGTCCGTCGACCGGGAGCACGCCGTCGAGGCTGTCCGGGCGTTGCGCCGGCTGCACGCTGCGAGCCGCACGGCGACCGCCGCCGGCTGATGCTGCCGGGTCGACCGCCGCTGGCTGGCACTGGTTGTTGACACCGGACCGGACATACGGCTATGGCCGGAGCCTGGTAGTCTTGTCATGTCGACCACGCTGCCCTCGACCGGCGGCGCCGGCGCGAGCCGGCAGCCGGGCGGAGGTAGTCGCGAAAGCGGAGCGCCTGCTCCCACCCGTACCGCGGACCACCATCCAGCGGGCGGGTCCGGTCTTCCGACGGCGGTCCGTCCGCCGTTGGGTCGACGCCGTCGACGGCGTCACCGACCGGTCGAGCAGGCCCTGGCATGTGCCAGGGCCTTCTGCTTTCCCGGGGCGTCCCCAACCGGGGGCCGGCCCGGGGTGACGGCACCATGGAGATTACCGACTCGAGGAGGCCCCATCAGCGTCGAACCACGCGTGAACGAGCAGATCCGGGCACGTGAGGTCCGACTGGTCGGCCCTGAGGGTGAGCAGGTGGGCATCGTCCCGCTGGAGCGCGCCCTGCAGCTGGCCGCGGACGTCGACCTGGACCTGGTTGAGGTTGCGCCGATGGCGCGCCCGCCGGTGTGCAAGCTCATGGACTTCGGCAAGTTCAAGTACGAGAGCGCACTCAAGGCGCGCGAAGCGCGGCGTAACCAGCAGCAGACCGTCATCAAGGAAATGAAGCTTCGGCCTAAGATCGACCCGCACGACTACGAGACCAAGAAGGGTCACGTGGTGCGGTTCCTCAAGGCCGGAGACAAGGTCAAGGTCACGATCATGTTCCGGGGCCGGGAACAGAGCCGGCCGGAGCTGGGCTACCGGCTGCTGCGCCGGCTCGAATCGGAGATCTCCGACCTGGGGTACGTCGAGGCCGCACCGAAGCAGGACGGCCGGAACATGATCATGGTGTTGGCCCCGCACCGGGCCACCAAGGCCGCTGCGGCCGCCGCGACGGCGGCCCGGGGCGGCGGAGCCTCCCGGGACCGGGATTCCGGCGCCGTCGAGGCACCACCACCGGCCGCCACGGCCGGACCCGCCGGGAACACCGGCGAGTGACAGGGGAGAGACGCGACACATGCCAAAGATGAAGAGCCACACCGGTATGGGCAAGCGGGTCAAGGTGACCGGCCGTGGCAAGATCCTGGCCGAGCAGGCGGGTAAGCGCCACCTGCTGGAGGGCAAGCCCTCCACTCGGACCCGCCGGCTCACCGGCACCGTCGAGGTGTCCCCGGCCGACGTCAAGCGCATCAAGAAGCTGCTCGGCCGCTGACGCGCGCCACTGACCTGAAGGAGTAGGTGAAATGGCACGCGTCAAGCGGTCCGTAAACGCTCAGAAGAAGCGCCGTACCCTGCTGGAGGACGCCAGCGGCTACCGGGGCCAGCGGTCCCGGCTGTACCGCAAGGCCAAGGAGCAGGTGCTGCACTCGATGCAGTACGCCTACCGGGACCGTCGCGACCGCAAGGGCGACTTCCGGCAGCTGTGGATCACCCGGATCAACGCGGCGGCCCGCGCCAACGGGATGACCTACAACCGCCTCATCCAGGGCCTCAAGCTGGCCGGCGTCGAGGTCGACCGCAAGGTCCTCGCGGACCTGGCGGTCAACGACGCCACCGCGTTCGCCGCCCTGGTGGAGGTGGCCCGCACGGCGGTCGCCGCCGAAGGCACCGGCGGCGCGGCGGCCCAGGCCGCCTGAACCGGCGCGACCCTGACCCGCACGTGGCACGAATCGAGGCGTCCGGCATGACCGCACCACGGCCAGCCGGGCGCCTCGACCGTGTCCCGGCCACCACCACCGGCGGCGGGGCCGACCACCGGCAGCCGACGTTCACCACCCGTACCCCCAGGATCGTGGCCGCCCGGCGGCTGCACCGGCGCCGCGACCGCGACGCGACGCGGCGCTTCCTCGCCGAAGGCCCGCAGGCCGTCCGGGAAGCGCTCGCCGTGCCCGGCCTGGTCCGCGAACTGTTCACCACCGCCGCCGGGCGTACCCGGCACACCGACCTGACCGTCGCGGCGGCCAGCGCCGGCATCGACGTCTCCATCGTCGACGACGCCGCGCTCACCGCGCTGGCCGAGACCGTCAACCCGCAGGGCGTCGTCGCCGTCTGCGACCACCTCGACGTCACCCTCGACAGCGCGCTGCACCGCCGGCCCGCGCTGGCCGCCGTGCTGGTCGAGATCCGCGACCCGGGCAACGCCGGCACCGTGCTGCGCACCACCGACGCCGCCGGTGCCGGCGCCGTCGTCTTCGCCGGCGCCGCCGTCGACCCGTACAACGGAAAGTGCGTCCGGGCCAGCGCCGGCAGCCTGTTCCACGTCGATGTGGTCCGCCACGACGACCCGGCACACGTCGTCGACGAGCTGCGCGCCGCCGGCCTGCGGGTGCTCGCCACCACCGGCCATGGCGACACCGACCTCGACGACCTCGCCGACTCGGGCGCGCTGGCCGCGCCGACCGCCTGGCTCTTCGGCACCGAGGCGCACGGCCTGCCGGCCGAGCTGGCCGACCGGGCCGACGCCCGGGTGCGGGTGCCGCTGCACGGCCGCGCCGAGAGCCTGAACCTGGCTGCCGCCGCAGCCGTCTGCCTGTACACTTCGGCCAGAGCACAGCGCCCAGGAAGGCCCACGCGATGAGCGTCCGCAGCTACCCGGCGCGCGTCGACGACCATCCGACGCGCCGCGACCGGCGGCCCGGCTGTGGTGTGCCACCTCATCGGCTGTTTACCCGGCCCGCCGGTTCCGGCGGGCGGCAGGGCTGACCGACCCTTCCTGCCTGCGCACCCTACCGGCGGGCTGCGGCAGCGCCGCGCGTCCGTAGACTCTTGCCGGTCATCGGCCCCGGTGACCGCACGCCGCGAGGGAGTGCCCGCACGTCATGACCTACCGCAACGACCCATACGATCCGAAGCAGGTCGCGTTGCTCGACCCGGCCGCGCTCACCGGCGCGGTCGCTGACGCCGAGAAGGCGTTCGCCGCCGCCGCCGACCTGGACGCGTTGACCGCACTGCGACCCCAGCACCTCGGCGACCGCGCCCCGATCTCGCTGGCCCGCCGGGAAATCGGCGCGCTGCCGCCGGCCGCCAAGGCCGACGCCGGCAAGCGGGTCAACGAGGCGCGCACCGCGGTGCAGACCGCGTACGACGCCCGGCGCGGCGAACTCGAAGCCGAGCGGGCTCGGCGGGTGCTTGCCGAGGAACGCGTCGACGTCACCCTGCCGTACGACCGCCGCCCGCGCGGCGGCCGGCACCCGCTGACCACCCTGATGGAACGCATCGCTGACCTGTTCGTCGGGATGGGCTACGAGATCGCCGAAGGCCCCGAGGCTGAGCTGGAGTGGACCAACTTCGACGCGCTCAACATCAGCCCCGACCACCCGGCACGCGGGCTGATGGACACCTTCCACCTTGACCTGCCCGGCCTGGTGCTGCGCACCCACACCTCACCGGTGCAGGCCCGGACCATGCTGACCCGCACCCCGCCGATCCACGTGGTCTGCCCGGGGCGGGTCTACCGCACCGACGAACTCGACGCCACCCACACCCCGGTGTTCCACCAGGTCGAAGGGCTCGTCGTCGACCGGGGTATCACCATGGCGCACCTCAAGGGCACCCTGGACCACTTCGCCCGGGCGATGTTCGGCGCCGACGCCCGGACCCGCTGGCGGCCGCACTACTTCCCGTTCACCGAGCCGTCCGCCGAGTTCGACGTCTGGTTCCCACAGCACCGCGACGGGCCACGGTGGGTCGAATGGGGCGGCTGCGGCATGGTCAACCCCCGGGTGCTGCGAGCCTGCGGCATCGACCCGGAGGTCTACTCCGGATTCGCGTTCGGCATGGGCATCGAACGCACCCTGATGTTCCGGCACGGCATCAGCGACATGCGCGACATGGTGGAAGGCGACGTGCGGTTCACCCGCGCGTTCGGGATGGAGGTCTGAGACATGCGGATCGCACTTTCCTGGCTGCGCGAGCACGTCGACCTGCCGGCCGACCTCGCCCCGCAGCAGCTCGAAGACGCCCTGGTCGGCCTCGGCCTGGAAGTCGAGTCCATCGTCGACCTGGCCGGCACCGTCACCGGCCCACTCGTCGTCGGCGAGGTCCGCGAAGTCGAGGAACTCACCGGCTTCAAGAAGCCGATCCGGTTCTGCCGGGTCGACGTCGGCACCGCCAACGGCACCGGTGAGCCGCAGGAAATCGTCTGCGGCGCCACCAACTTCGCCCCCGGCGACAAGGTCGTCGTCATCCTGCCCGGCGGGGTGCTGCCCGGCGGATTCGCCATCGGCGCCCGGAGAACCTACGGGCGCAACTCCAACGGCATGATCTGCTCCGCCCGCGAGTTGGGCGTCAGCGACGACCACGCCGGCATCATCGTGCTGCCCCCGGACGTCACCGCCGCGCCCGGCGACGACGCCCGACCCGTCGTCGGCCTCGACGACGTCGTGGTCGACGTCGAGATCACCCCCGACCGGGGGTACGCCATGTCGGTACGCGGCATCGCCCGCGAACTCGCCCAGGCGCTCGGCGTACCGTGGCGGGACCCGGCGGCGATCGACGCGCCCGGCGCCACCGACACCCCGGCCTACCCGGTCGAGGTCCGCGACACCGTCGGCTGCGACCGGTTCACCGCCCGGATGGTCCGCGGCATCGACCCGACCGCGCCGACGCCGGCCTGGATGGCCCGCCGGCTGACCACCGCCGGGGTACGCAGCATCAGCCTCGCCGTGGACATCACCAACTACCTGATGCTCGAACTCGGCCAGCCGATGCATGCCTTCGACGCCGACCGGCTCGCCGGGCCGCTGGTGGTCCGACGTGCCGTCGCGGGGGAGAAGCTGACCACCCTGGACGGGGTGGCCCGAATCCTCGACGCCGAGGACATGGTGATCTGCGACGACACCGGACCGATCTCGCTCGCCGCAGTGATGGGCGGCGAGACCAGCGAGGTGGTGCCCGGCACCCGCAACGTGCTGTTCGAGGCCGCGCACTGGGATCCGGTGATGGTCGGGCGTACCGCCCGTCGGCACAAGCTGTTCAGCGAGGCCGCCAAACGGTGGGAACGCGGCGTCGACCCGGCGCTGCCGCTGGTCGCCATCGACCGCGCCGTCGCACTGCTCACCGAACACGCCGGCGGCTCCGCCGGCGCGGAGATCCTGGACATCGACCACGTCGCCCCGCCGGCCCCGATCGTCCTCGACGCCGGGCTGCCCAGCCGCCGGGTCGGGGTGACGTACCCGCCGCAGCGGGTCGTCGACCTGCTGGAGGCGGTCGGCTGCACCGTCGCCACCGGGTTGACCGCCGGGGCGGCCAGCGCCAGCGCCGTCGCCACCGGCGTGGCCACCGCCACCTCGGCGGCGTCGGCAGCCGACGACGGTACGGCGCCGCTGGTCGTCGGCCCGCCGAGCTGGCGGCCCGACCTGACCGACCCGGCCGACCTGGTTGAGGAGGTGGTCCGGCTGGACGGCTTCGACAACGTGCCCAGCGCCCTGCCGCCCGCCCCGGCCGGCCGAGGGCTCACCGCCGACCAACGCCGCCGCCGGTCGGTGGCGCGGGCGCTGGCCGAGACCGGTCACATCGAGGCGCTCTGCTACCCGTTCGTCTCCCCGCAGGTCGCCGACGACCTGGGGCTGCCTGCCGACGACCCGCGCCGCGCCGCGGTCCGGCTGGCCAACCCGCTGGCTGACACCGACCCGCTGCTGCGGACCAGCCTGCTGCCGCCGCTGCTGGCGACGCTGCGGCGCAACATCGGCCGGGGGCAGCGCGACGTCGCCCTCTACGAGATCGGCGTGGTGTTCCAACCTCGGCCGGGTGCCGCCGCACCGCCGCCGATGGGGGTCGACGACCGGCCCGCCGACGAGGTGTTCGCGGCCGCCGACGCCGCCGTGCCGCACCAGCCGTGGCACGTCGCGGTGGTGCTGGCCGGTGAGCTTGAGCCCGGTGGCTGGTGGGGCGCGGGCCGGCCGGCCAGCTGGGCCGACGCCGTCGAGGCCGGTCGGACCGTGCTCGACGCCGCCGGCGTTCCGGCCGATCGGGTCGAGGTCCGCGCCGACGAGCACGCGCCCTGGCATCCCGGCCGCTGCGCCGAACTGCTCGTCGACGGGGTGGTGGTCGGCCACGCCGGGGAGCTGCATCCGGCGGCGGTCACCGCGCTGGAACTGCCCCGGCGTACCTGTGCGATGGAGCTGGACCTGGACGCGGTGCCGGCGGCTCCGGTGGTGCCGGCACCGGACTTCTCCAGCTTCCCGCCGGCGTTGATCGACGTGGCGCTGGTCGTCGACGATGCCATCCCGGCGGCGCAGGTCCGCGCCGCGCTGGTGGCCGGGGCGGGCAAGCTGCTCGAATCGGTCCGGTTGTTCGACGTGTACGCGGGGGAGCAGCTCGGTGCCGGGCGCAAGTCCCTGGCGTACAAGCTGGTGTTCCGGGCCGCAGACCGGACGCTGACCGTCGAGGAGGCGGTGGCGGCCCGCGACGGCGCGGTCGCCGAGGCCGCCTCCCGGCTCGGCGCCACCCTGCGCGGTGCCTGACCGACCGACAAGGGTCCCGGCCCCGGTCCGCCGCGACGACGGGCGGACCGGGTCGGGAAACGCCGGTGACCGTCGGTCAGCGTCGTAGCAGCGAGCCGAGGTCGACGGCGTCGGCCATCGCGGCGCAGCCGGCGTCGTTGGGATGCAGGTGGTCACCGCTGTCGTACGCGGTCGCCAGCCGGGTCGGGTCGGCCGGGTCGGCCAGCGCCGCCGCGAAGTCGATCACCCCGTCGAAGGCACCGCTGGTGCGGATCCAGCGGTTGACGTCGCGCCAGATCTCCTGCCGCTCGGGGGTGTCCAAAAAGGAGCCACCGAACGGTGGCACAGTGCCGCCGAGGATCGGCAGTCCCTGGGCCCGGGTCTGCGCGATCACCTGCCGGTAGCCGGCGATGATGTCGGCGGCCGGGGCGCTGTAGCCGATGTCGTTGGTGCCTTCCAGCAGGATCACCGCCCGGACTCCGGTCTGCGCGTAGACGTCGCGTTCCAGCCGGGCCAGCGCCGGCACCCCCCAGTACGGTTCCCCGTCACGTGGGGCGAGCAGCCGGTTGCCGCCGAGTCCGGCGTTGACCACCGACAGGATGGGCCCGCGCTGGTCGTGCAGGCGACGGGCCAGGTAATCGGGCCAGCGCCGGTTGGCGTTGCCGGTGGTGTTGCCGGTGTCGGTGATCGAGTCGCCGAGCGCGACCACGGAGCCGACGACCCGGGGATCGGCCTGCACGTCGATCCCGTCGACGAGCATCCAGCATGGCGTGTCGGCGTACCCGTCGGCGGTCGGCGCGGCGGCCCGGTCGCCCGCCGCCAGATGGTTGCCCTGGGCGGTGAACGGATGGTTGGTCACCGGTCCGGTCGGCTCCGGTACGTACACACTGACCAGCAGGGTGCTCAGCGCGGCGACCCGCAGCGGGACCGGGTCGCTCAGCGCCCGACCGCCAGCGGCGACGGTGACCTCGTGGCTGCCGCCGAAGGCCAGCTCCCGCATCGAGCCGGGCACGGCGGTCGCGCCGTCGTGCTGCACGGCGACCGAGGCCCGGCCGACGGTCAGCTCCCGGGTGCCGAACGTGTTGGTGATCCGTACCCGGACGGCCCGGCCACCGGCGCTGACGAAGGCGACGTTGCGCACCGTCTGGTCGGCCAGACCGTCTCCGGCCGGGCAGTCCGACCAGGGGATGGTGCTGCCCTCGACCGGGCTGGGCGCCCAGGCGGCGACCCAGGTGGCCGGGTGCCGGGCGGGGCCGGCCGGGCCGGTGGTCGCAGCGGGAGCCGGCGGTGCGGCGCCGCCGCTGGTCGCGGCGAGCGCGGCCGCGACCGTGATGGCCAGGACAGCACCCCCGCTGAACGCCGCCGTCCGTCCCGCTGATCGGGTACGCCGGTCCGGGACAGCTGAGTTGGACGAGCCGGTGTGATTGTCGCTGGGACGCACGCCACCCTCCTTGTCGGTCGGCCCGACCGGACGTCGGGCCGACCGATAATAATAGAGGCTCGTCGATATCTGTGGTGGGCCGCTGGGCCGCGCGGGGCGCAGGTCCCGAGGTCGGACCCGGGCTCCGATGTGGTCGTCGGGCCGGTCGACCCTCCGACTAGGATGCGGGCATGCCCGAATGGCGGACGAAGCGACTGGCCGTCGGCGCGTCGATCGCCGCGCTGGCGCTGGCGGCGTTCGCCAGCGGCCAGCCGCACTGGGGCTGGTTCCTCACGCTCACCGTCGGGCTGCCGTACGCGGTCCTCGCCATCCCCGCCCGGTGCGGCGAGCCGCTGTGGCGCGACGGCGACTGCCCGTACCTTGGGTATGGCCTGCTCCTCGGCTGTGACCTGCACCGCCTGGACAAGATCGAGCGGCTACTGGGTGCGCAACCACGTAATCCGGTCGGCGACCGCCAGAGCGCTTCGGTCGTGGCGGTGCCGCCGGGTCGCGGTCCGACACTCACCCGTCACACCTGGGAGGGTCTTGGCTTGGTTGCCGCGCTGCTGGGGGCCGTGGCGGGTTTGCTGATCCTGCTGGGATCGGTCCCGTGATCAGCGATCGGTTCCGTGATCAGCGGTCGGTTCCGTGACCCGCACCGGCCGGTCGCTCAGCAGAGGTGCGTGCCGCAGAACTGTCTGATGACGGCGGTGGCTGAGCTAGTAGCGCTCTGGCCGGCTAGCGTATAGGTCACAGTGACCTGAACGGCGCCGTCCGCGTTGGGCATTGCCAGGGCGCAGTCGGAGGACGTCGTGGTGCAGCCGGTGATCACGTACAAGTACGAGCCGCTGATGCTCCAAGAGTAGGTGTATCCGGTGCCGGAGGCGTTCCGCACTGCGAAGCCAGCGTTGTAGGCGCCCGCCGGTTGATTGTTGTAGCAGATCGATCGCCAGACGAGGTCGGCCCCGGGAGCGACGCGGCAGCCGAACGTCTCGCCGCCGAATGCCCGCGCTGGTGGTGCTGAAATGAAGGTCAGCCCGCCTGCGGTCAGTAGTGCCACGGCGATGTACGTCGCGATCCGTCGGAGGTGTCGTGTCAACGGAACTTCCTCTTGCTCGGAGGCCGGCCGTTGTCCGCTTGATTGAGGTGGGGCGGGCACCGGTGGGTGTGGATGAGGACCCAGTGAACGTCGAGACGGTGACGGAGCCGGTCCGGCACGGTTCGACAACATAATACCGACGCGAAGCCCTGCGGTCTACAGTGTTCGCGGGTGCGGGGTTTCTGGTCACCGGCATCCGACGGATGGGCGGGATAACGATCGACGGCCTACGCTGGGTCTCATGCCGAAGGCAATCTGGAACGGACTTGTGATCGCCGAGAGCGACGACACGGTCGTCGTCGAGGGAAACCACTACTTTCCCCGGTCGTCGCTGCGTGACGACCTGGTACGTGAGTCGAACACCCACACCCACTGTCCATGGAAGGGCGACGCGTCCTACTACTCGCTGGAGCGCGATGGTCAACGCAGCGCCGACGCGGTCTGGTACTACCCGGCACCGCTGCCGGCGGCCGACATGGTCCGGGACCGGGTCGCCTTCTGGCGCGACGTGGAGGTCGTCGACACCTGACGGGCGGCGCGGCGGGCACCTGGCAGGCAGGTGGAAAGGGTCTTGTCGGCCCGGATGCATCCTGATACCGTCCTCTGCATAGAAATGCGGAGGTGGGTATGGGCATCCGGGTCGCCGTCGCCGGCGCAAGCGGGTACGCCGGGGGAGAGCTGCTGCGGCTGATCGCCGGGCACCCCGAGCTGGACCTGGTCGCCGCCACGGCGCACAGCCAGGCCGGGGCGCCGGTCGCCGCCGTGCATCCGCATCTGGCCGGCCTCGACCTGGTGTTCGTCGCCACCGATCCGGCCGACCTGGCCGCAGCGGACCTGGTGTTTCTGGCTCTGCCGCACGGCGAGTCGGCCGCGCTCGCCGCCACCCTGCCGTCCGACGTCAAGGTCGTCGACCTCGGTGCCGACCACCGGCTCAGCGACGCCGCCGCCTGGTCCCGCTACTACGGCGGCCAGCACGCCGGCACCTGGACGTACGGGCTTCCGGAGCTGCCCGGCCAGCGGGACCGGATCGCCGCCGCCGACCGGGTCGCCGCCACCGGTTGCTACGCCGTCGCCACCACCCTGGCGCTCGCGCCGCTGATCGCCGCCGGAGTGGTCGCCCCCGACGACGTCGTGGTGGTCGCCGCCAGCGGCACGTCCGGTGCCGGTCGGTCCGCCAAGACCCACCTGCTGGCCAGCGAGGTGATGGGCAGCCTGTCACCGTACAAGGTCGGCGCCCACCAGCACGTCCCGGAGATCAAGCAGGCCACCGGCGCGACCAGCCTGTCCTTCACCCCGGTGCTGGCTCCGATGCCGCGCGGCATCCTGGCCACGGTCACCGCCCGCCCGACCGACGCCGCCGCCGACCCGGCCGACGCCGCGCGCGAGGCGCTGACCGCCGCGTACGCCGACGAGCCGTTCGTGCGCCTGTTGCCTGCCGGCAGTTGGCCGGCCACCGCCGCGACCCTCGGATCCAACGCCTGCCAACTGCAGGTGACCACCGACGTCGACTCGGGACGGGTGATCGTGACCAGCGCCATCGACAACCTCGGCAAGGGTGCCGCCGGTCAGGCAGTACAGTGCGCCAACCTGATGCTCGGTCTGCCGGAGAGCACCGGCCTGACTACTCTGGGGATCGCGCCATGACGGTGACCGCGCCGAACGGGTTCCGGGCGGCCGGGGTGGCCGCCGGGCTGAAGAGCGGAGGCGCCGTCGACGTCGCCCTGGTCGTCAACGACGGACCGGCCACGGCCGCCGCCGGGGTCTTCACCGCCAACCGGGTGCAGGCCGCACCGGTGTTGTGGAGCCGGCAGGTGCTGCGGGCCGGTGCGCTGCGGGCGGTGGTGCTCAACTCCGGCGGCGCCAACGCCTGCACCGGGCCGGCCGGATTCCAGGACACTCACGCCACCGCCGAACACGTCGCCGCGACGCTCACCGAAGCGGGCGGCACAGGGGCCGGCACCGGCCTGGACGTCGGGGCCGGTGAGGTCGCGGTCTGCTCCACCGGGCTGATCGGCGAACGGCTGCCGGTGGACAAGCTGCTCGCCGGAGTGACCGCGGCCGCCGCCGGGCTCTCCGCCGACGGAGGACCGGCCGCCGCCGAGGCGATCATGACGACCGACACCCGGCCGAAGACCACCGTCGTCGACGCCGGCCCCGCCAGCACCGGCGGACCGGCCTGGCGGGTCGGTGGGATGGCCAAGGGCGCGGGCATGCTCGCCCCGGCCATGGCCACCATGCTCTGCGTACTGACCACCGACGCGCTCGTCGACGCCGCCGACCTCGACGCCGCGCTGCGCGAAGCCTGCCGCACCACCTTCGACCGGATCGACTCCGACGGCTGCCTGTCCACCAACGACACGGTGCTGCTGCTGGCCAGCGGCGCCTCCGGGGTCACCCCGTCGGCCGGGGAGCTGACCGCTGCGGTCACCGCCGCCTGCGCCGACCTGGCCCGGCAGCTGATCGCCGACGCCGAAGGCGCCAGCAAGGAGGTCGCCATCGAGGTGGTCAGCGCGGCCAGCGAGACCGACGCGGTGCAGGTCGGCCGGGCGGTGGCCCGCAACAGTCTGGTCAAGACGGCGCTGTTCGGCAACGACCCCAACTGGGGGCGGATCCTCGCGGCGGTCGGCACCACCAGCGCGGTGTTCGACCCCGACCAGCTCGACGTGGCGATCAACGACGTGTGGATCTGCCGGGACGGGGCCGCCGCCGCACCCCGCGACCAGGTCGACCTCACCGGCCGGCAGGTGCACATCCGGATCGACCTGCACGCCGGTGCCGCCACCGCGACCATCTGGACCAACGACCTGTCGCACGCGTACGTGCACGAGAACTCGGCGTACTCGACATGACCGACACCGCCCGGCCGCCCGCGCCGCACGACGCGCTGAGCCGCGATCTCAGCCTCGCCCAGACCAAGGCCGCCACCCTGATCGAGGCGCTGCCCTGGCTGGCCCGCTTCCACGGGGCCACCGTGGTCGTCAAGTACGGCGGCAACGCCATGATCGACCCGCAGCTGCAGCGGGCCTTCGCCGCCGACATGGTCTTCCTGCGCTACGCCGGTATCCGACCTGTCGTGGTGCACGGCGGCGGGCCGCAGATCTCCAGCATGCTGCGCCGGCTCGGCATCGCCAGCGAGTTCAAGGGCGGGCTGCGGGTCACCACCCCGGAGGCGATGGACGTCGTCCGGATGGTACTCGTCGGCCAGGTCGGCCGGGAACTCGTCGGTCTGATCAACGAGCACGGACCCTACGCCGTCGGGCTGTCCGGCGAGGACGCCCACCTGTTCACCGCCATCCGCCGCCCCGCGTACGTCGACGGCGAACCGGTCGATGTCGGCCAGGTCGGCGACGTCGACACGGTCAACCCGTCGGCGGTCGCCGACATCATCTCGGCCGGCCGAATTCCGGTGATCTCCACGGTGGCGCCGGACGTGGACGGCGTATTGCACAACCTCAACGCCGACACGGCCGCCGCCGCGCTGGCCGTCGCACTGCAGGCCCGCAAGCTGGTCGTGCTCACCGACGTGCCCGGCCTGTACGCCGCCTGGCCTGACACCGCCAGCCTGATCAGCCGGATCACCGCCGACGACCTGGCCGACCTGCTGCCCACCCTCGCCGCCGGCATGGTGCCGAAGATGGAGGCGTGCCTGCGGGCGGTACGCGGCGGGGTACCCGCCGCGCACGTCGTCGACGGCCGGGTGGCCCACTCGACGCTGCTGGAGGTCTTCACCTCGGAGGGCTTCGGCACCATGGTCACTGACCCGACGAACGACGGGGAGTCCTGAATGGCCTCGCTGCGGGACCGCTGGTCCGCATCGTTGATGGACAACTACGGCACACCACCGCTGGCGCTGGTGCACGGCGAGGGCGCGACCGTCGTCGCCGAGGACGGCCGACGCTACCTCGACCTGTTGGGCGGCATCGCGGTCAACTCGCTCGGGCACGCCCACCCGGCGGTCGTCGAGGCGGTCACCCGGCAGATCGGCACCCTCGGACACGTCTCCAACCTCTACGTCGCCGAGCCGCCGGTGGCCCTGGCCGAACTGCTGCTCGCCCTCACCGGACGCCCCGGCGCGGTGTTCTTCTGCAACTCCGGGGCCGAGGCGGTCGAGGCCGCGTTCAAACTGTCCCGGCGTACCGGTCGGACCCACGTCGTCGCCACCCACGACGGCTTCCACGGCCGGACCATGGGGGCCCTGGCCTTGACCGGGCAACCGGCCAAAGCCGACCCGTTCCGGCCGCTGCCCGGCGAGGTCACCCATGTGCCGTACGGCGACACCGAGGCGCTTGCCGCCGCCGTCACCGACCGCACCGCGATGGTGATCCTGGAGCCGATCCAGGGCGAGGCCGGCGTGGTGGTGCCGCCGCCCGGCTACCTGGCCGCCGCCCGGGAGATCACCAGCCGGCACGGTGCCCTGTTCACCCTCGACGAGGTGCAGACCGGGGTCGGGCGGACCGGTCACTGGTTCGCCCACCAGGCCGACGGCGTCGTCCCGGACGTCGTCACCCTCGCCAAAGGGCTGGGCGGCGGGCTACCGATCGGTGCCTGCATCGCCTTCGCTGACACCCAGGTCGCCGACGTGGGCACGCCAGCCGCGCTGCTGACCCCGGGCAGTCACGGCAGCACCTTCGGCGGCAATCCGGTCTGCTGCGCCGCCGCGCTCGCCGTGCTACGTACCATCGCCGCCGAAGGGCTGCTCGACCACGTCAAGCGGGTCGGTGAGCAACTGCGCCGGGGCGTCGAATCGCTCGGCCACCCGCTGGTCGCCTCGGTACGTGGTGCCGGTTTGCTGCTCGGTGTGGTGCTCACCGCGCCGGTCGCGCCGGCGGCTGCGGTCGCCCTGCGGGACGCCGGCTTCCTGGTCAACCCGGCCCAGCCGGACGTGATCCGGCTGGCTCCGCCGCTGATCCTCACCGGTGAGGAGGCCGACGGGTTCCTCGCCGCGCTGCCGGCCGCACTGGACGCCGCCACCACTACAGGAGAAGGCTCGTGACCCGGCATCTGCTGCGCGACGACGACCTCAGCCCCGCCGAGCAGGCGGCGGTGCTGGACCTTGCCGCCGCGATGAAGGCCGACCGCTACGGCCACCGGCCGCTGGCCGGCCCCCGCTCGGTGGCGGTGCTGTTCGACAAGCAGAGCCTGCGGACCCGGCTGTCGTTCGACGTCGGCATCGCCGAGCTGGGCGGCAACCCGATCGTGGTGGACACCCAGGCCACCCACTTCGGCCGGGGCGAGACCCTGGCCGACGCGGGTCGGGTGCTGTCGCGGTACGTGTCGGCGATCGTGATGCGCACCTTCGGTGACGACCGCCTCGCCGAGGTCGCGGCAGGGGCGAGCGTGCCGGTGGTCAACGCGCTCACCGACGGGTTCCACCCCTGCCAACTGCTCGCCGACCTGCTGACCGTGCGGGAACACTGTGGCGGCACCACCGGGCGGACCCTGGCGTACGTCGGCGACGCGGCGAACAACATGGCCAGTTCCTACCTGCTTGCCGGGGTAACCGCCGGGATGCACGTGCGGGTGTCCGGGCCGACCGGGTACGACCCGTCCCCGTCGGTGGTCTCCCGGGCCGGGGAGATCGCCGCCTGGACCGGCGGTTCGGTGCAGGTCATCCGGGACCCGAAGGAGGCGGTCGATGGCGCCGACGTGGTGGCCACCGACACCTGGACGTCGATGGGTCAGGAAGCCGACGGTCGGGACCGGCGTACCCCGTTCTGGCTGTACCAGGTCAACCTGGACCTGCTCGACGCCGCCGCGCCGGAGGCGATCGTGCTGCACTGCCTGCCCGCCCACCGGGGCGAGGAGATCACCGACGAGGTGCTCGACGGCCCGCGCAGCGCCGTGTTCGACCAGGCGGAGAACCGGCTGCACGCGCAGAAGGCGCTGCTCGCCTGGCTGCTGGGCCAGCCGGGCGGGCCGTCGTGACCGGGCCTGCGACCCGGACCGCCCGGCACGCCCGGATCACCGAGCTGATCCGGGCCAGGACGGTCCGGTCCCAGACCGAGCTGGCCGAGCTGCTCGCCAGCGACGGCATGCAGGTCACCCAGGCGACCCTGTCGCGGGACCTGGAGGAACTCGGCGCGGTGAAGGTACGTGGCCGCGACGGAGGTCCGGCGGTCTACCTCATCCCGGAGGACGGCAACCCGACGCTGCGCCCCGCCGAGCAGGCCCCGGCCCGCCTGGTCCGGCTGCTGCACGAGCTGCTCACCGGAGTCGACGCCAGTGGCAACATCTGCGTGCTGCGTACCCCGCCGGGTGCGGCGCAGTTCCTGGCCAGCGCGCTGGACCGGTCCGGGCTGCCGGACGTGGTCGGCACCATCGCCGGTGACGACACGATCCTGGTCGTCGCCCGCGACCCGGTCGGCGGCGCTGACCTGGCCGGCAAGCTCTCCACCTGGGCCGCCACCCCGCCCGGCCCGACCACTCCCTGATCCGCCCCACCGCCTGACCGACCCGACCACCATCTGATCTACCCGATACGCACATTCAACCGAGGAGCACGACATCATGACTGAGCGGGTGGTACTCGCCTACTCCGGCGGCCTGGACACCTCGGTCGCCATCCCGTACCTCGCCGGGGAACTCGGCGCCGAGGTGATCGCCGTCGCGGTCGACGTCGGCCAGGGTGGCGAGGACATGGACGTCATCCGGCAGCGGGCGCTGGACTGCGGCGCCGTCGAATCCGAGGTGGTCGACGCCCGCGACGAGTTCGCCGCCGACTTCTGCCTGCCGGCGCTGCGGGCGAACGCCCTCTACATGGACCGCTACCCGCTGGTGTCGGCGCTGAGCCGGCCGCTGATCGTCAAGCATCTGGTCGCGGCGGCCCGTGAGCACGGTGGCACCGTGGTGTCGCACGGCTGCACCGGCAAGGGCAACGACCAGGTCCGCTTCGAGGTCGGAATCGGCGCGCTCGCGCCGGAGCTGAAGGTGGTCGCCCCGGCCCGGGACTTCGCCTGGACCCGGGACAAGGCGATCGCGCTGGCCGAGGAGAAGGGGCTGCCGATCGACGTGTCACACAAGTCGCCGTACTCGATCGACCAGAACCTGTGGGGCCGGGCGGTGGAGACCGGGTTCCTGGAGGACATCTGGAACGCCCCGATCGAGGACCTGTACTCCTACACCGCCGACCCGGCCGCGCCGCGCGACGCCGACGAGGTGACCATCACCTTCGACGCCGGCGTGCCGGTGGCGGTCGACGGCGAGACGGTCACCCCGTACCAGGCGGTGGTGGAGCTCAACCGGCGGGCCGGCGCGCAGGGCATCGGGCGGCTGGACATGGTCGAGGACCGGCTCGTCGGGATCAAGAGCCGCGAGGTGTACGAGGCACCGGGCGCGATCGCGCTGATCACCGCCCACCAGGAGCTGGAGAACGTCACCGTGGAGCGCGAGGTGGCCAGGTTCAAGCGGACCGTGGCCCAGCGCTGGGGCGAGCTGGTCTACGACGGCCTGTGGTTCTCCCCGCTCAAGCAGGCCCTCGACGCGTTCATCGACGAGACCCAGCGGCACGTCACCGGCGAGGTCCGGATGGTGCTGCACGGCGGGCGGCCGGTCGTCGTCGGCCGGCGTTCCGAGGCCAGCCTGTACGACTTCAACCTGGCCACCTACGACACCGGTGACACCTTCGACCAGAGCCAGGCGAAGGGCTTCGTGCAGCTGTGGGGGCTGTCCAGCCGGCTGGCCACCGCCCGCGACACGCGGCTCGCCGGCCCCGGCGGGCAAACCCGGCTGCCCGGCTCGCAGGCCTGACCCCGACAATGGTCGCTGTGGACGACAAGAGCCTGACCGAGAACACCGCCAGCCCGAACCGCACCAGCCTGTGGGGTGGCCGCTTCGCCGGCGGGCCGGCCGAGGCGCTGGCCCGGTTGTCGGTCAGCGTCCAGTTCGACTGGCGGCTGGCCCCGTACGACATCGCCGGCTCCCGGGCACACGCCCGGGTGTTGGCCGCCGCCGGCCTGCTCGATCCGGACGAACTGGGTCGAATGCTGGCCGCGTTGGACGACCTGGAGGCGGCCTGCGCCTCCGGGTCGTTCCGGCCGACCGTGGACGACGAGGATGTGCACACCGCGCTGGAACGCGGCCTGCTGGAGCGGCTCGGCTCGCTCGGCGGCAAGCTGCGCGCCGGCCGGTCCCGCAACGACCAGGTCGCCACCGATCTGCGGCTGTATCTGCGGGACCACGCCCGTGGCCTGGCCGCACAGCTGGTCGAGCTGGCCGCTGCTCTGGTCGAGCAGGCCGAGCGGCACCTGGAGACTCCGGCACCAGGGATGACCCACGTGCAGCACGCCCAGCCGGTGACGTTCGGGCACTGGCTGCTGGCCCACGTCCATCCACTACTGCGTGACCTGGACCGGTTGCGCGACTGGGACGCGCGTACCGCCGTGTCACCGTTGGGTGCCGGCGCGCTGGCCGGCTCCGGCCTTCCGCTGGATCCGGTAGCGGTCGCCAAGGAGCTGGGGTTCCGGACCTCGTTCGCCAACTCGATGGACGCGGTCGCCGACCGGGACTTCGCCGCCGAGTTCCTCTTCGCCACCGCGATGGTCGGGGTGCACCTGTCCCGACTGGGGGAGGAGGTGGTGCTCTGGACCTCGCAGGAGTTCGGCTGGGTGGAGCTCGACGACGCCTTCGCCACCGGGTCGTCGATCATGCCGCAGAAGAAGAACGCTGACATCGCCGAGCTGGCCCGGGGCAAGTCCGGCCGCCTCGTCGGCGGGCTGGTGGCGGTGTTGACCATGCTCAAGGGGCTGCCGCTGACCTACGACCGGGACATGCAGGAGGACAAGGAGCCGGCGTTCGACGCCGTCGACACCCTGCAACTGCTGCTCCCGGCCCTGGCCGGGATGATCTCTACCATGACGGTACGGGTGGACCGGCTCGCAGCCGCCGCCCCGGCCGGGTTCACCCTGGCCACCGAGGTGGCGGACTGGCTGGTCCGCAAGGGTGTGCCGTTCCGGGACGCGCACGAGGTCACCGGCAAGCTGGTGGCGCTCTGCTCGGCCCGTGAGTGCGCGCTCGACGAGGTCTCCGACGACGATCTGCGGCTGGTCAGCGAGCACCTTGACGCCGGTGTCCGGGACGTGCTCTCGGTACGGTCGGCGCTCGCGGTGCGGACCACGCCGGGCTCGACCGGCCCCGGTCCGGTGTCCGACCAGTTGGCCGCCGTCACGGAGCAGCTGTCCGGGTGGCGCCGGTGGGCGGCGGAGTCGGTGGTGCCCCGCTGACCCAACCGGCGGCCGGGTCCGGGTCACCGGGTGGGCGGCGGGAACCGGTAGGCCCGTTCCACCCGGGCCACGTGCACCGCGAAGCTGGCGTACCACCGGGCCCTGCCGTCGGCCTGGGCGATCAGGTGCTCGACGTGTCGACGCCAGGCGGCGATCGACTCCTCGTCACGCCAGTAGGAGACGGTGATGCCGACCCCGTCGGGGTCCCGGGCGCTGTCCACGCCCAGGAAGCCCGGCTGCGTGGCGGCGAGCTCCACCATCCGGCGGGCGGTGGCCGCGTAGCCGTGGTCGTCGTCGGTGCGGGTGGAGGCGAAGACCACCAGGTAGTACGGCGGTGGCGGGGTGTCGGCGGGACTCATCGGTCGCTCCCGGGCGGTGATGGTGTGCTGGGTCGCTGTGCTGTGCTGGCACCATGAGACCACCCGCGCCGGTCGGCGATCTCGCGACGGTGCTCGCCGGACCGGTCGACGCCGCGGCCCGCGCGTTGCTGGGCTGCCGGGTCGCCGTCAGCGACGTCGAGGTCCGGCTCACCGAGGTCGAGGCGTACGCCGGGGTCGGCACCGACCCCGCCTCGCACGCCCACCGGGGCCGTACGCCGCGTAACGCCCCGATGTTCGGGCCGTCCGGTCACCTGTACGTCTACTTCAGCTACGGAATGCACTGGTGCGGCAACGTGGTCACCGGCCCGCCGGGACAGGCGGCGGCGGTGCTGCTGCGGGCCGGCGAGATCGTCGCGGGTCACGGGTCGGCCCGGCGGCGGCGTGGCCTGTGGGTGTCGGACCGGGACCTGGCCCGTGGTCCGGCCCGGCTGATGGCCGCGCTCGGGCTGGACGGCACGGCGAACGGTACGTCGCTGCTCGACGGCGTCGGTCCGGTGTCGCTGACGCCACCGCCGGTGCCCGTCCCGGCCGGAGCTGTCCGTACCGGTCCCCGGGTGGGGGTGGGCGCGGCCCCGCACACGCCGTGGCGCTTCTGGTTGGCCGGCGAGCCGACGGTCAGCGCGTACCGTCGGGCCGCTCCCCGGCCGCGCGGCGGCCGGACCGGGGCGCCGACCGCGACCGGATGACGGGCGATCGGTGCGGCAGCAGGTCGTCAGCCGGCGCGACGCGACGGCTGCTCCGTCCACGACAGCAGGCCGTCCTCGACCGCCCTCCGGGCAAGCTCCAGTTTCGTCTGCGCGGGGCGGCCGGCGGCGGCGTACTTGCGCTTGACCCGCTCGAGGTACTGCTTGGCGGTGCCGAGACCGACGCCGACGCGGCGGGCGGCGGCGACCATGGTCAGCCCGGACAGGTAGGCGACCAGCACTGCGGTCTCCTGCTGGGAGAGCCGTGGACCGGGGTGGTACGAGGGCTCGGACACAGGCGACCTCCGGAGCGGTTGACTCCGGAAGAGTAGGCAGTTGACTGTCAGGCAGTCAATGAGTTGACAGGATCTGGTGTTCGATTCCGCAGCAGGACGGCCAGCCGCGCGGACCCGACCGACCCGGACAGCGCACCCGGTCCCGCCGTGCCGCCGACCCCGGCCAACACGGCGACGAACGCGACGGCGAACGCCAAGCGGAACAACTTAATCGACACTCCTCGACGGTGGTATAAACCTCCGTGCAGTAGATGAGGGGGCTGGACATGAGTCAACAAGTTCACCCGGACTTCCCCCGACGGCTGCGAGCCCTGCGGGTCGCGCGCAACATGACCCAGCGGGAGCTGGCCCGGGGGAGCCTGTCGGTCAGCTACATATCGTTACTCGAAGCCGGGCGCCGGTCGCCCAAGCCGGAGGTGCTACGCCAGCTGGCGCAGACCCTCGGCTGCTCGGTGGCCGAGCTCGCCGGGGAAGCGGACGCGGTCGCCACCAGGCCCGCCGCACTGACCCTGTCGTACGGTCGGCTCGCCATCGAAGCCGGAGACCCGACCGAGGCGGAACGGCAGTTCAGCAGCGTCCTGGCCACCGCCGCGCCGGACCCGCTGACCCGGACCGAGGCGCAGCTCGGCCTGGCCCGCGCGTTGGCCGAGCAGGGCCGACTGGTCGAAGCCGCCCAGCAGTACGAGTCGTTGCTGCGCGACAACCCCGACGGCCCGGCGTTCGTCGCCTCGCTCGGCATGGTGATCAGCTGGATCCGGTGCCTCTACGAGCTCGGCGAACTGCAGCGGGTGATCGAGGTCGGGATGGGCACCCTGGACCGCGTCGACCGCCTCGGTGCCTGGGAGTCCGAGGACGCCGTCCGGCTGCTCGCCACGGTCGCAGCCGCCCACTGCGAGCTGGGCGACCTGAGACAGGCCGAACGGCTGCTCCACGAAGGCCTGCAGCGCGCCGACCGGATCGGCTCACCCCGGGCCCGGGCCGCGGTGCTCTGGAACGCCAGCCAGGTCGCCTGCGAACAGGGCAGCTACCGCGAGGCACTGGAACTCGCCGAGGAGGCGCTGGCCTTCTTCCGCCAGGACCGGGACCGACGCAGCGCCGCCCGGCTGCTCACCGCGTACGGCTGCATCCTGCTCAGCCACACGCCACCCCGCATCGACGAGGCCCGCACGACGTTCGAACGGGCGCTGCGCGAGCTCACCGAGGTCGGCGGCGGGATCGACCGCGGCTACGTACTGACCGAACTGTCGCGTACCTTGCTACTGGACGGCGACGCGGCCGGCGCGGTGCGCAGCGCCCGGCGGTCGCTGGCCGAACTCGGCGGGCAGGCACATCTGGAGCGGGCCCGGGCGCAGACCGCCCTCGCCGCCGCGCTGGCGGCCGCCGGCGACATCACCGGTTCCCGGGAGATGTTCGCCGGCGCCGCCGCGACCCTCGGCGGGCTGCGCGCCTCGCGGCAGGCGTCCCGGGCCTGGGCCGAACTCGGTGACGTGCTGGCCGACACTGGCGATCCGGTCGGCGCCGTCGAGGCGTTCCGCAAGGCCACCGCCGCGGTGCACCTCGGCCTTCAGTCGTCCCGGCGGGCCGGGTAGCCCCAGCTCTGGGCCACCTCGAACAGCGGAGCCGGCAGCGCCACGTCGGCCGGCAGTTCCCGGGGCGGCTGGACCGTTCCGGTACGGATCCGTCCGGTCCAGTCACCCAGCCCGGCCTTGATCCGGCCATGGTCGAATCGGCCGTACTCCACCATGTCCGGCTCCCACTCCAGACCGAGGAACTCGCAGATGCGCCGGGTCTCGGTCGTCGGATCGTCGGCCAGATCCTCGTAGCGGACCGTGTGTCCGGGAAGCACCCGGCGTGCCTCGGCTAGTTTGGTCAGGTACCGGCCGACGCTTTCAACTGCCTCCTGCGGCGTCTGCTGGGGTCGGGCCCTGGTCCACGAGTCGATGATCGCGGCCGGGTGGCGTAGCAGGAACACGAACCGCGCGTCCGGCCACACCTGGGCGATCCGGGGCCAGATGAACACGTTGTGCGGAGTCTTCTCGACCAGGACCTGTTTCCCGCTGCGCTGCAACGCCGCGTCCAACACCCGGTCCCACAGCAGGTGGGTGACCTCCTGGGCGTCCCAGCCCAACTCGCCCATGCTGTCCGTGATGTAGTGGTCACTGAACTCCACCCGCAACTTGCTCAGATGCAGCTCGTGCGGAGCGTATAGCGAGGAGTGGCTGTTCAGCATCATTCGCAGCAGTGTCGACCCCGACCGGACCGACGACAGAATGAAGACCGGCTGGCGTAGCAGCCGGTGTGGGCGGCGGACGAAGGCGGGACGGCCGCCCCGGCGGGTGATCTGCATTCCGGTCGACCGGGCGATCCGTACGGCAAGGTGATGCTTCCAGCTCATACGACCCGACACTACGAAATCTTCCTGAGAAAATGCTAGGGGTCTTCGCCCACCGGCCGGGCACAGCGACGCCGGATGCCAGGTGACCGGCGGGCCGAGCGGCCCGGAAACCCAGACGGATGGCAGGATTCGCATTCGGCCCAGGTGGGCAAAGCAGGCCGCAGCACACCGGCGACGGAATCCGGGTCACGACGGCGGCGATGGAAGGTGCGTACGTGCAGGGGTACGGAACACAACTCGCGCTGGTCGGGATCCTGGTGGTGCTGAACGCGGTCTTCGCCGGTAGCGAGATCGCCCTGGTGTCACTGCGCGACAGCCAGCTGCAACGGCTGGAACGGTCCCGTCGGACAGGCCGGGTCCTGGCCAAGCTTGCCAAGGACCCGAACCGGTTCCTTGCGACCATCCAGATCGGCATCACCCTGGCCGGGTTTCTGGCCTCGGCCACCGCTGCGGTGTCGCTGGCGCAGCCGCTGGTGCCAGCGCTGGACGTGCTCGGCCGGGCCGCGGAGCCGGCGGCGATCGTGCTGATCACCCTGGTGCTCACCTTCGTCACACTGGTCTTCGGTGAACTGGCCCCGAAGCGGGTGGCCATGCAGCGGGCCGAGCGGTGGGCCCTGGCGGTGGCCCGACCCCTCGACATGATGGCCAGCCTGGCCCGGCCGGCGGTCTGGGCGCTCGGCGCCACCAGTGACATCGTGGTCCGCCTCGCTGGCGGCGACCCGAAGGCGACCCGCGATGAGATCAGCCCGGACGAACTGCGCGACATCGTGGCCGGTCACCGGGCGTTCAGCGCCGAGCAGCAAACCATCATCTCCGGGGCACTGGAGATCGCCGACCGGCGGCTGCGCGCCGTGCTGGTGCCCCGGCTGGAGGTCTTCACCCTGGACAGCGGGACATCCGCCGAGGCGGCCCGAATCGTGCTGGCCACCTCAGGTCACTCCCGTGCGCCGGTAGTCCGCAACGGGATGCTGGACGACACCGTCGGTGTGATCCACCTGCGCGACCTGGTCGGCGTACCCGACGACCGGCCGGTCGACGCGGTCGCCCGCCCGCCCATGCTGCTGCCCGAGTCGCTGCCGGTGGTCGACGCATTGCGCCGGTTCAAGACCCACCGCCAGCACATCGCGCTGGTCGTCGACGAACGCGGTGCCGTCGACGGCATCGTCACCCTGGAGGACGTGCTGGAGGAGATCGTCGGTGAGATCTACGATGAAACCGACCGAGACATCCGCGCGGTACGCACCGAGCCGGACGGCACCATGCTGGTCCCCGGGACCTTCCCCGTACACGACCTGCGGGACATCGGGGTCGATTTGCCCGGCCGGCCGGACGGCGACTACACCACCGTGGCTGGTCTGGTGCTGGCCCGGCTCGGCCACATCCCCACCGACGTGGGCGAGTCGGTCCGGGTCGACGGCTGGGCACTCACCGTCGCTTCCGTCGACCACCACGCCATCAGCGGCGTACGGCTGCGCCGATCCTCGCAGGACGACGGCGACCACACCGACGGCGACCACACCGACGGCGACCACACCGACGGCGACCACACCGACGGCGACCACACCGACGTCGAGAACCGCCCGCTCAGCTCGGCCGTTGAAAAACCAGACAGTAGTCGCCGGTCAGCCAGTCGGGCTGGTGGTCCCAACACAGGAACGACTCCTGGAGCAGAGTGAGATGGGCGCGGATCACCCGACCCACGTCCCAGGCGAGGGTGGTCACCCGACCGTCGACCCGCATGTTCGCCACATTGACCACGGCGTGGCCGCCCGGCCGCAGCAACTGGGCGACCTGACCGAAGACCTCACCGATCTCGTCGAGATAGCTGGTGTAGTCACCGTCGAGGGTCTCGTAGGCGTTGAGCGGATTCTCCGGATGGTCCGTCGCGTCCATGTAGGGCGGTGAGGTCAGGCAGAGGTCGAACGGCCCGTCGACCAGGCCGATCAGCTTCCGGGCGTCACCGTCGACGATCTCGGCACCGGCCGCTCCGGCGAGCCGCTGCCGGATCAGCGCGACCCGGTCGGGCAGCAGTTCCACGCCGGTCGCCCGTCGACCCATCCGCGCCGCGGTCACCAGTGTGGTGCCGTAGCCGGCGAACGGGTCGAGCACCGCCTGCCCGGCCGTGGTGTACTCGTCGATCACCGCCTCGACCAGAGCCTCCGGGAAGTGCACCTGCTGGTCCTCGCCTGCCGGGAGTTGGGCGATCAGGTCAGCGCTGGTCAGCTGCAGCCACGGTCTCACCCGACCATTGTCCCTCGCTGCAGTCGCGGCGGCCGGCCGCCCGGGCGTCGGCGGCTGCCGGACTACTCCGACGGTGCCGGACTACTCCGACGCCGCGTCGTCGTGCTGCCCGGACTGGCGACGGTTGCGCAGCGCCACCCAGGTGGCACCGAACACGATCGCTCCGGCCAGACAGACCGCGACCACGTGACCGCTGCCAGTCCAGCCGAACCAGTCCTGCAGCAGCATCCGGGAGCGGGACGTGGGATCCACCAACGTGATCGCCACGAACGCGGCGACCAGCACGCCGGCGCCGAGGGCGAACGCGGTCGCCCACGGCCCGCTCGGCCCGAACCGGCCGTGCAGCACCAGCACAGCGCGCACGATCCGCCGGGCCCGGACCAGCCGCAAGGTGCCTACCGTGTAGATCAAGCGGAACACCTGCAGCGGCCCCAACGCCAGGATGGTGACCGGGACCACGATCAGGGTCAGCGTCACCAGTCCGCGGTTGCGCCGCAGCCAGGCCAGCCGGTCGGCGGAGAAGGCCAGCAGTACGGCGGTCTCGGCGACCAGCACCGCTCCGCTCGCCCAGTGCAGGACCTCACCAACCGTTGCCAGCGCCCCGCCAGCGAGGGTGAGGAACACCGCCGGAACCGAGGCCAGCGCCGCGACCAGCACCGGCACCGCCAGTCGCTGTTCCCACCGGGCGGACCGGTCCCGGCCGGACGCGTCAGCCGGCTGATCGCTCGCAGGTTGGCCGGACGCGTCAGCCGGTTGATCGCTCGCAGGTTGGTCGTCGGCGCCGGTCATCCCGATGCGTCGGCGGCCCGCCGTCCGACTGTCGCCGGCGGAACCCGGACCGCGATCTCCACACCGAGCTGCGCACCGTCGCTCAGCCGGAGTCGGTCACCGCTCCAGAACCGGCCCGGGTCGTACCAGTTGGTGCGCCGGCCCGTTGGCAGCAGCCCCATCGCCTCGTAGGTCACCGCGACCACCTCGGCGCAGTAGACACTTTCCAGATCCGTCCGGCCGGCGGCACTGTCAGCCGACAGTTCGGCGCCGCCCGACACCTCGGCTGCCTCGGCTGCTTCGGCACCGGCCGTGCCCCGACCAACCGGCGGCAACCAGGTGGCCAACCGTTCGCGTACCGCGCCGGCCAGCGGCGCCCGCCGTACCGACGGGGCACGACCCCGCAGCCACCGCCAGGCCAGCGCGGCGGTGGAGGGGAACGGGGTGCCGTCCAACCGGGCGACGGTCCGTAGCACGGCATCCTCCATCGCGCTGTCGGCGGGCGGCTCCAACTGCCGCAGCCAGGCCCGCTGACCGTAGCGCCGTGCCCAGACCGTGACCGCCTCGCGCAGGTCGTGCAGCTGCACACCTCTGTGGTGGGTGCCCGACCACATGTCCGGCAGTGACCGCCCGAGCTCGGCGTGCCACAGCAGCGGCGGGAGATCTTCGATCACCACCGCCATCCCCACATGGTTCACCGGGCTGTTCGTGGTCATCTGGATCGCCCGGTCGGGCATCGTTCGCCCGCGGAACAGCCACAGGTCACCGGTGCGGGTCAGTTCGACCGCCGCGTCGAGGGAGAGTGGTTCGCCGGTCACTCGACTACCCTAGGCGGATGCGTTGGTGGAAGGTAGTGGGCCTGGCCGCGTTCGTCGGGGTCGCCGCGACCGGAGCGGTCGTCGTCCGGGCCGAACGACGCCGTCGGGCCTACACGGCGGAACAGATCCGTGACCGGCTCCGACAGCGGCTCGTCGAGGCCGGGCCAGCGGACGCCCCGCCCTCAACCTGAGTGACCGGTCAGCCGAGCCGACGGCTCGGCTGACCGGTCACAGCAGTCGCGCCTCGCGCAGCAGGTGCGCCAGGCCGGCGCCGTCGGGCGCGGACAACCACCGCCGGCCACCCGGCCCGGCCGCCCTGGAGGTCTCACCGGCCGGTGCCGGCAGATTGCCGGCCAGGACCGCCTGCGTCGGCGAGAGCCGACGGATCGCCACCGCCGCCAGACTGTCCGGATGCTGCGCCGCGAACTCGGCGTAGATCTCCGGGTCGTGCTGCCCGTCGTCGCCCACCAGCAGCCAGCGGATCTGCGGGAACTCCTCCGCCAACCGGGCCAGGCTGGCGCGCTTGTGGTCCCGACCGCTGCGGAACCACCGTTCGGTGGTCGGACCCCAGTCCGTCAGCAGCAGCGGGCCGGCCGGGTAGAGATGCCGGGACAGGAACCGGCGCAAAGTCGGCGCGACGTTCCAGGCACCGGTGGACAGGTAGAGCACCGGCGCACCCGGATGCGCGGTGACCAGGCGTTCGTACAGCACCGCCATTCCGGCGACCGAGGCTCGGGCGTGCTCGTCCAACACGAACGTGTTCCACGCCGCCAACATCGGCCGGGGCAGCGCGGTCACCATGACCGTGTCATCGATGTCGGAGATGATGCCGAACCGGACCTGCGGGTCGACGATGCGTACCGGCGCGTCGACCGGCTCGGAGTCACCGCTGTGCAGCCGTACCGATGTCCAGCCGGGCTCCAGATCGGCCGGCACGACGGTGTCCACGAACCCGCCCCGGTCAGCCTGGACCTCGTGCCGCTTGCCGCCGGCCTCGATCACCACCGGCGCGTCCTTGACCGGCAGGGTGGCGAAACTGCGCCAGCCCCGTACCTTCTTCGCCCGCCGATGCGGGGGATCCGGCCGACCCAGCAGCACCCGCGCCATCACCCGGACCCAGCCCGGCGCCCCGTAGCCGGTGTACGGAATGAGCGTGAGATCCCAACCTCGTCGCCGCAGCCGGCGTTCCAACAGGGCGTGGATGGCATCCTCGAGCCGGACGGCTCGGTGGGCGCCACGCGCCGCCGGGCTCACGGGTGTCATCGCCACGGTGCCACCCTGCCACAGCCGCCCGTTGCGGGCACGGCGTGGTGATCGACCACGCGAAACCCGCTCAGCCGGCCGGTGTCGCCGCCGACACCGGCCGATCCGGCGTCCTCGCCTCAGGTCAGGTAGCGGCCAGTTCGATCTCCACCTCGGGTGGGTCGAGCAAACTGTTGTGCACCGTGCAGTGCGCGGCGACGGCCCGTAGCGCCGCCCGGCGTCCGGCCGGCAGTTCGTCCGGAACGCTCAGCTCGATCCGCACCGCGGCCACCCGGGCCGGCCGGTCGGCCGCCATCACGTACCGGGCACCGACGGCGAGCCCGTCCCGGGACAGCCCGTGCCGGACCAGGTAGCGGCCGGCGTAGTACGCCACACACGACGCGAGCGCGGCGACGAACAATTCGACCGGCGTCGGTGCGCTGTCCGAGCCGCCGCCGCTGACCGGCTGGTCGACCATGATCTGGTGGCCACGGACCTGCACCGCGTACCGCTCGCCGTCGACGTGCCGTACGGTCAGCCCGGGCTGCTTCGCCGGCTGACCAATCGATCCGGTCGGCTCGACCGGGACCGGGACCGGGACCGGCTGCCGGCTGTCGCGCTGCTCGGTCGTCGACTCGATGGTGTTCACCGTCAGCTCCCTCTGCCGGCGCTCGACCGCCCTGCCGGCACTCTCATTGCACCCCGTCCGGCGGTCGGCCGGTCAGAGCCGGGCGGCCCTGCCCGGCGGGCCGGACGCCCTGCCCGGCCAACGCCGGTCAACGACATGTCCCGATGGGCTCGCGGGCTCGGTCCGACCTGCGCCGCAGGTCGGAAACCGGATGTCCGTGCTGGTCCGCGATGAGGGACAATCGCGCCGTGACGGACGAACAAGACCCGGCCGGTACGCCCGACGTGCTGGACGAGCTGCGTTGGCGAGGCCTGATCCAGGATGCCACGGATGTGACCGAACTGGGCCGGCAGCTGCGCGACCCGACCACCTTCTACGTCGGCTTCGATCCGACGGCCCCCAGCCTGCATGTGGGCCACCTGGTTCAGGTGCTCACCGCCCGTCGGCTGCAACTTGCCGGACACCGGCCGCTGCTGCTGGTCGGTGGGGCCACCGGGCAGATCGGGGACCCGAAGGAGGGCGGTGAGCGTAACCTGAATCCGCCCGAGGTGGTGGCGGGCTGGGTCGACCGGATCCGCGACCAGCTCGCGCCGTTCGTCTCGTTCACCGGGCCGGTCGCGGCGCAGGCGGTCAACAACCTGGACTGGACCGGGCCGATGTCGGTCGTCGAGTTCCTCCGGGACGTGGGCAAGCACTTTCCGGTCAACCGGATGCTCGCCCGTGAGGTGGTCCGGGCCCGGTTGGACAGCGGCATCAGCTTCACCGAGTTCAGCTACCAGCTGCTGCAGGCGAACGACTTCTTTGAGCTGCACCGGCGGCACGGTTGCCTGCTGCAGTTCGGCGGCTCCGATCAGTGGGGCAACATCACCGCAGGGGTCGACTACGTGCGCCGGCGTGGAGCCGGCCCGGTGCACGCTTTCACGACGCCGCTGGTCACCCGGTCGGACGGCACCAAGTTCGGCAAGACCGAGGGTGGCGCGGTCTGGTTGGACGCCGCGCTGACCAGCCCGTACGCCTTCTACCAGTTCTGGGTCAACGTCGACGACCGCGACGTCGGGCGCTACCTGCGCTACTTCAGCTTCCGGGATCGCGAGACGATAGCCGAACTGGAGCGGGAGTCGGCGGCCCGGCCGGCTTCGCGGATCGCCCAACGGGCGTTGGCCGAGGAGCTCACCGCGCTGGTGCACGGTCCGGCGGAGGCAGCCCAGGCGGTGGCCGCGAGCCAGGCCTTGTTCGGCCGAGGGTCGCTGGACGAACTGGCTCCGGAGACCTTGCACGCCGCATTGCGGGAGGCAGGCCTGCTGACGGTGACCGGCGAGATGCCGGCGGTGGCAGCGTTGTTGAAGGAGTCGGGACTTGTCGGCAGTCTCAACGAGGCACGTCGGGCGATCGCCGAAGGTGGCGCCTACCTCAACAATCAGCGGGTGTCGGACGTCGAGGCGGTGGTCCAGGCCGAGACGCTGCTGCACGGCCGGTTCCTGGTGCTGCGGCGCGGCAAGCGCACGTTTGCCGGGGTTGAGCTGGTCAGATAGGCGTCAATCGACGTTGTGACGTGGGACGCGTTCGCTCGATTTGACGACTGATCGGGCGGGCGCGTAACTTTCTCTCTGCCCGCAGGGGAACGGACGGAAACACCGGAGCCGCAAACGCAGCCGAGGTGACCGGCCGGAACTGTGGGACAACCTCCAGGTCCGGGTGTTCGCACCGAGCGGAGCTGGCGGGCGGGGCCGCGAGGATCGCACCGGCAGGGCCGGGGCCGATTTGGAGCGGCGGGACCGACCGGCTAGGGTTGATGACCGCAGGGCACCGGGCGAGCCGACGGAGACGTCGCGGCCGGCCTGCAAAACCAGGTTCGAACGCACGGGTAACACGGCGCGCTCGACCAGGTGGTCAAACCGGCACGAAGCACCACGATCCGGAAAAACCCGGGTTGACGGGGCGAAAGAGTCGGAGTAAGGTAGTAAAAGTGCCCGGCGGAAGTCGGGTGGGACGGATGGCCCTGGTGGGGTTGCCTGCTTGGTGTGGGTGGTTCTGCTGGTGTGTGTTTGTTCTTTGAGAACTCAACAGGGTGCTTGATAAGCCAGTGCCAAAGTTTGTTTGGTTCCCGGCTGGTTGACTGCTGCGTTTGTGGTGGTTTTCTGGTTGGTGATTCCTTGGCATTTTAAATGCCGGGTTTGATTTCTTCACAAGTTTTTGTTGGAGAGTTTGATCCTGGCTCAGGACGAACGCTGGCGGCGTGCTTAACACATGCAAGTCGAGCGGAAAGGCCCTTCGGGGTACTCGAGCGGCGAACGGGTGAGTAACACGTGAGCAACCTGCCCCAGGCTTTGGGATAACCCCGGGAAACCGGGGCTAATACCGGATATTACATGCTGCCGCATGGTGGTGTGTGGAAAGTTTTTCGGCTTGGGATGGGCTCGCGGCCTATCAGCTTGTTGGTGGGGTGATGGCCTACCAAGGCGACGACGGGTAGCCGGCCTGAGAGGGCGACCGGCCACACTGGGACTGAGACACGGCCCAGACTCCTACGGGAGGCAGCAGTGGGGAATATTGCACAATGGGCGGAAGCCTGATGCAGCGACGCCGCGTGAGGGATGACGGCCTTCGGGTTGTAAACCTCTTTCAGCAGGGACGAAGCGTAAGTGACGGTACCTGCAGAAGAAGCGCCGGCCAACTACGTGCCAGCAGCCGCGGTAAGACGTAGGGCGCGAGCGTTGTCCGGATTTATTGGGCGTAAAGAGCTCGTAGGCGGCTTGTCGCGTCGACTGTGAAAACCCACAGCTCAACTATGGGCTTGCAGTCGATACGGGCAGGCTAGAGTTCGGTAGGGGAGACTGGAATTCCTGGTGTAGCGGTGAAATGCGCAGATATCAGGAGGAACACCGGTGGCGAAGGCGGGTCTCTGGGCCGATACTGACGCTGAGGAGCGAAAGCGTGGGGAGCGAACAGGATTAGATACCCTGGTAGTCCACGCTGTAAACGTTGGGCGCTAGGTGTGGGGGGCCTCTCCGGTTCTCTGTGCCGCAGCTAACGCATTAAGCGCCCCGCCTGGGGAGTACGGCCGCAAGGCTAAAACTCAAAGGAATTGACGGGGGCCCGCACAAGCGGCGGAGCATGCGGATTAATTCGATGCAACGCGAAGAACCTTACCTGGGTTTGACATGGCCGCAAAACCTGCAGAGATGTGGGGTCCTTCGGGGGCGGTCACAGGTGGTGCATGGCTGTCGTCAGCTCGTGTCGTGAGATGTTGGGTTAAGTCCCGCAACGAGCGCAACCCTTGTTCGATGTTGCCAGCGCGTTATGGCGGGGACTCATCGAAGACTGCCGGGGTCAACTCGGAGGAAGGTGGGGATGACGTCAAGTCATCATGCCCCTTATGTCCAGGGCTTCACGCATGCTACAATGGCCGGTACAATGGGCTGCGATACCGTGAGGTGGAGCGAATCCCAAAAAGCCGGTCTCAGTTCGGATCGGGGTCTGCAACTCGACCCCGTGAAGTCGGAGTCGCTAGTAATCGCAGATCAGCAACGCTGCGGTGAATACGTTCCCGGGCCTTGTACACACCGCCCGTCACGTCACGAAAGTCGGCAACACCCGAAGCCGGTGGCCCAACCCCTTGTGGGAGGGAGCTGTCGAAGGTGGGGCTGGCGATTGGGACGAAGTCGTAACAAGGTAGCCGTACCGGAAGGTGCGGCTGGATCACCTCCTTTCTAAGGAGCGCTCTCCCGGCGAAGGTCGGGTAGGGAGCCTGCCGCCTCCGAGTGTGGGGTGGGGGTGCTCATTTGGCGGAGACACTGGTGAGTTCGTGTCGGCAACGGCTGATGCTGCTAGTACTGCTTCTGCTTTCGGGTGGGGGTGTGGAGGGTGGTGTTGGTGCGGCTGGTGTGGATGGTGGGCATCCTGTTGGGTCCTGAGGGAACAGGCCACGTGGTGGGTTGTTGTCTCTGGTGCCAGGCGCGGCCTGGTCTTGCATACCGGCCATCGTGTGTGGTGGTGCTGGTGTGGGGCTGGGGGTTGCGGGTTGGTCGTTTGTTGAGAATTACACAGTGGACGCGAGCATCTTTGTGGTCAAGTTGTCAAGGGCGAACGGTGGATGCCTTGGCACTAGGAGCCGATGAAGGACGTGGGAGGCCGCGATAGGCCTGGGGGAGCTGTCAACCGAGCTGTGATCCCAGGGTGTCCGAATGGGGAAACCTGGCATCAGTCATGTGGTGTCACCTGCACCTGAACTCATAGGGTGTGTGGAGGGAACGCGGGGAAGTGAAACATCTCAGTACCCGCAGGAAGAGAAAACAATAGTGATTCCGTGAGTAGTGGCGAGCGAAAGCGGATGAGGCTAAACCGGCTGCGTGTGATACCTGTCAGGGGTTGCGTGGTCGGGGTTGTGGGACTCTGCTGATCGGACTGACATTCGGTCGAGAAGTGATAAAGCCAGTTGTTAGCTGAATGGTGTGGAAAAGCCAGCCGTAGACGGTGATAGTCCGGTAGGTGAAAACTTCTGGTCTTCTGTGGATGTTCCCGAGTAGCGGCGGACCCCTGAAATCTGCCGTGAATCTGCCAGGACCACCTGGTAAGCCTAAATACTTCCTAGTGACCGATAGCGGACGAGTACCGTGAGGGAATGGTGAAAAGTACCCCGGGAGGGGAGTGAAATAGTACCTGAAACCGTTCGCCTACAATCCGTCGGAGCCTTTCGGGGTGACGGCGTGCCTTTTGAAGAATGAGCCTGCGAGTTAGTGGCATGTGGCGAGGTTAACCCGTGTGGGGTAGCCGTAGCGAAAGCGAGTCTGAAGAGGGCGTTTGAGTCGCATGTTCTAGACCCGAAGCGGAGTGATCTAGCCATGGGCAGGCTGAAGCGCGGGTAAGACCGCGTGGAGGGCCGAACCCACCAACGTTGAAAAGTTGGGGGATGACCTGTGGTTAGGGGTGAAAGGCCAATCAAACTCCGTGATAGCTGGTTCTCCCCGAAATGCATTTAGGTGCAGCGTCGCGTGTTTCTTGCCGGAGGTAGAGCACTGGATGGTCTAGGGGGCCTACAAGCTTACCGAAATCAGCTAAACTCCGAATGCCGGTAAGTGAGAGCGCGGCAGTGAGACTGCGGGGGATAAGCTTCGTAGTCGAGAGGGAAACAGCCCAGATCACCAGCTAAGGCCCCTAAGCGTGTGCTAAGTGGAAAAGGATGTGGGGTCGCTTAGACAACCAGGAGGTTGGCTTAGAAGCAGCCACCCTTTAAAGAGTGCGTAATAGCTCACTGGTCAAGTGGTTCCGCGCCGACAATGTAGCGGGGCTCAAGCACACCGCCGAAGCTGTGGCATTCACGCGTGTACTTCGCTGATCCTTTTTGGGTTGGTGCAGGTGTGTGGATGGGTAGGGGAGCGTCGTGCCGGGGGTGAAGCAGCGGGGTGACCCAGCTGTGGACGCGGCACGAGTGAGAATGCAGGCATGAGTAGCGAAAGAAGGGTGAGAAACCCTTCCGCCGGATGACCAAGGGTTCCAGGGCCAGGCTAATCCGCCCTGGGTGAGTCGGGACCTAAGGCGAGGCCGAGAGGCGTAGTCGATGGACAACGGGTTGATATTCCCGTACCCGCGAAGGAGCGCCCATGATGAACCTCGTTGTGCTAACTGCCCGAACTTGGTGAGGTTTTCGGACTGATCTGAGGGAGCGCGGGAACCTGGCGGGTAGTAGTCAAGCGATGGGGTGACGCAGGAAGGTAGCTGATCCCGGCCGGTGGTTGTGCCGGGGTAAGCGTGTAGGCTGCATCATAGGTAAATCCGTGGTGCGTGAGGCTGAGACGTGATGCCGAGCCGATTCAGGTGAAGTCAGTGATCCTATGCTGCCGAGAAAAGCCTCTAGCGAGCTTCTAGCGGCCCGTACCCCAAACCGACACAGGTGGTCAGGTAGAGAATACCGAGGCGATCGGGCGAACTGTGGTTAAGGAACTCGGCAAATTGCCCCCGTAACTTAGGGAGAAGGGGGGCCGGAGACGTGAAGCTCTTTTCGGGTGGAGCGTTGTATGGCCGCAGAGACCAGGGGAAAGCGACTGTTTACTAAAAACACAGGTCCATGCGAAGAAGTAATTCGATGTATATGGACTGACGCCTGCCCGGTGCTGGAACGTTAAGGGGACCGGTTAGCTCTTCGGGGCGAAGCTGAGAACTTAAGCGCCAGTAAACGGCGGTGGTAACTATAACCATCCTAAGGTAGCGAAATTCCTTGTCGGGTAAGTTCCGACCTGCACGAATGGCGTAACGACTTTCCTACTGTCTCAACCACAGGCCCGGCGAAATTGCATTACGAGTAAAGATGCTCGTTACGCGCGGCAGGACGGAAAGACCCCGGGACCTTTACTATAGCTTGACATTGGTACTCGAATTAGCTTGTGTAGGATAGGTGGGAGACTGTGAAGCTGGTACGCCAGTATCGGTGGAGTCGTTGTTGAAATACCACTCTGGTTGATTTGGGTTTCTAACTTCGGACCGTGATCCGGTTCAGGGACAGTGTCTGGTGGGTAGTTTAACTGGGGCGGTTGCCTCCTAAAGGGTAACGGAGGCGCCCAAAGGTTCCCTCATCCTGGTTGGCAATCAGGTGTTGAGTGTAAGTGCACAAGGGAGCTTGACTGTGAGACTGACAGGTCGAGCAGGGACGAAAGTCGGGACTAGTGATCCGGCACTTGCGTGTGGAAGCGGTGTCGCTCAACGGATAAAAGGTACCCCGGGGATAACAGGCTGATCTTCCCCAAGAGTCCATATCGACGGGATGGTTTGGCACCTCGATGTCGGCTCGTCGCATCCTGGGGCTGTAGCAGGTCCCAAGGGTTGGGCTGTTCGCCCATTAAAGCGGTACGCGAGCTGGGTTTAGAACGTCGTGAGACAGTTCGGTCCCTATCCGCCGCGCGCGTAGGATACTTGAGAAGGGCTGTCCCTAGTACGAGAGGACCGGGACGGACGAACCTCTGGTGTGCCAGTTGTCCCGCCAGGGGCACGGCTGGTTGGCTACGTTCGGAAGGGATAACCGCTGAAAGCATCTAAGCGGGAAGCTCGCTTCAAGATGAGGTGTCCCACCCACTTTGTGGGGTAAGGCTCCCAGTAGATGACTGGGTTGATAGGCCGGAGATGTAAGCCAGGTAACTGGTTCAGTTGACCGGTACTAATAGGCCGAGGACTTGACTTCGAAGATGTACGCGTCCACTGTGTGATTCTGGGCAAACGAACACTTGTGTGTGTTTGGTTTGTTGTTAGGGTTACGGCGGTTATGGCGGAGGGGAAACGCCCGGTTACATTCCGAACCCGGTAGCTAAGCTCTCCAGCGCCGATGGTACTGCACTCGTGAGGGTGTGGGAGAGTAGGTCACCGCCGGACATCTTTACAGTTGAGGGCCGCTCCCTGCGGGGAGCGGCCCTCAACTGTGTCTGCCCGCCGTACTTCGGTTGGGCGGCATCAGGGAGGATGGAGTCGTGAACCCAACTGGGCAGGATGGCGACCGACCTCGGCGCGCCGACGAACGATCCGGTCGTGCCGGCGGCTCCAGCCGCGGCTACGGCGGCAGCCGAGCCGACCGTGGCGACCAGACCCCGCGCCGGGACGGCCACGACACCGGGCGGCGCGGTGGTGAGCGCGGTGCGGGGCAGTTCCGTTCCGACCGCCGGCAACCGTTCCCCGACGAGCGTCGAAGTGGTGCCACCGGTAACGACGGTGACCGCCGCCGGGGCGGTTGGGACAGTGACCGCCGACAGCCCGACGACCGCAGGGCCGGCGGCCGTGACCGTGGCTACGTGCGCCGCGACGAGTCCGGCTCAGGCCGCGAACCGTCCGGTTTCCGCCGCCGCGACGATGGCGGTTTCCGGCGACGCGATGACAGCGCATCACGGGCGCCGCACCGGGACCGACGCGGCGACTGGGAGCCGGCCAGCCGCCGTGACGACGACCGCCGGGGCGGCCGAGGGGAACCCGGTGGCGCTGCGGGGGACCGAACCGGCGGTTTCCGCGGCGACCGTGGGCACCGGGCCGACGACGGCCGCCGCAGCGGGCCCCGCGACGACCGCGGCTTCCGCGGCGACCGCCGGACCACGGGTGGGGACGGTGGCGACCGTCGGCCCGACCGTGGCGGGTTCCGGGCCGGGGGACCTCGCGCACAGCATGCCGACGGTGAGCGTCGCTTCGATGCTGGGCGGGGACGGGATGAGCGGCGCTTCGAGCAGCGGGGCGGTGACCGACGCGCCGGGCAGGGAGACGAGCGGCGCGACCGTTCCTACGGTGATCGCCGGTCGGGCAGCTTTTCGACCCCCGGCCGACCGGTTGACCGGCGAAGCCCCCGCTCCGAGGAACGGCGCCCCCGATTCGGTGACGCCGGCCGGTCCCGTGACGACGGCGCGCCGGGGCAGTTCCGTAGGCGTACGGACGGTCCGACCGACCGGCCCTTCCGACGGGACCGTTCCCCGGAGGCCTCCGCCGCGCCGTACCGTCGGCGCGACGAGGACGGTGCCGACCGCGCGGCCGAACGGACGCCGCCGCCGGAGTTGTCCGACGACATCCTCGCCACCGATCTGCACACCGAGATCCGGGCCGAACTGCTCGGGCTGGCCCGACCAGTGGCCGACACGGTGGCCCGGCACCTCGTCGCCACCGGCCAGCTGCTCGACGAGGAGCCGGAGACGGCGCTCGCCCACGCCCTGGCGGCACGTCGGCTCGCCGCCCGCATCGCGGCGGTACGGGAAGCGGTCGGGCTGGCCGCCTACCGGGCCGGGCAGTGGCAGACCGCCGTGGCTGAGCTCCGGACCTACCACCGGATGACCGGACGTCAGACGCACCTCGCCGTACTGGCCGACTGCGAACGCGCCCTCGGCCGGCCGGAGCGGGCGATCGACATCTACCGTGGCGCGGATCGCGCCGGCTTGGACCCCGCTGCCGCCGTCGAGCTGCTGATGGTGGCTGCAGGTGCCCGCAGCGATCTTGGCCAGCCGGCTGCAGCGGTGGCGATGCTGCAGGTCCGGGAGCTGGCCGTGGAGTCCGCCGACCCCTGGGTCTGCCGGCTCCGCTACGCGTACGCCGACGCGCTGCTCAGCGCCGGGCGTAAGGACGAGGCCCGGGAGTGGTTCGCCCGAGCGGCCGAGGCCGACGCGGAGGCAGCAACCGACGCGACCGAGCGCCTTCTGGAGATCGACGGCGTGCTGCTAACCGAGGACGAGTCCGACGATGAGTCCGACGACGAGCCGGCCGCCACGTCGCACCCCAGCAGCTCACCTCCCCTGAGCGCGGAAGAAGAGCGGCCCTGATGACCCGAACCGACGACGCCACCGCTCCGCGCTGTGGGCTGTCCGCCGCATACGATCTGGTGATCTTTGATCTCGACGGGGTGATCTACCTGATCGACCGGCCCATCCCCGGGGCGGTCGAGGCAGTGGATCGGCTGCGGCAGGCCGGCCTGCCGGTCGCGTACGCGACGAACAACGCCTCCAGACGTTCGACCGACGTCGCCGCGTTGCTCAGTGGCATGGGAGTGTCGGCAACTGCCGACGAGGTGGTGACCTCGGCCGGTGCGACCGCCGCGCTGTTGGCACAGCAGTACGGTCCAGGTGCCAAGGCGCTGGTGGTGGGCGCGGACGCGCTGCGTGACGAGCTCACCGAAGCCGGGTTGGCCCTGGTCGCGTCGGCCGATGACAAGCCTGCGGTGGTGGTTCAGGGGTATGGCCCCGGGATCGGGTGGGCCGACCTGGCAGAGGCATCGGTGGCGATCAGGGGCGGTGCCGACTGGGTGGCGACGAACACCGACCGGACCCTGCCCAGTGCCCGGGGACCACTGCCCGGTAACGGCTCACTGGTCGCCGCGCTGCGCACGGCGCTGAACCGGGAGCCTGACCAGGTCGTCGGCAAACCCGAACCGGGTTTGTTCGTCGGTACCGCTCGGCGTGCTGGTGCCGAACGGCCGCTGGTGGTCGGTGACCGGCTGGATACCGACATCGAAGGGGCGAACCGCGCCGGCATGGCGAGTCTGCTCGTGTTGACCGGGATCAGCGACGCTCGGGAACTGCTGGCCGCCCCGCCGGCACGCCGGCCGACGTACCTGGCGGCGGACCTCGCCGGCCTGTTCGCGGCCGATGCCGCCCGGCCAATCGACGACGACCCGACGGACGGTGCCGGGTGGCAGGCCTACCGCCACGGCCCGGCGGTGCTCGTCCTCGACGGCACCGGCGATGACAGCGCGCAGGCGCTGCGGATACTCTGCCGGCACGCCTGGCAGGGTGACCCGGTGACCGAGGTGCGATCCGGGTCCGCCGTAGCCGAATCGGCGCTGCGTGACCTGGCGCTGGCGTGACCCGACGCGCTGAGGTGATTCGCCGCGGGACGCGGCCTACGCTGACCGGGGACCGGGTCGGCGGGTGAGCCGGGCCGGCGGACCTGGCCACGGAGCGGGGCGGTTCACAGCAGCTTCCTGAGCTTCAGCAGGTCGAACGGGCTGGCGCTGACCGACAGTTGTCGGGCCGCCAACGCGCGACCTACGTCGAGGTCGCCACGGACCAGCGCGAGTAGGTCGTCACTGCCGATGCTCATTGCGATCTTGGCCTTCGGGTCGTCCCCGTCGGCGAGGTCGACAAGACGACCATCGGTCAGCCGTCCGTGGAACGCGGTGCCGAGATCGGTGATCCGGCAGGCGAGGGTACGGTCAAGGTTGACTCGTTCGCGCACCTGGTCGGCGTTGCCGTCGAGCCGGGTGGCGAGCTCCCGCAGTGCCTGCCGACATTCGTCGACGCTGGCCACAATCGCACCTCCCGGGCTTCGTGTGGGTCGCGGCGGCCCGGCCGGACACCGCCGACCGGTGTTGCGCACAGGCACCGTACCGCACTGCGGCGTCGCGTCCCGGTAGCGTGTCAACCGAACATTTCCGCGGTGAAGGAGTCGGACCATGCGTGACGCCTGGCGGGCGTACCTGGAACTGGCCCTCGGCCTGACCGAGGCGTCCCGGAAGAAGGCCGAGCAGACCGCGCGGTCGTTGGTCGGCAAGGGCGGGGCGACCGCCGCCCAGCTACAGGCGGTGGCGGAGGACCTGCTGTCGGCCGGCACCGCGAACCGTGAGTCACTCACCCGGCTGGTGCGGGTGGAGGTGGACCGGGCACTCGGTGTGGTGGGACTGGTCAAGGCCGAGGAGGTCGTGGCGCTGCGGGACCGGATCGACCGGCTGGAGGCCGAGATGGAACAGGCCCGGAGCCGGGTGGCTGCAGCTTCGGCCGCCGCCGCAACGGCCGAGGCGGCGGTTCCGCCGTCGGCCGAACCAGCCGTGGCCAGTAAGCCGGTGGCGAAGAAGACCGTGGCCAAGAAAGCCGTGGCGAAGAAGGCTGCGGCCAGCAAGACGGTGGGCCGCAGGTCCGCGGACGGCCCGGCAGGTGGGCAGTGACCGGCCCAGTACCGGGGCCACCACCCGGCGTCCGGGTCGTACCGGCGCCACCCGTCGCGACCATCGCGCTAGCGGACGGCACAGTCGACGGCACCGACGGCAGTGCCGACACCCGGACCGGGCACCCGGCGGTCGACGCGGTCATCGAGGCGGTCCGTAATGCCGCTGGTCTGCCGCCCGCCGACCAGATCGCCCAGTTCGAAGCAGCGCACGGAACCCTGCAGGAAGCCCTCGCCACCATCGACCAGGCCTGACCGGCCGAGATCCTCCCCGGAGTCGCATGGCACGCCGTAACCGCCTCGATGTGGAGCTGGTCCGCCGCGGGCTCGCGCGGTCCCGCGAACAGGCCGCAGAGTTGATTTCGGCCGGGCGGGTGGAAGTGCGCGGAGTCGCCGCCGTGAAGGCCGCTGCGATGGTCGACCCGGCGGAGGCCGTCCGGCTGCTCGGTGAGAACCCGGCGGACGGTTACGTCTCCCGGGGTGCGCACAAGCTGATCGGCGCCCTGACCGGGACCGCAGTCACGGTCACCGGCCGGCGTTGCCTGGACGCCGGGGCCTCGACCGGCGGCTTCACCGACGTGCTGCTGCGGCGAGGCGCGGCCGAGGTGGTCGCGGTGGACGTCGGCTACGGACAGCTGGCCTGGTCGCTGCGGGGCGATCCACGGGTACGCGTCCACGAGCGAACCAACGTCCGTACCCTCACCGCCGACCGGATCGGCGGCCCGGCCGGGTTGACCGTGGCGGATCTGTCGTTCATCTCGTTGCGGCTGGTCCTTCCCTCGTTGGTTGCCTGCACCGAGCCGGACGGCGATCTGCTGCTGATGGTCAAGCCACAGTTCGAGGTCGGCCGGGAGCGGGTCGGTTCCGGTGGGGTGGTGCGCGATCCGCAGTTGCGGGCCGAGGCGGTGCTCGCCGTCGCGCAGGCCGGTGCCCAACTCGGCCTCGGCGTGTCTGCGGTGGTCGCCAGTCCACTACCCGGTCCGCGGGGAAATGTGGAATTCTTCGTCTGGTTCCGGGCCGACGCGCCGCCCGTCGACCCGCTCCGGGTGAGGGCTATCGTCGACGCCGGTCCGGCCACGGAAGAAGGTGGAGCGCGGTGAACGCGACAGTCCCGACCGGCGGGGCGCCGGTGGCACCCCGCGGTGCCAGAGCGGCGCTGCTGGTCACCCACACCGGTCGGCGGCGCAGCACCGATCATGCCCGGACCGTCGCCGCCGACCTGATCGAGGCGGGTTTCGAGGTACGGGTGGTCGCCGAGGAGGCCGACGATCTGGATCTGCCCGGGGTGCACCCGGTCGGTGGTCCGGCGGCTGCCGACGGGGTGGAGATCGTATTTGCGCTCGGCGGTGACGGTACCTTCCTACGCGCCGCAGAGCTGGCTCGCCCGGCGAAGGCCCCGCTGCTCGGGATCAACCTCGGCAAGGTCGGGTTCCTGGCCGAGGCGGAGATCGGTGATCTGGACCGGGCGGTCCGGCAGGTGGTGGCCCGGGACTACACGGTGGACGAACGGTTGACCCTGGATGTGCGGGCCGAGTTGGAGTACGGCGTCACCATCGACTCGTGGGCGTTGAACGAGATCAGTGTCGAAAAGGGGCAGCGCGCCCAGATGCTGGAGCTGATGGTCGACGTGGACGGCCGACCGTTGTCGCGCTACGGCGCGGACGGGGTGGTCTGCGCCACGCCGACCGGGTCGACCGCGTACGCGTTCTCGGCCGGCGGTCCGGTGGTGTGGCCCGAGGTCGAGGCGCTGCTGCTGGTGCCGATCAGCGCGCACGCGCTGTTCAGCCGGCCGCTGGTGACCGCGCCGAGCTCCACCTTCGTCATCACCGTCGATCCGTACACCACGTTCGCGGTGCTCTGCTGCGACGGTCGGCGGGTCTATGACCTGCCGCCCGGCGCGCGGGTGACAGTCCAACGGGGCGACCTGCCGGTGCGGGTGGTCCGGCTGCATCCGCGACCGTTCAGTGACCGCTTGGTCGCCAAGTTCGATCTGCCGGTCAACGGTTGGCGGGGTAACCGGCGCTGACCGCCCCGGGTAGTCAACGTCGCGGCCCGCTACTACTGTCGGTGGCTGTGCTGGAAGAGCTGCGCATCACCGGGCTGGGCGTCATCGAGGACACCACGCTGCCGTTGACCGGCGGCATGAACGTGATCACCGGTGAAACCGGGGCCGGCAAGACGATGGTGGTTACCGGGCTCGGGTTGCTGCTCGGTGGCCGAGCCGACGCCGGGCGGGTCCGAGCGGATCCTGGCCGGGCGGTCGTCGAGGGCCGGCTGCGGCTGGTTGGTGCCAGCGGAGCCGTGGTGCGTGAGCGGGTCGTCGACGCCGGAGGCGAGCCTGACGAGGACGATGTTCTGCTGCTCAGCCGAACGGTGACCGCCGAAGGTCGGTCCCGGGCGCACATCGGCGGCCGCAGTATGCCAGTGTCGGTGCTGAGCGAGATCGGTGCTCAGGTGGTCGCCGTGCACGGGCAGTCCGACCAGTTGCGGCTGCTGCGCCCGGCTGAGCAGCGGGCGTCGCTGGACCGGTTCGCCGGGGCCGACCACGACAAGCTGCTCGCGGCCATGCGGGAGACGTACGGCCGGTGGCGCCAGATCAGCGACGACCTGGCCGACCGGCGGCGCAACGCCCGTGAGCGTAACCAGGAAGCGGACCTGCTCCGGCTGGGTCTCGACGAGATCACCCGGGTCGATCCGCAGCCGGGCGAGGAGGACGCACTCAAGGCCGAGGCGCAACGGCTGGAACACGCCGAAGGGCTGCGTACCGCCGCCCAGCTCGCCGCCCTCGCTCTCGCCGGCGGTACCGAACCGGCCGACGACACGCCGGACGCGACCGGTCTGCTCGGTACCGCCCGCCGGTCGTTGGAGGCACAGGCCGCCGTGGATCCGGCGCTCGGTGAGCTGGCGGCCCGGCTGACCGAGGCGGCGACCCTGGTCGGCGACGTGGCGGCGGAGTTGTCCGGGTACCTGGCGGCACTGGACGCCGACCCGCAGCGGCTGCAGGTGGTCTACGAGCGGCGGATGGCGCTGCGTGGGCTGACCCGCAAGTACGCCGACGACGTGGACGGGGTGATCAGCTGGGCGGAGCGGGCCCGGTCCCGGTTGGCCGAGTTGGACACCTCCGACGAGCTGCTGGACGAGCTGGACCGGGAACGTGCCCGACTGGCCGACGAGGTGGCGGAGCTGGCGGCCCGGGTGTCGGCGGCCCGCCGACAGGCGGCGGCGCGTTTCGCCGAGTTGGTGAGCGTGGAGCTGGCCGGGCTGGCCATGCCGCACGCACGGATCGAGGTCGCGGTGCTCGCCCGGCCGGCGGGCCGGGGCGAGCCGACGCTGACCGTCGACGGTGTCGACGCCGGCGTCGGCCCGGATGGCGCCGACGAGGTCGAGTTGCGGTTGCTGGCGCATCCGGGTGCGCCGCCGCTGCCGTTGCAGCGGGGGGCCAGCGGCGGTGAGCTCTCCCGGGTGATGCTTGCCATCGAGGTGGTGTTCGCCGGCGCCGGAGGCCCGCCGACGTTGGTGTTCGACGAGGTCGACGCCGGGGTGGGTGGGCAGGCGGCGGTGGAGATCGGTCGTCGGCTGGCCCGGCTGGCCCGTAGCCATCAGGTGCTGGTGGTGACGCATCTGCCGCAGGTGGCGGCGTTCGCCGACCGGCATCTCGTGGTGGCGAAGGACACCGGGGGGGCGGTGACGACCAGCGGTGTGCGGATGGTCGAGGACACCGACCGGGCGCGGGAACTCGCCCGGATGCTCGCCGGGCTACCCGACTCGGATCTGGGTCTCGCGCACGCGGAGGAGCTGCTCGCGGTCGCCGCTCGCGATCGACGGGGTTGACCTGTCGGGGTCGGCCCGGTGTGTCTGACCTGCCGGTAGTGGCACAGCGGGCATGTCGTGTCGGTGTTCACCGCCCAACATGCCAGGATGGTAGGGATGCGTTTACCCACCTTGCGCCGGGCTCGTAATCCCGAGCCTGGAACGATCTCCGGCACGGCACGGCTCGATCGCCGGACGAAGCGCCTTGTCGGTCGGCTCCGGCCGGGTGACATCGCGGTCATCGACCACGTGGACCTGGACCGGGTCGCGGCCGACTCGTTGGTCGCCGTCGGCGTGGCCGCGGTCCTCAACGCCAAGCCGTCGGTTTCCGGCCGGTACCCGAACCTCGGTCCGGAGGTGCTGATCCAGGCCGGTATCCCGTTGGTCGACGGCCTCGGTGAGGACGCGTTCGAGAAGATCCGCGAGGGCGACACGGTGCGGGTCGACGGTGCCGAGGTCTTCGTCGGCGACGACCAGGTGACGTCCGGGGTACGCCAGGACGCGGATTCGGTCGCCCGGGCGATGGCCGAGGCCAGGGAAGGACTCTCGGTCCAGTTGGAGGCGTTCGCCGCCAACACGATGGAGTACCTCAAACAGGAACGGGACCTGTTGCTGGACGGGGTCGGCGTACCGGACATCGAGACCAGGATCGCCCGCCGGCACTGCCTGATCGTGGTCCGGGGCTACGACTACAAGGCAGACCTGGACGTGCTGCGGCCGTACATCCGCGAGTTCAAGCCGGTCCTGATCGGCGTGGACGGGGGAGCGGACGCGCTGGTCGAGGCCGGCTACACCCCCGATATGATCATCGGGGACATGGACTCGGTCACCGACGACGTGCTGCGCTGCGGCGCCGAGGTGGTCGTCCACGCCTACCGCGACGGCCGGGCGCCGGGCATGGACCGGGTCCGCGAACTCGGGGTGGAGTCGTTGACCTTCCCGGCGGCGGCTACCAGCGAGGATCTCGCCATGCTGCTCGCCGACGAGAAGGGCGCGTCGTTGATCGTCGCGGTCGGTACCCACGCCACCCTTGTCGAGTTCCTCGACAAGGGGCGGGGCGGGATGGCCTCCACTTTTCTGACCCGGTTGAAGGTTGGCGGTAAGCTGGTCGATGCCAAAGGGGTGAGCCGGCTGTACCGGCAGAGCATTTCCGGCTCGTCGCTGCTGCTGTTGGTGCTCTCCGCGATCGCCGCGATGGCGTCCGCCGTGGCGGTTTCCACGGTCGGTAAGGCCTATCTCGGGGTGGCATCCGAGTGGTGGGACAATTTCGTCTTCCAGTTGGGTCAGCTCTTCTAGCGCGGCCGAAACTTCTGGTCAGCGCAGACGGATCGGAGAAGGCGGCAAGTGTGATCAACTTCCGTTACCACGTGGTGTCGCTCACCGCGGTGTTCCTCGCCCTGGCGATCGGCCTCGTGGTCGGCACCGCTGCGCTGAACGGCCCGGTTGCCGATTCTCTGAGCGACAACGTGAATGCGCTCCGCAAGGACAACACGCAGTTGCGGGAGACAGTCAATTCGCTGCGCGAGGAGGTCAACCGCGAGGAGGACTTCGTCGCCGAGGCCGCGCCGATCCTGCTCGCCGACAAGCTGGCCGGCCGCCGGCTGCTGGTGATCTGCCTGCCCAGCGGTCGGGACCACGCTGAAGGCGTGATGGCCGCGCTCGACCTCGCCGGAGCGACGCTGACCGGCCGGATCGACGTGCAGGACAAGTTCGTCAACCCCGACAACAGCGTGGAGCTGCTGGAGCTCGCCACGGCGGCGGCCCGCCCCACCATCCCCACCACCGGGTTGCCCGGCAACAGCGACGGGGTGGAGACCTCCAGCGCTCTGCTGGCCAGCGCGCTGGTCGACCGGGAGGAGCCGCCGGCGGTCGAACCGGCGGACCTCGCGGCGCTGCTCGACGCGTACGGCGACGCCGGCTACATCACCGTCGAGCAGGAGGTCACCGGACCGGCCGAAGCGGTCGTCGTGGTCAGCGGGCAGCCGTACGTCGACCGGGACGCCGCCAAGAAGGACGCCGCGGTGGTCACCATGGTGGTGCAGTTCGACCGGGTCAGCCAGGTCGTGGTGGCTGGCACCGGCTCCAGCGACGGGAACCTGATCTCCGCGGTCCGCAACGACCCCACGCTGACCCAGTCGATCTCGACCGTGGACAACGGCAACACGACCGCCGGCCAGGCGGTGACGGCGCTCGCCGTGGCCGAGCAGTTCACGCTCGACCAGGCCGGGCATTACGGGCTCGGCGCGGGTGCCACGTCGTTGATGCCGAAACGTCCTGAATAGCGCCCTGTCGACGGAGTGAGCCCCTGATGTCGAACCGTGGCCCGCTGAGCCTGTTACTGCTCGGTGCCGCCGGCACCGTCGCAGCCCGCGTCGCACTGCGCACCGCCAAGCGGGTCGCACCCCGTGGCGCACTGGAGCGCACCAACTTCCGGGGCCGCTCGGTGAGCCTCGCCGGCGGACCGGCGCTCGCCGCCGCCGCGTCGACCGCCGCCGCGTTCGGAGCCGCGAGCCCGCCCGCCGCAGCGGCGGCGCTGGTCGCCGGTGCCGGTTCCGGAGCGGTCGGGCTCTACGACGACATCGTCGGCGCCCGACCGGACCAGCGGGCGGCCAAGGGCTTCGCCGGGCATCTCTCGGCGCTGCGGTCGGGCCGGGTGACCAGCGGGCTGGTCAAGATCGTGGGGGTCGGCGCCGCCGCCACCGTCGCGGCCGCGCTGCTCGCCGTGGACCGCCGGGACACCGCCCGCCGACCGGTCCTCCGGGCGGCCGACACACTACTCGGCGCCGGCGTGATCGCCGGCACCGCCAACCTGGTCAACCTGTTGGACCTGCGGCCCGGGCGAGCGGCGAAGGCCGGGCTGCTGATCGCCGCCCCGTTGCTGGCCGGCCTGACGGCGGGCACCGCCGCAGGGACCAGCGGTGCGGTTCTCGGGCTGCTCCGCGACGATCTCGACGAGCAGGTGATGCTCGGCGACTGCGGCGCCAATGCGCTCGGTGCCCTGCTCGGGGTCGCCGTCGCGCAGCGTACCGGGCCGGTCGGCCGCGCGGTCGTGCTCGCCGGGCTCGCCGGGCTGACGGCGGCGAGCGAGCGGGTCAGCTTCACCCAGGTGATCGCACGCACCCCCGGCCTGCGTGAGTTCGACGCCCTCGGCCGCCGGACACCCTGACCAGGACGCGGCAATGACCAATTCGGCGGTCGGCACCCGGGTCGCCGGTGCCGCGGCGCTGATCGCGGTGCTCACCGTGGCGAGCCGGCTGGCCGGGGTCGGCCGTACCGCGGTTTTCGCCTGGTCGGTGGGGCCGACCGCGCTGGGTGACATCTACACTGCCGCCAACACGATTCCCAACATCATCTTCGAGATCGTCGCCGGGGGAGCGCTGGCCAGCCTCGTGGTGCCGCTGCTCGCCGGTGCGGTGGCCGCCGGTGACCGTACCGCCGTGTCCGCGACCACGTCAGCGCTGCTCACCTGGACGCTCGGCCTGCTGATCCCGCTCGCGGTGCTGCTCGCGTTCGCGGCCGGGCCGATCGTGCGGCTGCTCGCCGCCGACGCCGGTGCCGCGCAGATCGACGCCGGCACGCTGATGCTGCGGCTGTTCGCCCCGCAACTTCCGCTGTACGGGATCGCCGTGGTGCTCACCGGAGTGCTGCAGGCACACCACCGGTTCGCCTGGCCGGTGATCGCCCCGCTGCTGTCCAGCGTCACGGTGATCGGCACCTACCTGACCTTCGCCGCCACCGAGGGACGGCTGGCCGACCTGCCCGGGGTGGGTACGTCAGGCCAGCTGCTGCTGGCCGCCGGCACCACCGGTGGGGTGGCCGTGCTGTCGCTGTGCCTGTTCGTGCCGCTGCGCCCACTGGGTCTGCGGCTGCGACCCGGCCTCCGGTTCGTCGGCGCGGCCCGCGACGCAGTCGGCGGGCTGGCGGCGGCCGGCGCGGTCACCGTCGGCGCGCAGCAGGTCGCCGTGCTGGTCGCGGTCTGGCTCTGCTTCGCCGGTGGCGCGCCGCAGGGCAGCGTCGTGCTGTTCATGCTGGCCCAGACGGTGTTCCTACTGCCCTGGTCGGTGCTCGCGGTGCCGCTGGCGACCGCCGCCTACCCGACCCTGGCCGCAGCCCACAGCCACGGGAACATCGCCGGGTACCGGTCCAACCTCGGTCCGGCCCTGCGCGGCGTGGTCCTGCTCTGCTGTCTCGGCGCGGCCGTCCTGGTCTCCGTCTGCGTCCCGGCTGCGGCCTTTCTGGTCCCGGCCGGGCAGGCCGGGACGCTGGCCGCCGGCGTCGCCGGCTTCGCTCCGGGCCTGATCGGCTACGGTATGTTCGCGATCGGCTCCAGGGCGCTGTACGCGGCCGGCCGCCCGGCACCTGCCACCGCAGCGGTGGCCGCCGGCTGGAGCTGCGTGATGGTCGCCGCCCCGGTGCTGTCACTGGTGCTGCCCGACCGCGACCGGGTCTTCGCCTTGGCGCTGGCCAACGCGCTCGGCATGTCGGTGATGGGGCTGCTGCTGGTCGCGGCCCTGCGCCGGGTCGCCGGTGGCGCCGCGCTGACCGGGCTCGGCCGGGCGGTGGCGACCGGTCTGGTAGCCGGCGTCGTCGCGGCGGCTGCGGGCGCCGGCGTGGCGTACCTGACCGGGCCGGGGTCGACCACCCCGAGCGTGCCCGGCGTGCTGCTGCAGGGCATGCTGTCCGGGGCGACCGGGTTGGCGGTCTTTCTCGCGGTGTCCCTGCCTGCGGACCGCCACGATCTGCGGCCGATGGTCGTTGGCGCGGTGCGCCGGACCCGGCGGCTGGCGGCCGGCCGGCGACGGGACGGGAAGGGGACGGAGTCGCGGTGAGTGATCCGACGGACGATCGCTGGGCCGGTACGGTCCTGCTGCTGATCGGCTCCAGCACGGGCGGTATCGGCCAGCACGTCGCATCCCTGAGCCGGGGCCTGGTGTCTGGCGGGGCGCGGGTGATTGTGTGCGGTCCGCTCGCCGTCGAACAGCAGTTCCGGTTCACCGCGTCCGGTGCCCGGTTCGTCCCGGTGGAGATCCCGGCCAACCCGACCCTGGCCGACGCCCGCGCGGTGACCGCGGTCCGCCGCGTCCTCGCCGACGGGGTCGACGTGGTGCACGCGCACGGACTACGCGCCGGGTTCGTCGCGGCGCTCGCCCGACCGTCCGCGCCGATCGTGGTGACCTGGCACAACAGCATCCTCGTCGGCGGGCTGCGGGGTCGACTGGCGCGGCTGGTCGAGCGGCGGGTGGCGCGGGCCGCCCGGGTGACCCTCGGTGCCTCGGCCGACCTAGTCGAGCGGGCGGTGGCGCTCGGCGCGCCTGACGCCAGGCTCGGCCCGGTTGCGGCGCCGGAGTTGCCCGCGCCGAGACGCAGCCGTGCCGCAGTGCGCGCGGAATTCGGTGTCGGCGCCCATCAACCGCTGGTGCTCTCGGTCGGCCGGCTGCACCCGCAGAAGCGCTACGACCTGCTGGTCGACGCCGCCGCCGGATGGCGCGAACTGACTCCACCGGCGCAGGTGGTGATCGCCGGCACCGGGCCGAGCTACCTGTCCCTGGCGGCGCAGATCTCGGCGGTACGGGCACCGGTCACCCTACTCGGCCACCGTCATGACGTGTCCGACCTGCTGCTCGGCGCCGACCTGGCGGTCGTCTGCAGCGACTGGGAGGCTCGACAGTTGTTCGCCCAGGAGGCGTTGCGGGCCGGCGTACCGTTGGTGGCGACCGCGGTCGGCGGGCTGCCCGAACTGGTCGGCGACGCCTGCCGGTTGATTCCACCCGGCGACCTGGCCGCGCTGGACGGCGCCGTGCGCGAGTTGCTGAGCGACCATCAGCAGCGGGCCGACCTGGCCGACCGTGGACCCCGGCGAGCCGCCGGCTGGCCAAGCGACGCGGACAGTCTCGACCTGGTCCGCGCTGTCTACCGGGAGCTGACCGGCGGGCGGGAGGTAGCCGGCGGGCAGTCGGTGCCGGGCCGCCGTGCCGGGCCGACCGACCGCGACGACCGACCGGTGGACGGGAGCGGCTGATGCGTCACCGGATCGTGCCGCTGCTGCTGACGTCGATGCTGCTGGCCGCCGGCGTGGCGGCACTGGCCGACCGGCCGGCGGTGGGTACCTCCGGTCGCAGCGCGGACTACGTGGTCATTGTCGGAGTGCCGGGCCTGCGCTGGGACGACGTCGACCGGCGGACGACGCCGACGCTGTGGCGGCTGGCGGAGCAGGGCTCGATCGCCGCACTGGCGGTGCGGTCCGCGCAGCGGCCGACCTGTCCGGCCGACGGGTGGGTCACCCTCGGTGCCGGCAACTACGCGGCGTACGACGGGATCACCGGCACCACCGGCGACGGCACCTGCCCGCTGGCGCAGATCGCCGTCGAGCAACCTGACGGCATCGGTGGATACCTGACCTCGCAGCCCGCGACGGTGCGCCTCAATCAGGAACGTCTCACCTGGGGTGCGGTGCCCGGCGCGTTGGCCGAGTCGGTGCGGTGCACGGTGGCCATCGGGCCGGGTGCCGCGCTGACCGCCGCCCGGCCTTTCGGCCGGGTCGACCGCTACGAGCCGCAGCTCCCGCCGGACCCGGCGGACCTGCTCGCCTCCTGCGTGTTGAGCGTCGTTGACGCCGGAGTGGTTGCCGGTTCCGACCCGACCGAACGGGCAGCCGCCGCACGGCGGGCCGACGAGACGCTGGCGCGGGTTCTGGCGGCTCGCCCGCAGCGCTCACTCGTGCTGGTCGCCGGGCTGGCCGACACCGGCGCACCGACCCGGCTGCACGTGGCGGTCGCCGACGGTCCCGGCTGGGAGACGGGTTGGATGACGTCGCCGACCACCGGCCGGGACGGCTACCTGCAGTTGGTGGACCTGGCACCGACCGCGCTGCACGTGCTCGACCGGGATCAACCCGACGGGCTGTTCATCGGCCAGCCGGCGAGTTCGGCACCTGGCCGGCCGGAGGACCTCGCGACGGCGATCGCGTACCCGGCCGACGCGGACCGGGAGGCCCGCGCCCAGCGGCGCGCCGCGGTCTGGTTCTTCGGCCTGCTCGCCGGGTTCCACACCGCACTCGCCGTGGCCGTCGTACCGTTGCTGCGCCGGGTGCGCCGCACCGCAGGGCGGCCTGGCCCGGACCCGGTCACTCGGCGGGCCAACGCCGTCATGGAGGTCCTGCTGATCGCGGCCGCGCTCGCCATCCCGGCGGCGCTGCTCGCCGAGGTGGTGCCCTGGTGGCGCAGCGGCCGGCCCGGCCCCGCGTTGGCCGTGGCGACGGTGCTGGTGGTCGCCGCCGCGACGGCGGCGGTCCGGATCAGCCGTTCCTACCGACGCACGCTCGCCCCGATGACGCTGGTCGCCACGATCGCGGCGGCGGTCGTCGCCGCCGACGTGCTGACCGGCGCCAGGCTGCAACTCAACGGCGTAGCCGGATACTCCGCCTCCGAAGGCGGTCGCTACGCCGGGCTCGGCACGGTGGGACTGGGGGTGCTGATCGCCGGCACCCTGCTGGCCGCCGGCTGTCTGGCCCAGCGGGTCCGGCGTGGTTGGCGGGTGACGGTGGTGGTCACCATCGGTGGTGCCGCGGTGATCCTGGTCGGCAGCCCCTACCTGGGTGCCGACCCGGTCGGAGCGATCGCGTTGACCGCCGGAGTGGCGGTCACGGCGGCGATCAGCACCGGGGGTTGGCTGAGTGTGCCCAGAGTGGCGTGGGCGACGGTCGCGAGTCTGCTGGTGACCGCCGGCTTCGCACTGCTCGATTTGCAGCGGCCGGAGACTGAACGGGGCAGCTTGGGACGGTTCCTCACCGCACTGGCCGACGGCACCGGCGGGCTCACCCTGCACCGTTCCTCGGCGGCCAACATGTCGGCCCTGCTGAGCAGCCCGTTGACGGTGCTGACGCTGGTCGCGGCGGTACTCGTGTGGTTCGCCCTGCTGCAGCCGTGGGGCGGGCTGAAACGGCTGTTCGGCATCTATCCGGCGGTGCGGGCGGCGATGGCCGGCATCGCCGTGTCGTCGGTGATCGGCGGCGGTCTTGCGGGTTCTGCGCTGGACGTGGCCGGTGCGGCGGCGGCGGTGACCGTGCCGTTGGCCGCGTTGGTGGCGTTGCGGGTGCTCGGGCACTCGGCGGACCGGACCAGACCGTCCACCGGCCAGACGGGCCCGCCCGGCCCGGCCGAGCAGAGCCCGGCGAAGGCACCCGACGAGGTCAGCGGGTCCGCTGTTTCGGCAGGTGTTACCGTGGAGTCCCGTGGATCGCGCCAGCAGCTTCATCAGTGACGCGCCGGTCTGCACGACCAGTCAGACGACCCACGGGAGCACGCCTTGGCCCCTTCGACACAGACGGTACGGCACATTTTCGTCACCGGGGGCGTCGCGTCCTCACTCGGCAAGGGGTTGACCGCATCCAGTCTGGGCAACCTGCTCAGCGCTCGCGGACTCCGAGTGGTGATGCAGAAGCTCGACCCGTACCTCAACGTCGACCCCGGCACGATGAACCCCTTCCAGCACGGTGAGGTGTTCGTCACCGACGACGGCGCCGAAACCGATCTCGACGTGGGGCACTACGAACGGTTCCTCGACCGTGACCTGTCCTGCAAGGCCAACGTGACCACCGGTCAGATCTACTCCGAGGTCATCGCCAAGGAACGCCGGGGCGAGTACCTCGGCGACACGGTGCAGGTGATTCCGCACATCACCAACGAGATCAAAGCCAGGATCCGGGCGATGGGAGAGCCCGACGAGCACGGGTTGATCCCGGACGTGGTGATCACCGAGGTGGGCGGCACCGTCGGCGACATCGAGTCGTTGCCGTTCCTGGAGGCGATCCGCCAGGTCCGTCACGACGTCGGCCGGGACCGCTGCTTCTACCTGCACGTGTCGCTGGTTCCCTACCTGGTGCCGTCCGGCGAGCTCAAGACGAAGCCGACGCAGCACTCGGTCGCCGCGCTGCGCAGCATCGGTATCCAGCCGGACGCGATCGTGTGCCGCTCCGACCGGGAGATCCCGGACAAGTTGAAGCACAAGCTGTCGCTCTACTGTGACGTGGACCGGGAAGCGGTCATCGCCGCCCCCGACGCGCCGAGCATCTACGACATCCCGAAGGTGCTGCACCGGGAGGGCCTCGACGCCTACGTGGTGCGCCGGCTGGGTCTGTCCTTCCGCGACGTCGACTGGACCAGCTGGGACGACCTGCTGGAGCGGGTGCACCATCCGCGGCACACCGTCACCGTGGCGCTGGTCGGCAAGTACGTCGACCTGCCGGACGCGTACCTGTCGGTGACCGAGGCGATCCGGGCGGCGGGTTTCGGGCACCGGGCGCGGGTGCAGATCCGGTGGGTGCCCAGCGACGAGTGTGTCAGCCCGAACGGTGCCGCCGCCGCGCTCAGCGGGGTCGACGGGATCGTGATCCCGGGCGGATTCGGGGTGCGGGGCATCGAGGGCAAGATCGGCGCGGCCCGGTACGGGCGGGAGAACGGCGTCCCGGTGCTCGGGCTCTGCCTCGGCCTGCAGTGCATGGCGATCGAGGTGGCCCGCAACGGTGCCGGTCTGGCCGGTGCCAACTCCGCCGAGTTCGACGAGGAGGTTGAACACCCGATCATCGCGACCATGGCGGACCAGGAGCAGATCGTCGCCGGCAAGGGGGACATGGGCGGCACGATGCGCCTCGGCGGGTACCGGGCGCTGCTGGCTGAAGGCTCGATCGTCGCGCAGGCGTACGGGGCGACCGAGGTCAGTGAACGGCACCGGCACCGCTACGAGGTGAACAACGCGTACCGGGAGGTGTTGGAGAAAGCCGGGTTGCGGATCTCGGGCACCTCGCCGGACGGCCGGCTGGTCGAGTTCGTCGAGCTGGACCGGGCTGAGCACCCGTTCTTCGTCGCCACTCAGGCCCACCCGGAGCTGAAGAGCCGCCCGACCCGGCCGCATCCGCTGTTCCATGCCTTCGTCGGTGCGGTGATCACGTATTCGGAGGCCGACCAGTTGCCGGTGGATCTGGCGCCGGCCCCCGGAGGCCAGGCCTGATGCGGGAGCACGGGCCGGACGCCGAAGACGGCTCGGGCGGTCACGTCTACCGGGTGCTGTCGCGGACCGACCGGTTCTCCGGCCCAATCTTCTCGGTGGTCAGCGACGAGGTGACGATGCCGGCTGGCGGTGTGGCCAGGCGGGACTACGTACGGCATGTCGGCGCGGTCGCAGTGGTCGCGCTCGACGAGGCCGGACGGGTGGTGCTGGTCCGTCAGTACCGCCATCCGGTCGGCCGGCAGCTGTGGGAACTTCCCGCCGGCCTGATCGACGTCGCCGGGGAGGAACTGCCCGCCACCGCCCACCGGGAGCTCGTCGAGGAGGCCGACCTGACCGCCGGTCGACTCGATCTGCTCGTCGATGTGCACCCGTCGCCGGGATTTTCGGACGAGACGGTCCGGATCTTCCTCGCCCGGGACCTCACCCCGGTGCCGGAGCAGGACCGGCACCATCGCCACGACGAGGAGGCGGAGCTGCAGGTCCACCTCGTCGACCTCGACGAGGCGGTCCGGATGGTACTGGGCGGCGAGATCACCAACGGTCCGGCGGTAGCCGGTCTGCTGGCTGCGGCCTGCGCCCGGCAGACGGGGTGGGCGGCGTTGCGTGCCGTCACCGAACCTGCCCCGCGCCCGCCCGGCGGCGCGGCGCGCTGACCCGGCGGCCGGCGAACGGCGGCCGGCGCGGATGTCGTCCGCCCGACCGCCGTTCGGCTTGTCGCAATCTCCGCTCGGCCACCGGTTACGCGGTGGTCGCCGAGCGGTCGGGTGGTCAGTCGCGCAGCGGCCGACCCTGGGCGTCGGTGCCGCCGTTGACCAGGACGAGAATCCCGTCGATCAGGCCCCAGAGCGAACCGAGGCCGCAGGTGACGACGCTGACGACCAACTGGAGTACGGCGATCTTGGTGTGGCCTGTGTAGAACCGGCCGACGCCGAAGCCGCCCAGCAGGATGCCGAGGACCCCGGCGATGATCTTGCTCTTGTCGGAGACGCCACCGGCGCCAGGATGCTGAGGAAAGGTCATGGAGCGGCAATGTAGTGACCTTGGTCCAGGTCGTCGCAGCGAAGGTCCGGATCCTGGGAAAACCGCGGACCGCGCTCACCTGGTGGTCCCTGGCCTTCACTCCATGTGATCGCCTGGGCGGTGGTCGCTCGGAATGACACACCGTCAAGCCGTGCCGTCATCGACTGTCAACGTGCCGGCTGTCGGACCTGTCGACCGGATCTAGACTTCGCCGGGAGACAAGTTCGGGCAGCGTGGCCCGCGGAAAGGTGACGGCGACGTGAAGGTTGGCATTCCCCGCGAGGTCAAGAACCACGAGTACCGGGTGGCGATCACCCCGGCCGGGGTGCACGAGTTCACCCGGGCCGGTCACCAGGTGACGGTGGAGACCGGCGCCGGCGTCGGATCCGCCATCACCGACGACGAGTTCGCCGCCGCCGGGGCGAGCATCGCCCCGAGCGCCGACGACGTCTGGGCGAGTGCCGACCTGGTCCTCAAGGTGAAGGAGCCAGTCGCCGAGGAACACCACCGGATGCGACCCGGCCAGGTCCTCTTCACCTACCTGCACCTCGCGGCGTCGCGAGAGTGCACCGACGCCCTGCTGCGCCAACGGGTCACCGGAATCGCGTACGAAACGGTGGAGAACGCCGACCGTTCCCTCCCGCTGCTCGCACCGATGTCCGAGGTCGCCGGTCGGCTGGCCGCACAGGTCGGCGCGTACCACCTGATGCGTCCCGGCGGTGGCCGCGGCGTGCTGATGGGCGGGGTCCCCGGCGTCTACCCGGCGAAGGTGGTGGTCATCGGGGCCGGGGTGTCCGGGATGAACGCGGCCGTGATCGCGGCCGGGATGCACGCCGACGTCCTGCTGCTCGACCGGGACATCAGCAAGCTGCGTCAGGCGGACGCGATCCACCAGGGGCGGATGAAGACGGTCGCGTCGAACACCTACGAGGTCGAGCGGGCGGTGATCGACGCGGACCTGGTGATCGGCGCGGTCCTGGTGCCCGGAGCGAAGGCACCCAGGATCGTCACCAACGAACTGGTGTCCCGGATGAAGCCCGGCAGTGTGCTCGTCGACATCTCGATCGACCAGGGCGGGTGTTTCGAGGACTCCCGGCCCACCACCCACGCCGAACCCGTCTACCCGGTCCACGACTCGGTCTTCTACTGCGTGGCGAACATGCCCGGCGCCGTCCCGCACACCAGCACGTACGCGTTGACCAACGTCACCCTGCCGTACGCCCTCGAACTCGCCAACCGGGGCTGGCGCGACGCGCTGCGTCACGATCGGGCTCTCGCCGCCGGTCTGAACACCCACGACGGCGAGATCACCTCCGGTCCGGTGGCCGAGGCACATGGCCTGAGCAGCCGGTCGTTGGCCGAGGTGCTGGGCTGACCGGCGACGCGCCGCCGCAGACGGTGCCGCCGGCCCCTGCGCTGCGGCACGCGGTCCGCAGCTACCTGGACCACCTGACCGTCGAACGCGGGCTGTCCCAGCACACCCTCCGGTCCTACCGGCGCGACCTGGACCGCTACCTCGGCACGCTGGCGCACCTGGGGATCGCTGAACTTGCCGAGGTGGGGCCGGTGCAGATCACCGGGCACCTCGCCGCGCTGCGGGCCGGCGCCGACGGGCAGCCGCCGCTGTCGGCCGCGTCCACCGCCCGGGCCGCCAGTGCCATCCGCGGGCTGCACCGGTTCGCCGTCCGGGAGGGACACGCCGACTCCGACGCCGGCCGCGACGTCCGTCCCGCCGTCCCGCCGCGCCGGCTGCCCCGGGCGCTCGACGTCGACCAGGTCGAACGGTTGCTGACCGCCGCCGGCGCGGTGGACGGTCCGGTGCCGCCGCTGGCCGTACGCGACCGGGCACTGCTGGAGTTCCTCTACGGCACCGGGGCGCGGATCTCCGAGGCGGTCGGTGCCGCCGTCGACGACCTCGACCTGGACACCGGGACGGTCCTGCTCCGTGGCAAGGGCGGCCGGCAGCGGGTGGTCCCGGTCGGCGGGTACGCGGCCGACGCGCTGCGGGCCTATCTGACCCGGGTGCGGCCGGCACTCGTGGCGGCGGGCCGGGGCAGCCCGGCCGTCTTCCTCAACGCGCGGGGCGGGCAGCTGTCCCGGCAGAGCGCGTGGACGGTGCTGCGGCGCGCCGCTGAGCGCGCCGGGTTGCCGGTGAGCGGGGCACATCCGGTTTCCCCGCACACCCTGCGGCACTCGTACGCCACCCATCTGCTCGACGGCGGCGCGGACGTACGGGTGGTCCAGGAACTGCTCGGCCACGCGTCGGTGACCACCACTCAGGTCTACACGCTGGTGACCGTCGACCGGCTCCGCGAGGTCTACGCCACCGCGCATCCGCGGGCCCGTGGTTGACCCGTTCCGCGAGCCTGCGGTCGATCCGTAGGCGGATGCGGGTGCGGGCGTCGGGCGTACCCGGGTCATGCCGGGTCGACACGCCGGACCGGTGTCCGCCGCACCCCGGCCGGGTGGCGTACAGTCGGGCAACGGCGCGGCTTTCGTACGGCGGCAGGCGAAGGCCCCGCAGCGGCGACGCCGCTGCAGACGCCGGTCGGCTCCGGCGCCGAGCAGTCGTCGGGAGGGGGCGCACAGGACATGGCGGGCAACAGTGACCGTGCCGAGGCGTGGACCTCGACGCTCCGCGAACAACAGGCAGGGCTCGATCTGAGCGCGGAGCTCGGTCCCGCCGATCCGACCGCCTACACCATGCGCAAGCCGATCCCCGAGCCGATGCCGACCGACCGGCACGGCCCGGCGCGGGTCATCGCGATGGCCAACCAGAAGGGCGGCGTCGGCAAGACCACCACGACGATCAACCTCGGTGCCGCGTTGGCCGAGTACGGTCGCCGGGTGCTGCTGGTCGACTTCGACCCGCAGGGCGCGCTGTCGGTCGGGCTCGGGGTCAACCCGCACAACCTCGATCTGTCGGTCTACAACCTGCTGATGCAGGACGACGTCACTGCCGAGGACGTGCTGATCAAGACCGACGTCGCCGGTCTGCACCTGCTGCCGGCCAACATCGACCTGTCGGCCGCGGAGATCCAGCTGGTCAACGAGGTTGCCCGGGAGATGGCCCTGGCCCGGGTGCTCAAGTCGATCCGCAAGGAGTACGACTTCGTTCTGATCGACTGCCAGCCCTCGCTCGGTCTGCTGGCGATCAACGCGCTCACCGTGGCACACGGTGTGCTGATCCCCCTGGAATGCGAGTTCTTCAGCCTGCGTGGGGTGGCGCTGCTGCTGGACACCATCGACAAGGTCCGCGAGCGGCTCAACTTCGACCTGGAGCTCGAAGGCATCCTCGCCACGATGTACGACAGCCGCACCACCCACTGCCGGCAGGTGCTGCAGCGGGTGGTCGAGGCGTTCGGCGACAAGGTCTACCAGACGGTCATCACCAAGACAGTGAAGTTCCCCGAGTCGACGGTGGCCGGCGCACCGATCACCAGTCTCGACCCGGCCTCGTCCGGCGCCCGCAACTACCGGCAGCTGGCCCGCGAGGTCATCGCGCACCAGGCGGAGCGCTAACCTGCGGTGCAGCTCGTCGAGCAGGTGGACTACGGTCGACGGGTGAGCGCTCCGACGGTCGACGTGACAGCTGGGCAGGTTGCCGGGACGGCACCCGGCTCCGGCGACGCCGCCGGGGTGGTCCTGCCCGGCGAGAGCACCGGATTCACCGTCCGGCTGGACAACTTCACCGGACCGTTCGACCTGCTGCTGCAGCTCATCGGTAAACACAAGCTGGACGTCACCGAAGTGGCGTTGCACCAGGTCACCGACGAGTTCATCGCCTACATCCGGGCGATGGGCGACGACTGGGACCTGGACGAGGCCAGTGAGTTCCTGGTCGTCGCGGCGACCCTGCTCGACCTCAAGGCCGCCCGGCTGCTGCCCGCCGCCCAGGTCGAGGACGAAGAGGACCTGGCTCTGCTGGAGGCCAGGGACCTGCTGTTCGCCCGGCTGTTGCAGTACAAGGCGTTCAAGGAGGCCGCGGCGCACATCGCCGAGCTGGAGACCGCTGGGGCCCGCCGCTATCCCCGCTCGGTCACCATGGAGGAGCGGTACGCGCAGGCGCTGCCCGAGCTGGTGCTCGGTATCGGTCCGGAGCGGCTCGCGAAGCTCGCGATCAGGGCGATGACGCCACGCGTCGCACCGGTCGTCTCCATCGACCACGTGCACCAGATCCGGGTGAGCGTGCGGGAGCACGCCACTCTGTTGCGTGACCGGCTGCGCCGGATGGGCACCGCGACGTTCCAGACGCTGTGCCTGGACTGCGAGTCCACCCTGGAGGTCGTCGCACGCTTCCTCGCGCTGCTGGAGCTCTACCGGGAGGGTCTGGTCGGCTTCAGCCAGGAGCAGGCCCTGGGGGATCTGACCGTACGCTGGACCGGAGGCGCCGACGGCGGCGGGGAGCTCACCATTGACGAGTACGCCGGCCACCCGGAGGAACGGGACGCCGCCGCGGCACCGGTCACCCAGCTGAAGGCCGTGCAGCCGGACGCCGTGCAGGAGGAGACCCCGTGAGCACCGACGAGCAGCCCGACTCGCTCGCCGAGCAGGCGGCCGCCTGGGTGCCACCGTGGGCGCGGGCCCCCGTACCAGCGGAACATGCCACCGCGCCCGAACCGCAGCCGCCGCCGACCCCCGAGCCTGAACCGGTCCCGGCGGCGGAGCCGGCCCCCGAGCCGCCGCCGGCGCCCGAGCCGCCGCCGGCGCCCGAGCCGGTGCCAGCCGCTGAACCGCCGCCTACAGCCGGGCCGACACCGGTGGTCGGGCCGTCGCCGGTCCGACCGGAGGCGCTGGCGCTGCTCGACGACGCCGAGTTGCGCGCCGCGCTCGAAGCGATCCTGCTCGTGGTCGACGAACCCGTCGCCGAGGTGGTCCTGGCCCAGGTGCTGGAGCAGCCCACCGACCGGATCGCCGCAGTCCTCGCCGACCTCTCCGCCGGCTACACAGCGGCCGGTCACGGCTTCGACCTGCGTCGGGTGGCTGGCGGCTGGCGGCTCTACACCCGTCCGGAGTACGCGCCGTACGTGGAGCGGTTCGTACTCGACGGGCAGTCGGCACGGCTGACCCAGGCCGCGCTGGAGACCCTCGCCGTGGTCGCCTACAAGCAGCCGGTGACGCGTGGCCGGGTCTCCGCGATCCGGGGTGTCAACTGCGACGGGGTGATCCGTACCCTGTTGTCCCGTGGCCTGATCGAGGAGTGCGGCAGCGAGCCGGAGTCCGGCGCCTACCTCTACCGCACCTCGACGCTGTTCCTGGAGAAACTGGGGTTGGACAGCGTCGAGGAGCTACCCTCGCTCGCGCCGTTCCTGCCCGACGACGTGGAAGAGATTGCCGATGCCCAGCGATGACGACAGCGGTGTACAGCGTCTGCAGAAGGTGCTCGCCACCGCCGGAGTCGGCTCGCGGCGGGCCTGCGAGGATCTGATCTTCCGACGCCGGGTGACGGTCGACGGACGCATCGCTCAACTCGGCGACAAGGTCGACCCGCGTACGGCGGTCATCCACGTCGACGGCGAACGGGTCGTCGCCGACCACCGGCTCGCCTATCTGGCGATGAACAAGCCCCGCGGCGTGGTTTCCACCATGGCAGACGAAAAGGGTCGTACCGCGTTGTCGGACCTGCTCGACCGGGTTGACCAGCGGGTCTACCACGTCGGCCGACTGGATGCGGACAGTGAGGGACTGTTGCTGCTGACCAACGACGGCACGCTGGCCCACCGCCTGATGCATCCGTCGTACGGGGTGCCGAAGACGTACCTGTGTGAGATTGCCGGCCCGGTGCCCCGGGCGGTCGGCCGCCGGCTGCTCGCCGGTGTCGATCTCGACGACGGGCCGGCCAAAGTGGACAAGTATGCGCTGCTGGACACCCTGGGTCGCACCGCGCAGGTCGAGGTGGTGCTGCACGAGGGGCGCAACCACATCGTGCGTCGGCTGTTCGACGAGGTGGGGCACCCGGTCTCGCGACTGGTGCGGACCGCCATCGGGCCGATCCGGCTCGGTGACCTGCGGCCGGGGCGGACCCGGCGGCTGAACAACGCGGAGGTCGCCGCCCTCTTCTCGGCCGTCAGCGACTAACCAGGCATGATGGACCCGGAAAGCGGGCACTCGGCAGGTGCCCTCGTGGATGCTCCCGGGACTGCCGGGGCCGGTGGTACGGAAGAGAGGAAACCGACGGTGGCTGAGCAGGCACGGACCGGGCACTTCGTGGTGGCGGTGGATGGTCCGTCCGGATCCGGCAAATCCACCGTTTCCCGGCGACTGGCCGCCGCGACAGGCGCCCGCTACCTGGACACCGGCGCGATGTACCGGGCAATCACCTGGGCAGTGCTCCGGTCTGGCGTCGACCCGCACGACACGCCCGGGGTCGTCAAGGTCGCGTCGGACGTCACCTTGACCGTCGGCACCGATCCGGCGGCACCGCACATCAGCGCGGATGGCGTCGCGGTGGACGTCGAGATCCGCAGCCAGGAGGTCACCTCCGCAGTGTCCGCGGTGGCGGCCGTGCCGGCGGTACGTGAACGGCTGGTCGCCGAGCAGCGCGCGTTGATCGATCAGCCGTCCCCGATTGTCGTCGAGGGCCGTGACATCGGCTCCGTCGTCGCACCCGATGCTGACCTCAAGGTCTACCTCACCGCGTCGGCCGAGGCCAGGGCGATGCGGCGCAGCGCCGAGACCGCCGCCGACGTAGCGGCGACAGCCGCGGCGCTGGCCCGCCGCGACCGGCTCGACTCGACCCGGGCCGCCGACCCGTTGCAGCAGTCCGCCGACGCGGTCGAGCTGGACACCACCGGGATGGGCATCGACGAGGTCGTCGACCAGCTCCGCGAGCTGCTCGTAGCCCGGACGACCCGGTGAGCGCCGAGGCAGTCCCGGACGAGCGGACCGGGCCGGCCGCCCCGGTCCCGGTGGTCGCCGTCGTCGGGCGCCCCAACGTCGGCAAGTCCACACTGGTCAACCGGATCATCGGCCGCCGGCAGGCGGTGGTGGAGGACACCCCGGGCGTGACCCGGGACCGGGTGCCGTACGACGCCAACTGGTCCGGTCGGCAGTTCGTCGTCGTCGACACCGGCGGCTGGGAGCCGGACGCCCGCGACCGCGCCGCCGCGATCGCCGCCCAGGCCGAAGCCGCGGTGGCCACCGCGGACGTCATCCTGTTCGTCGTCGACGCCACGGTCGGCTCGACCGATGTCGACGAGGCCGCGGTCAAGATGCTGCGACGCAGCGCCAAACCGGTCCTGCTGGTCGCCAACAAGGCCGACAACATGTCCGTCGAGTTGGAGTCGGCCGCCCTGTGGTCACTCGGCCTGGGCGAGCCGTACCCGGTCTCGGCGCTGCACGGTCGCGGGTCCGGCGACCTGCTCGACGCGGTCCTCGACGCGTTGCCTGATCCGCCGCCGGTCACCGAGCCGGGTGGGCCGCGCGGCCCTCGCCGGGTCGCCCTGGTCGGCCGGCCGAACGTCGGCAAGTCCAGCCTGCTCAACCGGCTCGCCCGGGAGGAACGGGCCGTCGTCGACTCCGTCGCGGGCACCACCGTCGACCCGGTGGACAGCATCGTCGAGATCGGCGGTGAACCGTGGCAGTTCGTCGACACCGCCGGGCTGCGCAAACGCGCCAACCGGGCCAGCGGCACCGAGTACTACGCCAGCCTGCGCACCGCCGGCGCGATCGAAGCGGCCGAGGTGGCGGTCGTCCTGCTCGACGCCAGCGAAGTCCTGAGCGAGCAGGACCAGCGGGTGCTGTCGATGGTCGTCGAGGCCGGCCGGGCCTTGGTGATCGCGTTCAACAAGTGGGATCTGGTCGACGCCGACCGACGCTACTACCTGGAGAAGGAGATCGAGCGGGACCTCCGGCGCATTCCGTGGGCGATCCGGGTGAACATCTCCGCCCGGACCGGCCGGTCGGTGGAGCGGCTCGCCCCGGCGCTGCGGACCGCCCTGGCCAGCTGGGAGACCCGGATCCCGACCGGCCAGCTCAACCAGTGGATCACCGCCCTGGTGCAGGCCACCCCGCACCCGGTACGCGGCGGCCGCGCACCGCGCATCCTCTTCGCCACCCAGGCCGGCGTGGCGCCGCCCCGGTTCGTGCTGTTCACCACCGGCCCGCTCGACGCCGGCTACCAGCGGTTCGTCGAGCGCAAGCTGCGGGAGGAGTTCGGCTTCGAAGGCACCCCGATCGAGGTCACGGTGCGCCCACGCAAGCAGGTGGGTCCCGGCGGGCGGGGCAAGGCCCACGGCTGAGGCCCGTCGCCGGTATGGCTGCCGTATCTCCCCGGGTGGGGGCCGCGGTGTCCTGGCCGACCGGTGCGCTACGCTGTACCGGCTGCCGCCGGCGCTGTGCCGGCTGGAGCGGGACGTGGCGCAGCTTGGTAGCGCACTTGACTGGGGGTCAAGGGGTCGTCGGTTCGAATCCGGCCGTCCCGACAGCGTGAGGGTTTCCGCAGGTCAGCGACTTGCGGGAGCCCTCTTTTCATTGCTTGGCATGGATGCCCGGTCTGGCGTGCCGCTGTTGGACCACAAAACTCGGGCAGGTTGCCATGGCACTGTTGGATCTTCAGAAGCTGACCGTAGGACTGTCCCGGACCTGGGCCGGGTCCCTGCGGGACTGGGACCGGTCGCTGCGTTCGGGGAACTATCCGGAGACGACCCGGTACAACTGTCTCCTCGCGGCGGCGCAGCTGGCGCGGTACCTGGGGGAGCACTCGCCCGACCCGGACGCCGACGACGGCGCCGCCGACCCATGCGTGGTCTGTCTTTCACTTCCACCCGAGGTTGGGATGAGGTCCGACAGGGGCGGAGTAGGTAGTTGTCACCCGTGATCTCCACGCGGAGCGGTTGATGAAACGGATGCCGTAGGTCGAGACAGGCCCGAGCGCGCGGCTTCCATCACTGGTCAACCCGCGTCCCGGCTGCCACGCCGGCTTGCTCGCACCGCCCGTGACCAGCTCGCTTGCGAATCGGTGCGCTGAAGGTGAGGGCTAAGGCGTTTATACCGACGCGAAGGCGCCGCCGAGGACGGAAGTCTTGTGCCGAGACGAGAGGGAGCCGCGATGCCCGTCAGCCCAGTCATCGAAGCCGCCCAATTGAGCGTTACCTACGGCAAGTTCGACCCCGTCGAGGAGATCTCGACCCATGTCGCGCTCTGGGAGCTCTACGCCCTCCTCGGCACCAACGGGGCAGGCAAGACCTCGACGATCGAGGTCATCGAGGGTCGTCGGACGGTGTCGGCGGGCACGGTGCGCGACTTCGGCGAAAGCCCCACGGCCCGGCGAACGGTGGCCGTCACCTAGGTGCTCGGCGGCAACGCCTGCGCGCTGAGCATCACCACATCTGGACCAGATGTCGGAGGCAGCCGAGACATTGAAGGAGTCACCCACGGTGGATGCATCGCAGATCGAGTTCGGTATCGACAGTTTCGGTGACCGCCCTCATGATGACCGGGGGGAAATCGTCTCGCACGCGAAGGCGATCCGCGCGGCAGTGGCCGAGGCCGTCCTGGCCGACCAGATCGGCATCGACGTGGTCGCATTGGGCGAGCACCACCGGCCGGAGTACGCGATCTCCAGTCCGGAGACTGTGCTCGCCGGCATCGCGACCGCCACGCAGCGGATCCGGCTCGCGTCGGGAGTGACGGTGCTGTCCTCGGATGATCCGGTGCGGGTGTTCCAGCGCTTCGCCACGATCGATGCGCTATCCAGCGGTCGCGCCGAGGTGATCCTCGGGCGAGGGTCGTTCACCGAGTCGTTCCCGTTGTTTGGGTACGACCTGAAGGACTACGAGGTGCTGTTCGAGGAGAAGATCGACCTGTTTCACCGACTGCTGGACGAGAAGCCGGTGACCTGGGAAGGCACCACTCGCGCCGCCCTGCAGAACGCGGACGTCTATCCGAAGACGGAATCGGGACGTCTGAGCACCTGGGTGGGAGTGGGCGGTACGCCGCAGTCGGTGCTCCGCACCGCGCGCTACGGATTCCGGCTCATGCTCGCCATCATCGGTGGCGTACCCGATCGCTTTGCTGCGTACGTGGACCTGTATCGACGGGCGCACCAGCAGCTCGGCACGACCGCTGCGCCGGTCGGGGTGCACTCGCCTGGCTTCGTCGCCGCGACCGACGAGGAGGCCAAGGAGCTGTTCTACCCCGGATACCGGGAGATCCGCGATCGGATCGGCACGTTGCGCGGTTGGCCGCCGCTCCAGCGGCGGGAGTTCGATGCCGACGTGGCGCACGGCTCGCTGTACGTCGGGTCGGTCGAGACCGTCGCGGCGAAGATCGCCCGCGCGGTCCGGATGTTGGACGTGGGCCGTTTCGACATGATCTACTCCGCCGCGGGGACAGTCTCCGCCGCGGCGCGGATGCGGTCGGTCGAGCTGTACGGCACGCAGGTCATTCCGCGGGTGCGTGAGCTTCTGGCTGAGCAGTCCGCAGCCACGGCGCGGGTTGCACGATGACTTCTCGTGTCACAACCGTCGGTATTCTGGGTGCCGGGAAGGTCGGCACCGTCCTGGCCCGTCTGGCCGTCGCCGCCGGCTATCGCGTCCTCATAGCCGGCTCCGGAGATCCTGAGAGGATCGCACTGACCACCGAGGTGCTGACACCCGGCGCCACTGCCGGGTGGCCGACCGAGGTCGCGGCGACCGCGGACGTGGTGATCCTCGCACTCCCATTCAGCAGGCACCGCAACCTCCCGGTAGACGAATTGAAGGGGAAGCTCGTCGTGGATGCGATGAACCACTGGTGGGAGTCTGACGGCCTCCGCGACACGATCGTCCCGCCCGGCGTGTCATCGAGCGATGCCGTGCAGCGGTTCCTGCCGGGCGCGCGGGTCGTCAAGGCGCTGAACCACATGGGCTATCACGACCTCGAAGAGGAGGCTCGTCCCGCAGGGCGGTCCGGGCGCAAGGCGATCGCGGTCGCCGGAGACTCTCCCGAGGACGTGGCTGTGGTGTCACAACTCATCAACGCGTTCGGATTCGACGCCGTGGCGATCGGCTCCCTCTCGGCCGGTGCCCGCGTCGAGCCCGGGACTGCTGCGTTCGGAGCGAATGTCGAGGCCGCCGAGCTGCGAACCCTCACCACAGCCTGCCGGGCCGTTCGGGCGCGGCCCTGCAAACAGCTTCCGCGAGAACCTGAGGAGGACAGATGCGGTCAGTCGTTCCCGACTATCTGACTGACGTACTCGCAGATGTCGAATCGGACACCTCCGGGGAGCCGGCGGGGTACATCCCCGAGCTCGCGGCGGCTGATCCTGAGCGTCTGGCAGCGGTCTTCGCCACGGTCGACGGCACGGTCCATGGTGCCGGCGACCCTGACGTCGCGTTCACGATCCAGTCGATCTCGAAGCCTTTCGTGTACGCGATGGCGCTCTCCGATCGCGGCTTTGATCGAGTGCTCGCCAAGGTCGGGGTCGAGCCATCCGGGGAGGCGTTCAACGAGATCTCCTTGGAGAACGACACGGGGCGCCCTCGTAATCCGATGATCAACGCCGGCGCGATCACCGCTCACTCACTTACCGGTCCGGAAAACGTGACGCCCGTCGAGCGGGTCGACCGCGTCGTCCAGGGGCTTTCGGCGTTCGCTGGCCGTCAGCTGACAGTCGACGAGACGGTGTGCGCATCCGAGATGGAGAACGCGCACCGCAACCTTGCCATCGCGTACATGCTCCGCAGCCACGGCATCCTCACCGAGGACCCCAGGGCCGTCGTCGATGGCTACATCCGTCAGTGCTCGGTCCTCGTGACCACCCGGGATCTGGCGATGATGGCGGCGACGCTGGCCAACCGCGGGGTGAATCCCCTGTCGGACGAGCAGGTGGTGGACGGGGCGGTGGTGCGTCAGGTCCTGAGCGTCATGGCCACCTGCGGGATGTACGACGCCGCCGGCGACTGGGCCACGCAGGTCGGCATTCCAGCGAAGAGCGGTGTGGCCGGGGGACTGATCGGTGCACTCCCCGGTCAGCTCGGCATAGCCACTTTCTCGCCACGACTGGACAGGCACGGCAACAGTGTTCGCGGAGTGTCGCTGTTCGAGCGGTTCTCGGCAGACATGGGACTGCATGTGATGGAGGTCCCGCCTGCGGCGCGCGCGGTCGTGCGTTCCAATCGGGTACGGGGTGACGGAGCGGACGCGACCCGGGTTCTCCGGCTGCAGGGCGGAATCCACTTTGCGGGAGCAGAACGGATCGTGCGCGAGGTCGTGGAGAGCGCGCCTTCGGAGCCCCGAGTGGTCCTCGACGTCTCCCTGGTGCACTCTATCGACGACGTGTCCCGACGAATGCTCCTGGAAGTCGCGCGTCGGCTCCGCCTGAACGGTCACGAAGTCTATCTCGTAGATCCGGAGATGATGATCCCGGACCCCGACCCTGGCGACGGGGTCCGGCTCGCGGTCATCGATGTCATTGCTCAATTGCGACCAGGAAGGACATCATGACCGCGAGGATCATCGAGAAGCCCGACTTTACCGGGCTGCATGCGATGTATATCAACTGCACCCTCAACCGTTCCCCCGGCCGGAGCCACACCCAGGGGTTGATCGACCGCAGTGTGGCGATCATGGCGGCGAACGGGGTCAGCGTGGACCAGATTCGCGCCGTCGACCACGACATCGCCACCGGCGTGCGACCGGACATGACCGAGTACGGGTGGGACACCGACGAATGGCCCGCGTTGCTGACCCGGGTGCTGGCAGCCGACATCCTGGTCATCGCCGGTCCGATCTGGCTCGGCGACAACAGTTCGGTGACCCGCCGGGTGATCGAGCGGCTCTACGGCTACTCCGGTGTACTCAACGAGCAGGGTCAGTACGCCTACTACGGGCGGGTCGGTGGCTGCCTGCTCACCGGCAACGAGGACGGCCTGAAGCACTGCGCCATGAATATCCTCTACAGCTTGCAGCACATCGGCTTCACCATCCCGCCGCAGGCCGATGCGGGTTGGCTCGGCGAGGTCGGTCCCGGCCCGTCCTACCTCGACGCGGGTTCTGGCGGGCCGGAGAACGACTTCACCAACCGCAATACCGCGTTCATGACCTACAACCTGCTCCACCTCGCGTCGATGATCCGTCGTGCCGGCGGGTTCCCGGCCTACGGCAACCAACGCACTGTCTGGGACGCAGGAGTCTATCCGGACACGGCCAATCCCGAGTACCGCTGACCCGACGACCGTCACCTCTCGTGACAGCGCCAAGGATGTGAGTAGCGATGACCATTTCGGCAACGACGAGCTGGCCGAGCCTGCGGGTCTCGGACTGGACCGACACGCGTGACACCCTGCACATGTGGACCCAGATCGTGGGCAAGATCCGCATGGCGCACGCTCCGTTGGTCAATCACTGGTGGCAGGTGACCCTGTACGTGAGCCCACGCGGGTTGACGACGTCCGCCATCCCGTACGGCACGGGAGCCTTTGAGATCGAGTTCGACTTCATCGGCCATCGGCTCGACGTGCGCACCAGCGACGGCGGCGTGCGGAGTCTTCCGCTCCGGCCGATGCCGGTCGCCGAGTTCTACTCGCGGGTCATGGCCATGCTCGACGAACTCGGGATCGAGGCGCCGATCCGGCCGCATCCCAACGAGGTCGACCCGGCGATCCCGTTCGCCGAGGACCACCACCACGCCTCCTACGACGGTGAGGCCGCCGCCCTGTTCTGGCGGCAGCTGTTGCAGGCGAACCGGGTGATCGGCGAGTTCCGGTCGCATTTCGTGGGCAAGGTCAGCCCGGTGCACTTCTTCTGGGGCGGGATGGACCTCGCCTGCACCCGCTTCTCCGGCCGGTCGGCCCCGCCGCACCCCGGCGGAGTGCCGAACTGCGGAGACTGGGTCATGGTCGAGGGCTACTCCCGCGAGCTGTCCAGCTGCGGGTTCTGGCCCGGCGGCGGTGAGGAAGGCGCCTTCTACTCGTACGCCTATCCCGCACCCGACGGGTTCGCCGAGCAGCCGATCGGACCCGACGGCGCGTACTTCAGCGCTGAGTTCCAGCAGTTCCTGCTGCCGTACGAGGCTGCCCGCGCCGCACCGAATCCGGACCGCGCGGTCGCTGAGTTCCTCCGCAGCACCTACGTGGCCGCCGCAGACCTCGGGGGCTGGGACCGCTCCGCCCTGGAGGACGACCCGTTTCGTTGGCACCGAACCTCTGCTCGGTGAAGACCACCAAGGTGATCGCACGACCGCCGCGTTACCCCTGCGAACACGACTGGCGGCAACCGGTGGTACGGCCGGCGGTCGAGCCGTATGACGCCTCTGGGAGACAGATGCTCGCCGGAGACGGCGGAAGCGACCTCTGACCTGGCCGCCGCGCCGGTCCGCCCGTATCAGAGATGAGAGCTGATGGAGGACACATGGTAGTTAATGTGAAGGATGTCCCCGAAGCCAAGCAGTACGAGGCTCGGGTCGAGGGAGAGTCCAAGGTTGCGGGTATCGCGCAGTACATCCGGACCAAGGAACTCATCGCGTTCGTGCACACCGAGGTCCCGCCGGAGTACGAGGGCAGGGGAGTGGGGACGGCCCTTGCCCGCGCCGGCCTCGACGAGGCCCGCGCCGCAGGCCTGCTGGTCCTGGCCACCTGCCCGTTCTTCGCGGGGTGGATCGCGCGGCACCCCGAGTACCAGGACCTGGTGTACCAGTCCCGCAGCAGAGTCACCGACTGAACAGCAGGGCGCGGCAACGATGGAGAGGCGACATGAGCAGCGGAACCGCGAAGAAGGCGTACGAGGGTCAGTCGATCACCGTGACCTTTGAGGCCAGGCGTTGCCTGCACGCTGCCGAGTGGGTTCGCGGCTTGCCGGAGGTCTTTGATCCGGGTCAGCGCCCGTGGAGCCGGCCCGACGGTGCCGAGGCCGAGCGCTTGGCCGAAGGGCTCCGACGCTGTCCCTCCGGAGCGTTGCGGTACGAACTCGTATCCGGCGGGGCGGAGGCCCCTGATCGGCCCACGTGGGTCACGCGACTCCACCGGACAGTTGATCGTGCGCGGTGAGTTGAGTGTGGCCACATCGCGAGGTGCGAGCGCTGAGATCAGGGCCGTCCTATGTGGCTGCGGGCAGAGCCGCCTGCAGCCGTACTGCGATCACACCGGGCCTTGCGGTCAGACCCCGCTTGGATGACCCGACACCCGGTCGGTCGATTCCCAGCATGAGCCAAGGAGCGAGCAGGTGGTCTGCAGAGTGCACACCGACCGGCTGAAGATGAAAGGATGTTATGACTGAGCAGGTTATCGGCAGAAGCTACCGGTTCAACCTGGGTGAACTGACGGTCCGGTTCACCTTTGATTCGCAGACACAGGGAAGCTTCGTCGTCGAGAGCGGTGGCGGGCTTGCGCCCGATGGTCACGCGGAGACCGTGAAGCTCGACCTGCGGGAGATTCGCGACGGCGTCTACTTGAATTCGTGGACGGAGGCCAGCGGCGCCACCGTCACCCACGTCGAGGGCTTCGCCAACGCGACGCTGTATTCCAATGTGACTGTCGGCGGCACTCTCTACAACTTCGTCGGGACTATCGAGGAGGCATGACCATGGCCGCGAACACAGCGACTGGCCAGGCTCAACGCAACACCGAAATCGTACTGACCGCCATGCGGGAACTCTTCGTTGAGAAGGACATCACGGCGCTCGACCGGTACTGGTCTGAGCCCTACGTCCAGCACAGTCCTCAGTTGGCCAATGGTCTGGGCACGCTACGCGCTGTGGTGCCGGGCCTGGAGGGCTTCTCATGGGAGCCGAAGCGGATCGCCGCGCAGGGTGACCTCGTGTTCACCCACAGCGTCGTCCATGGGTGGGCGCCGAATCCGGTCGTCATCGTTGACATCTTCCGGCTCGATAACGGACGTATCGTCGAACATTGGGATGTCATTCAGGACCTCACCTCCCCTGAGGCGACCGTCAGCGGTAACCCGATGATCTGACACTCTGTAGGCGGGAGTGGGCGGCATATCGGCTCAGGGAAAACCTAACCACCCCCGGCTGCTGCAACAGGCCTGAGCGCCTCGCGTGGCGTTCCTGGTACAAACGAGCTCACCGCCTGACCGTGGCCTCGGATCGTCCTGATTCGATGGACTACCTGTCAGTCAGGGAGCAGCTGAACCGGGCGGGGCTCATTTCACATACCGACCCGGCGGGCTCGTCGCGGTCGGCGAGCCACTGCCGGGAGTCACCCAGACGCCGGGCTGCGCACACGGCCGTCATGCCTCTGCCCGCGCGGCGAGAGCCGTGTTCATCGTAGCGAAGCCTGACTCGGCCGAGCGCAACAAGCCGGGCAGCATCATCACGAACAATCCAGAGAAGCGTTCGGACTGGGTGAACCGGGTCGATTTGGGAGTGAGCGGTTCGATGTCGAAGGAGTGCGCGCCGTCGAAGATCCCCGGGATGAGCACACGGCCGAGCCACGCGAGCTGCCGCTCGGGCTCGGCGGTGGTGACGGTGGGAGTGAAGCGGCGCGGCTTAGCCCCGGGAAGAGCGATAGTGACCGCCACATGAGAGCCACGGGTCAGGCTGCCGTCAAGCTTCGTGATGAACGGGTTCCATTCCGGGTAACAGCGGTCTCGGTGAGAATCGTCCACACAGGATCCGCAGGCGCGGCGATGTCGATCGTATGGTTGATGGTAGGCATGGTCGTCCGCTCCTGGTTCAGGGCCGTTGCGTAGTCGGTTGAGGGCTGGCTGAGCTGGGAGTTTGGGAGGAATCCGGGGGTCTATGCAGGACGGGCACGGCCCGTTGGTGATCATGAAGTTGCGAAGCCGCATGATCCCGAGGAAGACCGCACCCGCCGATGCCATCATCACCCACCGAGATTCTGCTGCCGCACCGACCCACCGATACGCCTCTCCCGGTAGCGGTCACTGACAGCGAGCAGCTCAGTCTGTTCGTCGCGTTGAGGGCGGTTCCCGATCCGCGTGACCCGCGTGGCCGCCGCTACCCCCTGGTCAGCGTGCTCGCGGTCGCGGTGTGCGCGGTGCTGGCCGGGGCGTGCACGTTCGCCGCGATCGCCGACTGGGTACGCGACCTCGACCGCGCCGCGTGGGCGAGGCTCGGGTTCACCGACCGGGTCCCCGCCGCGACCACGGTGTGGCGACTGTTGATCCGCATCGACGCGCAAACGCTGTCGGCGGTACTGGCCCGCTGGCTGCGGGCACGCACCACACCGGACGGCGGGACCGGACGGCGGTGGCGCATCGTCATCGCCGTCGACGGCAAGGTCGTACGCGGTGCCCGGCTCCCCGACGGACGTCAGGTCCATCTGCTGTCGGCCTACGACACCAGCACCGGCATCGTGCTCGCCCAGGTCCAGATCGCCACGAAATCGAACGAGATCCCCGCGTTCACGCCCCTGCTACGCCTGGTCGCCGCCCAGCTGGGATCGCTGACCGACGTCCTGGTCGTCGCGGACGCCCTGCAAGCCCAGACCGGACACGCCGAGTACCTGGCCGCCGCCGGCGGACATCTGATGGTCACGGTAAAAGCCAACCAGCCGACCACATTCGCCCAGCTCAAGACGCTGCCCTGGGCGCAGGTCCCGGTCGGAGCGCGGACCCGCGAGACCGGACACGGCCGCACGGAGACCCGCACCGTCAAGGCCGTCACCGTGGCGACCCCCGGCGGGCTCGGCTTCCCCCACGCCCAGCAGGCCGTTCGGATCACCCGGACCCGCACGGTCAAGGGCAGGACCAGCCGCGAAACGGCGTATCTGACCGTGTCCCTTCCCGCCGGAGCAGCCCAACCCGCCGACCTCGGCGCCTGGGCGCGAGCGGAGTGGCATATCGAGAACCGCCTGCACTACGTCCGCGACGTGACGTTACGTGAGGATGCCCATCGAGCCCGGACCGGCAACGGTCCCGCCGTCTTCGCCACACTCCGTAACACCGCGGTTGGCTACCACCGTGCCAACGGCGAACCCAACATCGCCCGCGCCACCCGACGCGCGAACCGACGCTCCACAGACCTCATCGACGCCGTGACCAGCAGTAATCCGACTACGCAATAGCGTGTGCCACGAACGAGGAATGGTGATCGCGATGTAGGAGCGATGTCAGGAATCGATGCTGTGCAGGAGATGAAGGTTTGGCCCTTCGGAGTCGCCTTTCGGGAGGAGGCTTCAAACCACCACATGCTGCGTTGGCTGAAGACCGTCGTGGTGAGCGATGTGGAAAAGGCGCCGTGAGAGGTGTCAGGTAGGGACCGGGAAGATGAGTGAAACCGAACCGCTGTTGACGTGTCGTTACGTTTTAGGTGGCATCAGAACCGTGGTCCTTGCTGTTGGCTGCGGGATGAGTCTGGCGGGTGCCCGATGACTGGCCAGGCGGTGCTCGGCATGGAGGCGGCATGAGCCTGGTCTGCGGCTTCTGCATGGAACGTGGGAAGGCGTGTCTCGATACCGCCCCGGGTAGCCGGGCGAGAGGGAGTAGCCGAGCGGGATGTGCCCGCGAGGTGTGAGTACCGATGCGAGACGCGCTGGCGGACCGGCCCGTAGTAGTGACGAAGCCCTGGTAATCGGGGTGGAGCGAAGGGGCCGGGCCATCCGCAGTTGGTTCGTCTGGTCAACCAGAACGCATAACGGTCTGGGAGGAACTGTGAGGAGCGAGCTGACATTGTCAGAGAAACCGTTAGAGATTTCAAAGTGGGAAGTCTGGGAAGCGTACGAAAGAGTCAAGGCGAACAAGGGAGCACCCGGAGTCGACGACGTCAGCTTGGGGGAGTTCGAGAAGGATCTGAAAGGAAATCTGTACAAGATCTGGAATCGGATGTCCTCGGGCAGTTACTTCCCGCCTCCGGTGAAAGCGGTGCGGATACCGAAACCGCAGGGTGGGGTCAGAACACTCGGTGTGCCCACTGTGGGTGACCGGGTGGCGCAGACCGTGGTGGCCCGCAGGATCGAGGAGAAGGTCGAACCGATCTTCCACCCCGACTCCTACGGCTACCGGCCGCGACGGTCGGCGCTGGACGCGGTAGCGGCATGCCGGCAACGGTGCTGGCGCTACGACTGGGTCGTCGATCTGGACGTCCAGGCGTTCTTCGACAGCGTCGACCACGACCTCATGATCAAAGCGGTGGAGGCGAACACCGACCTGCCGTGGGTACTGCTGTACGTCAAACGGTGGCTCATCGCCCCGATGCAGCAGCCCGACGGTAGCCTGCAACCCCGAGACCGGGGAACCCCGCAAGGGTCCGCGGTCTCACCCGTGCTGGCGAACCTGTTCCTGCACTACGCGTTCGACACCTGGATGGCCCGGACGTTCCCGTCCGTGCCGTTCGAACGCTACGCCGACGACGCGGTGGTGCACTGCGCCAGCGAACGCCAGGCGTACCTGGTGCGCCAGGCGATCGAGGACAGGATGGTCGAGGTCGGGCTGCGCCTGCACCCGGACAAGACCAGGATCGTGTACTGCAAGGACACCAACCGGCGAGGCGCCCATCCGGACACCTCGTTCACGTTCCTCGGGTACACGTTCCGTCCTCGCGGGGCCAAAGATCGTCGAGGGGACGTGTTCACCGCGTTCCTCCCGGCGGTCAGCAAGGACGCTCTCAAAAGACTCAGCCGTACCGTCCGGCGATGGCAGATCCACCGCCGGTTGGACCTCAGCTGGGCCGAACTCGCCGAGATGATCAACCCCGTCGTACGCGGGTGGATGAGCTACTACGGGCGGTTCTACCGCTCCGAGCTCAACACTCTCCTGGCGCGCATCAACTCCTACCTGGTGCGTTGGATCCGCAAGAAGTACCGGCGGCTACGACCCCGACGCAAGGCCCGAGTCGTGTGGGAACGCATCATCGCGCAACACCCGCGCTACTTCGCGCACTGGGCCTGGGTCCGTAACCCTCTGATGATGGCCAGGGTGGTACGAGCGGAGTGACGGGAGACTGTCACGCTCCGTTCCGTGGGAGCCCGGAGGTGAGATCCCTCCGGGCGACCCGACCCTGGCTCCTGGTTCGGCCTGAGGGCGACTCGGCGGCCAAATCGGTTGTGCGGCATGGTGTCGCAGGTTTCCAGGTCATGTCGGGATGAGGTCTTGCGATCCGAACCGCCGTCGGTCATCGGCGTATCGCCAGCCTCGCATCCGTGGCGACGGTTCGCGTCGGTGGAAGGTGCGGAGGCCCCGATCGGTCGCACCGTGCTGGCGCGGCGTATTAGCCCGGCGGACGCTGTCAAAGCAGCCGAACGCAGCTGGTGGATCGAGCACCGACGCCTGGCTGCCCGGCCTTCCCAGGTCTTCTGGCCGTGGTGTGCGCGGCTGGTCAGCGCAGCGGTAGTTCCTTGAGCTGCCGGCGGGAGGTGATCCCGAGCTTACGGAAGATGCTGCGCAGGTGGGCTTCGATCGTGCGAGGGCTCAGGAACAACTGTGCGCCAATCTCCCGGGAGGTGGCCCCGGTGGCGACCAATCGGGCGATGTGCAGCTCGTGGGTGGTGAGGGCGTGGGCCGGCTGGGTGGTGCGTTTGCGCGGGTGCTCACCGGTGGCGCGTAGCTCGCGGGCCGCTCGCTCGGCGAACGCTTCCACACCCATCTCCGACAGCAGTTGGTGGGCGGTGCGGAGTCTCTTGCGCGCGTCCTGGCGGCGGCCTTCGCGGCGCAGCCACTCGCCGTAGACGAGGTGAGCACGAGCCGTGTCGCTGGCCATCCGGGACTTTTCGAGCCGTTCGATCGCCTCGCGGTAGTTCTTCTCGGCATCGGGCCCGGTGCTGGCCAGCGCTCGTGAGCGCGCGGCCAGGCCGAGCGCCCATGAGGTGCCGTACGCATCCGCGCGTGAACTGAGCTGCTCCAGTGCGAGCGCCGCTCGTTCCGGTTCGCCGGCACGGACAGAAGCCTCGATGAGCTCGGGTAGGCCCGCGCTGCTGATCGACTGTTCGTCGGACCTGCACGCCCTCGCCGCAGCTTCCTGCGCGACCGAATAGTTGCCTAAGCCGTTGTGGAGCACCGCCATCGCGTACCGGGCGAGGGAGACCTCCACGCCCTCGTCGGGGTAGGTGCCATCGCTGGCTATGATGGCGTTGAGCGCGGTGGTCTCGGCCTGGTCGCCACGCCAGGCGTTGAGAATGACGCGACCATGGCGCAACGGCACGCCCCCGGTCGCCTGTGTGATCACTGTGGCCTCGGCCGCCAGCTCGTCAGCGTGGGCGAGATCGCCCATCAGGACCAACGTGATGGACAGGAAGTTCAGTGCGGCGGGGAGCGTCGCCAGCGCGCCGGCCTCACGAGCGAGCTGGACGTTGCGGCTGGCCAGCACATAGAGCAGCTCGTCGTCGAGGACCGTCACGGCGTTGCGGCCGGCCAGCCACAGCCAACGGTCGCTCTGGCTGGACTGCACAGATTCCGCCTGCGGGCAGTCGCGGAACGCTGCCAGTGCGAGCTGCAGCCGGGGCGCTCCTGCCGGATGTCCCCTTGTCAGGGTCGTCGCGAGCCCGTCGAGGAGTAGGTCTACCGGTCGCGGCGGCACCTCGGGCGCCGGGGCGGCCAGGGCCGCTTCGGCGATGCGTACCGCGTCGCCCCCGCCATTGATGATCGCCGCGTCCAGCGCATGTAGGTAGGTCTCGCGGGACAACGCGGCGTCCAACGGGGCGAACGCCTTGGCAGCATCCATCAGCATGTCCGGCACCTCGGTGCCGCGGTTCAGGTGGAACACGATCTGGGCTCGCAGCAGGTCGAGATGCGCGCGTTGCAGGGGAGCCAGCGGCCCGAGTGGCGCCGTCGTGAGCAGTTCCAGCGCGCTTTCGGAGGCGCCGGCTTCGTGCTTGGCGCGGGCGGCTTCCAGCGCCCGCCGGGCTCGGGTGGCGTGATCGGGAGTGAGGGTTGCCGCGTGCTGCAGGAACGCGGCTGCGGCGGCCAGCCCACCGCGGGCCCGCGCCCGGTCGGCTGATTGCTCAAGTTCGGCAGCGGCGTCCTCGTCGGTGCCCAAGATCGATTGTGCGCGGTGCCAGGCGCGCCGGTCCGGGTCGGTCTGCGGGTCGGTGGCGGCGGCCAGAGCGCCGTGGGCGCGGCGGTGGTCGGGTGGCGTGGCGGCCCGGTAGACCGCCGAACGCGCCAACGGATGACAGAACCGCACCCGGATATCGATCTCGAGTAGCCCGACGGCTTCGGCTGCCTCGACCGCTTCGAGGGCGATGCCTAGCTCGGCGGCGGCGCGCCACAGCAGCGCCACGTCGCCGGTTGGCTCGGTGGCGGCGACCAGCAGTAGCAGCTGGGTGTCGGGGGGCAAGCTGCCGCTGCGGCGCCGGAATGCGTCCTCGACGCGGTGCGGAACGCTGAGGGTGTCGGGCAGCTCGAACCCGCCGGCCAGCTGTGTGGGACGGGTACTGCGGGGCAGCTCCAGCAGCGCCAGCGGGTTGCCGCGTGCCTCGGCGATGATCCGGTCGCGTACTCCAGCGTCGAGCGGTGCGTGGACGGCGGAGGCCAGCAGCGCTCCGGCGTCGGTGTCGTTGAGGCCGTCCAGCCGTAGCTCCGGCAGCTCGGCGAACGTGGTGACAGCGCTGTCGCCGACATCGCGCAGCGCGAAGAGTAAGGCGATTCGTTCGGCGGCGACTCGGCGTGCCACGAACGCCAGGATCTGCGCGGAGGCCTCGTCCAGCCATTGAGCGTCGTCGACGAGGCACAGCAGCGGCTGTTCCTCGGCGATCTCGGCCAGCAGGTTGAGGGTGGCCAGCCCGACCAGGAATCGGTCCGGTGCCGCTCCGGCGCGTAAGCCGAACGCTACGCCGAGGGCAGCCTGCTGCGGCTCGGGCAGCGCATCCGCGTGGTCCAGCAGCGGCGCGCACAGCTGGTGCAGACCGGCGAACGCGAACTGGTTCTCGGACTCCGCTCCGACCGAGTGTTCGACCCGGAACCCCGACGGAGATGCGGTATCGCGGGCGTGCTCCAGGATCGCGGTCTTTCCGATGCCCGCTTCCCCGCGCACCACGAGCGCCCCGCTGCGTCCGGCCTGTGCCTGGGCGAGTAGGTGTTCGACGGCGACGCGGTCTGCGCGCCGGCCCAGAAGGTTCGCCAGTTCGTTCTCACCTGAGTCCGTCGGCACCCGTACAACCAACTTAGAACGTAGGCGATTATCACCGATGCGTACCGCAGCCGCCAGTGTGGGGTCTCAACCGTGGCCGGCACGTCCGCCGACGCCGTTGTTGGTCCCGGTACGCCGCGGGCAGCGACCATCGACCTCGCGCACGGTGACGACCGGCGAAGGCATCAGGGGCTACTACGGCAGCCCGCCAGTTGCTAGTTGACCAGGGCGTATTCGCGGTTGAGGCGGGCGAGTTGGTGGTGCCAGCAGGTGCGGGTCTGGTGGCGTCGTCGCCAGGTGAACCAGTCGATGGCGTGGTCGGGTGGTTGTGGGTGGTGGAGGGTGCGGGCCTGGCACTGGTCCAGGCCGAGGTGGTCCTTGCCCAACTCGAAGCATTTCTCGACCGGCCACCGCAGGCCGGCGGCGCGGACCAGCCGCGACACGACCGCCGGCTGCTCTCGGGCACGTGGCAGTAGTGCATCGCCAGTTCCCCGGTGGCCAGGTGACGGCGCACGAGGAGGTGGTGCCGGGGTGAGGCGGTGGCGATCCACGCCCACGCGTACCAGCGATGTCCCTTCGACCCGGCGTCGGCCGAGCGGACATGCCAGCCGCGGCCGGACCCCGCCGCCAGTTCCGTGACGGCTTGCGCGCTGGTCAGCCGGTCACCGGACGGCATCTGGATCATGAAGGTCGAGGCGACCCGCAGCACGTACGCCTGTCCACGGGATTCGAGGAACCCCCGCGGCTCGGTGCAGTTGCCGTACACCTCGTCACCGCAGATCACGTCGAAGGTCAGCTCGTCGGCGTACGCGTGGGTGCACAGGTCGATCGCGAGTTGGCCCTTCGTGCGGAACTCCAGCCCTGGGGTCAGCCCCGTCCGCGCGGCGGTGGCCGGGTCGGTGATCTGCTCGGTGGGGATCCACTGCCGCGCGGCGATCAGGGCGTGGCCGGTCCGTTCCCGCACATAGGCCAGGTGCACTGTGTTGATGCCGTTGAAGACCCGACCGGCGCAGCCCATGTACTGCCGTTCACCCCGACCGTCGCCACGCCTTATGCCGAGTCGACGGTAATGCTGTGGTCGGTGCGGGATGGTCCACCTGCGGCGGCCGTTGCCGGTCGGGTCCAGGCTCATCAACGCCATGTACACGCACTTGAGTGCGGCCTGCTCGGACGGTGACAGCTAAGGGGCTTGTACCGACGCGAAGGCGTCGACGGTAGCGGGAGCCTGGTGTCAAGACGAAAGGAATCGCGATGTCAGCCAGACCCGTCATCGAAATCGACGAGCTGAGCATCAGGTACGGCGAATTCCACGCCGTCAGAAAACTCGCGTTCCAGATCGAGCGGGGAGTTCTACGCCCTCCTCCGTACCAACAGGGCGGGCAAGACCTCGATGCTCGAGGTCATCGAGGGCCAGCGGACGTCGTCAGCGGGCACGGCCGAGCACCCGCCTGGAACAGCGGAGTTTCACTCGCCGACTCCGTGCTCCTACTGGCTCCGACCTCGGCCTGGGCGGCGGTGGCGATCGTGTTGGCCGCGCGGATGGTCCGCTGGGAGCCCCGTGGACAAGCGCCGCACCACAACAACACCTCCAGCGCGGACGCCACCACGAAGTATCCGACGACAGAAGGGAAACGACGATGGGTCTCATCACCGTCGGGAAAGAGAACAGCACCCCGATCGAGCTGTACTACGAGGATCAGGGCGCAGGCCAGCCGGTTGTCCTCATCCACGGATATCCGCTCAACGGCCACAGTTGGGAGCTTCAGACGCGCGAGCTGCTTGCTGCCGGGTACCGGGTGATCACCTACGACCGACGCGGCTTCGGGAGCTCCTCGAAGGTTGGTTCCGGCTACGACTACGACACGTTCGCCGCTGACCTAAACACCGTGTTGGAGACGCTGGACCTGCGCGACGTCGTCCTGGTCGGCTTCTCGATGGGCACCGGTGAGCTGGCCCGCTACGTCTCGCGGTACGGCCACCAGCGGGTGACGAAGCTGGCGTTCCTCGCCTCGCTCGAACCGTTCCTGGTCGCCCGTGACGACAACCCAGAGGGCTTGCCGCAGAAGGTGTTTGACGGGATCGAGGCTGCGGCGAAAGGTGACCGATACGCCTGGTACATGCAGTTCTTCTCGGACTTCTACAACCTCGACGAGAACCTCGGCAGCCGGATCAGCCAGGAGACCGTCACCGGTAGTTGGAACGTAGCCGTCTCCAGCGCGCCGGTGGCGGCTTACGCCGTCGTGTCCTCCTGGATCGAGGACTTCCGCGAAGACGTCGAGGCGGTTCGTGCCAGTGGCAAACCGGCCCTGATCCTGCACGGCACCGCCGACAACATCCTCCCCATCGACGCCACCGCCCGGCGGTTCCGCCGGGCACTTCCCGACGCCGAGTACGTCGAGATCGAAGGCGCCCCACACGGGCTGCTCTGGACCCACGCCGAGGAGGTAAACGCCGTCCTGCGCACCTTTCTCGGCTGAGCGCACGGGCGAGTGACAACGCGCAAAGAGGACAGGGAAGGAACACCTATGGGCGAAAGCCGATGTCGGCACGTAACGACCTACTCATCGTCGACGACCTTATGCTGCTCCTAATGGACGACGACGGCGCGTCGATCCAGTCGGCGGGCACCCTGTACTACACGCTTGGGGGCGCGGTGCTCACCGAGCTCGCGCTGCTCAATCGGATTCAGACTGACGACTCCGGGGGGTTGAACGGCCCGCGGGTCACCCCGGCTGGTGAGGGTCCGCTGCCCGACCCGCTGCTGCAGTCGGCCTACGACACCATCGCCGAGAAGACGCAGCGGGTGCAGCCGTTGCTCGTCACGCTCGGCGCCGACCTGTGGCAGGTGGTGGTCGACCGGCTCGTGGCCCGCGGCCTCCTGCGGCGTGAGGAGACGCGGGTGCTGCGCGTGTTCCGCTCCACCAGGTGGCCCGCGGCCGACGGGGAGCACGAGGCGCGGCTGCGAGCGCGGATCCGTCGGATCCTGGAGGCCGGCGAAGCTCCCGATCCCCGCACCGCTGCGATCATCGGGCTGCTCTTCGCCAGCGGCGCCATGCCCTCGCTGCGGCCCCCGTTGCCCTGGACGTCGACGACGGTGACCCGGGCCAGCGAGATCGCCTGCGGCCATTGGGGACCCGAGGCGGTCGCCATCGCGGTGACGCGCACCGCGGCGGCGATCGTCGCAGCCAGTGCTGCCGGCATGGCCACTACCAACAGGTGAGCACCGGTTGGCGAAAGGAGCACGAAATGCCCGCACTGGACCAGGCGCTCGAGTCCGATCAGCTGCGGTCCGACCGGCTTCGGCGGCGGCGATGGCCCTGGATCGCCTCCTGCGTCGCGCTGGTGCTCGCGGTCGGTGTCGGTGTCGGTGTCGCGGTCTTCCAGTTCGGCCTGCCATGGTGGATGGGGGAGGGAGATCGCAATCACAAGTACGAAAGCGACGTCGGCTCCCAGCGTTACCAGGTCCACCTACCGCCACAGTACGACGGCACCACCCGGTTGCCGGTGATCATGGCGATTCACGGGTGCGGGATGTCCGGGTACGGGTGGAACTCGATGAAGTTCACGACGCAGTTTAACAATTTGGCCGACCGCGAGGGCTTCATCGTGGTCTATCCCACGCAACGCCTGTTCCGGAACGCGGTCAACTGCTGGAACTCGGCTGATCCGCGGGAGCAGCACCGCTACGACGGAGAACCCGCGCTGCTCGCAGGCGTGGCTCGGCAGGTGGTCGAAGAGTACAACGCGGATCCGGACCACGTGCACGTCGCCGGCGCGTCCTCCGGGGCGGGGACCGCCGTCATCCTCGCGGCGACCTACCCCGACGTCTTCGCGACCGCGACGTCGGTCGCCGGTGGCGAGTATGGGCTGAACCAGGTGGACCCGGACGACCCCGGTGCCACACCGCCGGACTACACCGCACGTCAGGCGTGGTCCCAGATGGGCGACCGGGCGCGGCAGGTGCCGCTGCTCGTCATCCAGGGCGAGGAGGATGACGTCGTCCCACCAATCGTCGCAACTCGCCTCGTCGAGCACTGGATCGCGGTAAGTGACCTCATTGACGACGGTCTGCTAAACGAGAGTTTGGACCTTGTCGAAGAGACGGCGACGGTGCCTGCGGAACCGGGCAGGCATGCGTACACGCGCACCACCATCAGCACGCCCGACGGCACGTCTGTCGTCGAGTCGTACCTCGTCCGCAGTATGGGGCACGTCTGGCCAGGCCCTGCCGGTGACGGCCTCTTCACCGATGGCGCCGGCCCGGACGCCAGCGCCATCGTCTGGGACTTCGTCCGACGCCACCCGAGAGGATCACCGGCGTAAGTCCCAGGACCTGCCAACCGCCGTCGCGTCGGCGGGACCGCTGGGGATCCGGGCGAAGTGCTCGTCCAGGACCGACAAGGCCACGTTGCTCAGCAGCGGCGAAAGGATCGATCCCCGCGGGGTGCCGGTGTCGGTGGCTCGCGGCTGGCCGTCCTCACCGAGGATGCCAGCTTTGAGCAACGCCTTGACCAGGGCCAGGACGCGTCTGTCCGCGATCCGATCGCGCACCCGGTCCATCAGGGCCGTGTGGTCGATCTCGTCGAAGCACGCCGTGATGTCGCCTTCCACGATCCATTCGTAGCTCTTGGACGTGAGTAGACGGGTCTTGGCGATCGCGTCATGAGCCCGGCGCATCGGGCGGAACCCGTAGGAGCGCCGGTGGAATGGAGTCGGACCGGGGCGCGGTGCCGCCTTCTCAGACGGTCCGTTTCCCCAACCCGCTCCCCGAACCCAGCGTGCCGGTCGTCCCGGCACCGGGCTCTCCACAGGTGTACGGATGGGCGAGTTACGCCGATGCAGTTGCCGCATCCCACGGCGTGGGGATGTTCGACCCGCGATAGCGATATCGGGTGACCTGGACCTTGCGTTTCGTGGCCTCGAAGTTAGCCTCCGACAGAAGGTGTAGGCGCAGGCGGGCTTGCCTTCACGCGGCCGACGCTGGATGCGGAGGCCGAGAAAGTCGAAACCGCTGTCCACGTGGGTGATGTGCGTCTTCGCCTCCGACAGCCGCAGTCCCTGACCATCCAGGATCTTCGCGGTGTCGGCTTTGAGGGCCTCCGTCTGCTCTCGGGTTGCATGCACCATGACCACGAAGTCATCCGAGTACCAAATGAGTCGATAGGTGGCGATCCCCTTCGAGTGCAGGTAGGAGCGCTGTGCGGTATTTCGACGTTGCCGCCCAGGCTGCCTGGATCGGCTCGTCCAGAGCGGACAACGCCAAGGTTGGCGAACAGCGGGCTGTTTGCACCACCCTGCGGCGTGCCGGACACCCGTCGTTCGAGTCGTCCCAGATCGGTAAGCAAACCAGCCTTGAGAAACACCTTGCACAGATTGATCACCTTGCGATCGGCGACGCGTCGACGGATGCGTTCGATCACGGCGCTGTGCCGAATTTCGTCGAAGCAGCCTTCGATGTCGCCCTCGACCAACCACGAGTAGCCGTTGTTGATGTAGTGAGCTGATCTCAGCAACGCAAAAGGTTTGATTGGTGCGACACGGACGAAGCCGGTGAAGCCGGACAGTGCTGGAGAAGGGCGTGGGGCCCTCGGTAGGTAGTTCTCACCACAAGATCACCCACCGGTGAGGACCCCACGTGATCGCATATCGTGCCCTGGTCGACGTCCCCAGGGAACTCGTGCAGTACGTCAGCCGGCTGCTCGCCGCCGAACGCCGGACGCGCGGAACCCGTACCGGCGCCCGTGCCCTGACCTGCTTCCGCCAGGCGCTGATGGTGCTCGTCTGGTTCCGCAAGGGCGAGGACGTCGCGCTGCTCGGCGCCGGCTTCGGCATCTCACGGGCGACCGCCTACCGGTACCTCGCCGAGGGCATCACGGTCCTCACCACACAGGCCGAGGATCTCCACACCGCCCTGCGCCGGGTCGCCGACGACGGCTGGTCCCACGTCATCCTCGACGGCAAACTGTTCGACTGCGACCGGCTCACCGAGACCACCCTGTCCGTCAAAGGCGAAACGATCGACGCCTGGTACTCCGGAAAGCACCGCGACTTCGGCGCGAACATCCAGGCGGTCGCCCGCCCGGACGGACTGTTGATCTGGACCTCACCGGCGATGCCCGGACACCTGCACGACCTGACCTGCGCCCAGACCCTCGGTGTCACCGCAGCCCTGAACTGGGCCGCCACCGAACTGGACCTGCCCACCCTGGCCGACTCCGGCTACGAAGGCGCAGGCCAGGGCATCAAGACCCCGGTCAAGCAAAACACCGACGGCAGCCAGCTCGCCCCCGACAACCGCTTCTACAACCGGCTGCTACGCAGCCTGCGCTGGCAGGGCGAACGCGGCTTCGCCATCCTGATCGGACGCTGGAGGACGCTCCGTCACACCACCGCCAGCCCACGCAGAATCGGCGACATCGTCACCGCAGCACTACACCTGACCCACTTCGAATACAAATACCTACCGCAAAGTCGTTGAGATCAGCTCAGTGCACTATCTCGGCTACCGCGTCCTGGTCGGTAGGCGTAACTGGACCGGTACTGATCCGGCTCGAAAATCGGTTCCAGCACCAGCTTGAGCGCCATCTGCACCACCTGGTCGGGCTCCCTGTTTGAGCTGGTCGCGAAGTTGCCGGAGGAACGGCTCCTCACCGACCTGCTGCTCTACATGCGAGCAGCTGACCCCATCGACCCGGCGCTGGGGGCTCCCCGATTCGTTCGTACTCGCAGCCATGCCAGCCGCAGGGTGGCGAGGTCGGCGACGAGGTTGAACAGATCGTGGAACTGCCTGCTCGGATCGGTTGTTGTCCATTTGTGCAGCTTGGTCTGGACATGAAGTACCCGGGCCTCCGATTCACGGAAGGTCAGCCACGGCGCGACGGTATTCACCGTCGACCTACTCCCGAACAGTCCTCGCCACAAACCTGCTGCTCTCCTTCGCCATGTACGCGGCTCTCCCGTGCTCGGACTACTACAAGAGCTCTGCCGCGTCTGGGCGCCGTCAGCTGACGGCGCGCCTGCCCGCCGCCCGGCAGGATGCCGGGAGGGTGGGCAGCGCCCAGACGCTTCCCACGTTCACCGGCCACCGTTGGGTGGGTCGGGATCGAGCTTCTCCCCGGTAACATCACCACGAGTACGCCGCAGGCCTTCCCTCGTGGTCTCCCTTACCGCGCGGACTGGACGGCCAGGAAGCGGGCGGGCCACCGACTGGAGCCCGCCCAGCACTGCATCGACCCACATCCGCCAGGTTTCGGGTCGTTTTGGAATCACGGGGGATCAGACACTCGTCCGCGATCGCTATCCCTTTCCGCCTCGCTAGGCGGCGTAGCTTGCCGTTCGTCTTGGGGATCATGCGCTCGCGCACCGGGATCGGACGGAAACTGCGGTCCTTGACCTGCGACCGTAGTTCGTCGAGGAAGTCCTCGACGCCTCGCACGTTCTCGATGTAGGAGACGGTGCGTCCGTCCACGCCGGGCGTGCGCGCACCCTTGTTGTCCCGCACCTGCATCCATGGTTGCGTCAACCCTGCCCCCCCGCCCGTGAACTGTGTTAGCCCGTTGCCTGCGGAGTCCCTGCCGCCCCAACCGGCTGGCCTGATTCGCTGATCATGCCGAGTCGCGTAGCACCAACTTCGTGGGCAGGATGATGGACAGGGGTTCGTGCCCCGCGATGAGCTCGACGAGCATCCGGGTCATTTCTTTGCCCAGAGCTTGGACCGACTGGTGAACGGTGGTCAACGGCGGATCGGTTCGTTCGGCTATTCCGAGGTTGTCGAAGCCCACCACTGCCACGTCGCCTGGAACCGACCGGCCAGCGTCGATGAGGACACGTAGAGCGCCTGCTGCGGCGTTGTCGCTGGCGGCGAAGACGGCGTCGAGGTCGGGGTGGCTGTCGAGCAGTGATCTCATCGCTGCGGCACCGCCGGTCTCGGTGAAGTCACCTTCCGCCGCCGCGTACGGGGTCAGCCCAGCCATGATCATTGCCTCCTCGTAGCCGCGGTGGCGAGCGAGGCCGACATCGGTGGACCTGGGGCCGGTTATGGTGACGATCCGGGTGCGGCCGAGGCCGATGAGATGTTCGGTGGCCAGTCGGGCGCCGCCGAGGTTGTCGGAGTCGACGTACCACTGTGGTTCGAAGTTTAACGGCCGGCCGCCGTACACCGCGGGCAGGCCGGCCCGCCGCACGATGTGCGTCAGCGGATCGTCGCCGTGCAGCGCCATCAGCATGATGCCGTCGACGCCGCGCGTGTGCAGCAGGTTGGTCAACCGGGACCGGCCCCGCCCGGAGCTGGCAAGGCACAGCAGCAGGTGAAGGTCGGTCTCCTCGAGCGCTGCGGACACGCCGACGATGATTTGGGCAAAGAACGGGTCGGCGAACAGTTCGGGATCGTCATGGGAGACCGCCAGCGCGACGATCCCCGTCCGTTGGGTGGCCAGGGCACGGGCGGTGCGGTTGGGGAGATAGCCCATCTCCTTGATGGCGCGCTCCACGGCGTCGCGGGTGGCGCGGCTGACGTATGGCGCCTTGTTGATGACGCGGGATGCGGCGGACCGTGACACGCCGGCGCGCTCAGCCACCTCGTCGAGGGTCGGTTGCCGCCTGGGTCGCTGTGCTGCCATCACGATGCCGAGTCCTTCCCGTCCGACGTCGGGGCAGCAGCTACCCGGCCGGTGCCGTCGATGCCGACCGATCGTATCGGCCGGCATCGACGGCGTCGAGATGGCTTGCTGTCTTCGACAGTCTGGAAGCGGTTCCAGAAACTCCCTGGGAAGTGATCTCGTCACGATGGCAGCCTCCCTTGACATCTGCCAGATGTTCTCCGACCATCGACCACAATACATGGATGAACATCGCTGGAAGCGCTTCCAGTTCTACCCGCGAGGAGACCAGTTCATGACACGACGTACCCGCCCTTGGGGGCTTGCCGTCGCCCTGGCGTTGGCGGTTCCCGCGATCCTGCTCGGGGCACCAGCTGCGCATGCGGATCCGATCAGCCAGACCAGCGGCTTCTACGTCGACCCCAACTCGAGCCCGGCGAGGTGGGCGGCCTCCAACCCGGGCGACGGACGCGCCGCCGCCATCCGTACCGAGATCGCGCAGAAGTCGATGGCCAGATGGTTCGGCAACTGGAGTGGCGACATCTGGAGCGCGGTCGGGGGCTACGTGGGAGCCGCGGACGCTGTCGACAAGCTTCCGCTGCTGGTGGCCTATAACCTTCCCGGCCGGGACGCATGTGGCGTCCACTCCGGTGGCGGCGCCGGCAGCGTCGCCACCTACGACTCATGGATCGCCTCATTTGCCTCCGCCATCGGCGGCCGTCCTGCCGTCGTGGTCCTCGAACCGGACTCCCTGGGCGACTTCAGCTGCATGAGCCAGGCCCAGATCAACGACCGGGTGGGTATGCTCTCGCGCGCCGTCGGCCAATTCCGTTCCAGGGCGTACAACACCTGGGTCTACATCGACGCCGGCAATCCTGGCTGGGTCGACGCCCAGACGATGGCGCAGCGGCTCAACATGGCCGGTGTGGCCAACGCGCGCGGCTTCGCGCTGAACGTATCGAACTACTTCACCACCGGTGAGAACACCAACTACGGCAATCAGGTCGCCTCCGCCCTGCAGAGGTTCGGATACCGCAAGCCGTTCGTGATCGACACCAGTCGCAACGGCAACGGCTCCAACGGTCAATGGTGCAACCCCGGTGGTCGCCGGATCGGCACACCTACCCGCATGGGCGGCGGCGCGGAGATGCTGCTGTGGCTCAAGACACCGGGTGAATCCGACGGCAACTGCGGAGTCGGCGGCGGGTCCAGCGCCGGGCAGTTCCTGCCCGAGGTGGCCTACAAGATGATCTTCGGTTACTAGCGTAGACAAGGCGAGCATCGGCGTCGCACGCGCCCGATGCCAGCCAGCCCTGCCAAGCCAACGGTGCGCCTCTCTGTGTCACGGCATCGCGTGGCCAGAGAGGACGCCGGTGACTGGCGAGCAACAACGAGGTCACGGATCGCCTCGGGTAGATCCTTGCAGGGCCCTGTGCCTGCTGGGATATCCCGTCCGGCTCCCGCCGGACGCGAACAGCGGGTTGTAGCCGCCTCATGAGCGGTACAGCGGGCGGCCGCTCTCCGGTCACCGGTCGGGCGTACCGCTGCGCGCCGACAGCGACCGGGTGACGATGTCGAGGACGGCTGGGCGGTGCTCGTTGAGGAAGAAGTGCCCGCCGGACATCGTGTGGACGGTGACGCCCGCGGTGGTGTGCCCTCGCCACGCGTCGGCCTCGTCCGGGGTGGTCGTCGGGTCGGCGGTGCCGGTCAGGACCGTCACCGGGGCGGAGATCACGACGTCCGGGGCGCACCGGTAGGTCTCGATCGCACGGTAGTCGTTGCGGATCGCCGGCAGCAGCAGCGACCGCATCTCCGGATCGGCGAAGACCCGGCTGTCGGAATCGTCGAGGGCCGTCAGTTCGGCGACGAGGCCGTCGTCGTTGAGGGTGTGCACGTGTTCGTCGCGATGCCGGGACGGAGCGCGGCGGCCGGAGACGAAGAGCCGGCGAGGAGTGAGCCCCAGCCGGTCCTCCAGTCGTCTTACCACCTCGAAGGCGACCGTCGCGCCCATGCTGTGTCCGAAGAGGGAGACGTCGTCGCCGAGGTCGGGCAGTGCGGCGAGCGCCTGGAAGACTCCGTCCGCGAGGTCGGCGACGGAACCGGCGAAGGGCTCGTCGTGTCGCTCCATGCGGCCGGGATACTGCACGGCGAGGACCGCGACGGCGGGGGCCAGGACGGCCGAGTGCCGGAAGTAGAAGCTGGCGCTGCCGCCGGCATGCGGGAGGCAGACCAGGCGCGGCGCGTCCGCCGCCGCCGAGTGGTACCGGCGGATCCAGGCACTTGCGGTGATCGATGTCATGGTGTCAGGATGCCGTCCGGGCTTCGCAGGCGCCAGCGCCGACTAGTCGCAACGCCGCTCGGTTAAGCCGTTGCGGCGGCGGTCAAGGGTGTGTCGGTCGGACATGGGAAAGCGGAGTTCCTGTAACGAGGTGAGTCACTCCAAGACGCCTCGAGACCAGGAACTCCGCTTTGGTCGATCAGATTGCCATAACCCGGACGGTGCGGGTAGCCGCAGGTGTGTTCGCGCCGGGTCATCTGGGTGAGTTGACCCAGTTCCTGCCCTTCGAGATGGTCGATGAGGTCCTCGCCGCGACCCGTCGTACCCAGCAGCGGATCCGGCTACTCCCGGCCCGGGTCGTGGTCTACCTCATCCTCGCAGGCTGCTTGTTCGCCGAACTCGGCTACGGGCAGGTGTGGCGGAAACTGACCGCCGGTCTGACCGGGCTGGATCTGACCGAGCCGGCCTCAGGCACGTTACGGGAGGCACGTCAGCGGCTCGGGTCGACGCCGTTGCGGGCCCTGTTCGATCTGCTGCGCGGCCCGGCGGTCACCACGGCGACGCACGCCGTGCGGTGGCGGGGCCTGCTGGTGACAGCGATCGACGGGACCACGATGTCGGTCGCCGACGCCGAGGCGGTCCGGGTCCGTTACCGCAAACAACGGGGTAACCACGGCGGCGCGGGCTACCCGGCACTACGGCTGAGTGTCCTGCTGACCTGCGGCACCCGCTCGATCATCGACGCCGTGTTCGCTCCACTCGGCACCAGCGAACTCGACCAGGCCCGCTCCCTGGCCGCCGGGATGCTGCTGTTGGCCGACCGTAACTACGCCGCCGCCGACCTCATCCAGACACTCGCCGCCACCAGGGCCGACCTGCTGATCCGCTGCAAGAACGGCCGCCGCCCGCCGGTGATCCGCCGGTACCACGACGGATCCTGGCTGTCGACCATCGGCACGGTACGGGTGCGGGTCGTGGACGCTGAGATCAGCGTCCAGACCATCGACGGCGTCCGCACGGGCGGCTACCGGCTGATCACCACCCTGCTCGACCCACGCACCCACCCGGCCGGCGGACTGATGAAGCTGTACCACCGCCGGTGGGAGGTCGAAACCGCCTACCTGGAGATCAAATCCAGCATCCTCGGCGGCCGGGTCCTGCGCGCGCGTACTCCCGACGGCATCGACCAGGAGGTCTACGCCCTGCTGGTCGTCTACCAGATCCTGCGTACCGCCATGACCGACGCCACCGACAGCCGGCCCGGCACCGGCCCTGACCGGGCCAGCTTCACCACCGCCCTGAACGCCGCCCGCGACCAGGTCACCCACGCCGCCGGCGTCCTCGCCGACACCGTCATCGACCTGGCCGGCGCCATCGGTCGTGCGGTTCTGGCCCACCTGCTACCTGAGCGTCGGATCCGGGTGAAGACCCGCATGATCAAACGCTCGAACTCCAAGTACCAAGCCCGCGGACCCAACGTAGACCGACGCAGCCACAAAGCCACCATAGCCATCGATATAATCACAAACACTTGCTAACCATCCACCCGCCCTAACCGAGCGGCGTTGCGACTAGTCGAGCCGCTCCGCCAGGATCTCCACGGCCAGGGCGGTGGCTGCGACCACGTCCGCCACCTGCTGCATGCTCACCGTGTCGGGGAGATCGCCGGCCCGGTGGTAGTGCGGGTTACGGAAGTTGGCCGTGTCGGTGATCTGGACCGCGGGTAGACCGGCGTCCCAGAACGGCAGATGGTCGCTGCGCGCGAAGTGCTGGGTGAACGGCACGAAGCGGCCGAGCAGCGGCCCCAGCACCGGCAGGTCGGTGGGTGCACGGAGCAGGACGGTGCCGGTCGGGCCGTTCAGCTGGGTCAGCGCGGCCGCGAACAGGGCCGCCATCGTCCGGCTGGACCGCTGGTAGAGCACTGCGGCGAAGTCCGCTCGCTGCCCGTTGCGCCGGATCCGGCGGATCTGCCCGGGATAGAGCAGGTCGAGCCCGCGCGGCAAATGTTGGCTGCCCGGCTCGGTGCTGGCGAATCCGAGCATCTCGAACACGTAGGCACCGACCACCTTCCGCCTGGCGACCGACATCTGCCGCACCAGGTGACGGGCACCGTGAAAGCCGAGCTCCTCGTGGTCGACCGCGACGAGTAGCACCGTCCGGCGGAATCGCGCCGCACCCAGCAGGCGGGCCAGCTCCAGCAGCCCGACCACGCCGGTGCCGTTGTCGTCGGCGCCGCCGGTGCCCGGGACCGTGTCGTGGTGGGCGAGGACCAGGACCGCGTCGGAGAGCACGCCCTCCTTGACGGCGACGATGTTGACGCCGTCGATGTCGGTGCCGGTCAGGACATCCTCGTACCGCCCACTCGGCCCCCACTGGGCGACACCCCGCGCGTGGAAGTGATCGAGCCGCGCCGTCCATCCCGCCGCCGTGAAACGGTTCCGCAGGTCGATGTCCAGTGCGGCACAGATATCCGGGGTGAGTGCCCGTACCCGGGGCGCCGGAAGGGCTCTGAGCTCGCGGCCGAGGGCGTCGTCGTCGATAGCGGCGCGCAGCTTGCCCACGCGTTCGGTCTGCGCGGGACCGAGAACGGGTAGGCGAGGTTCGGCAGCTCCAAAGATGATCAAGCCTACATCGATTGGCGCCAGTGCATCCAGTTGACAGGGGGTGCACCGGGCGTAACATCTATGAACATCTATTGATGGTGCGTTCGCTGTCTTCCCTTCGGGCGATCCACCACGCCGCGCTGCCCGGTGCCACCCGTGCCGCGCCACACCGGGACACCTCGCGCTCCAGGCCGCCCGGGGTGGTCGACCGTAGGTGACAGCGCGCCCTGTCGATCCGTCCGCACGTCAGTGGAGGAGAGCCAGCACATGCGCTTACACCGGTACCGGTCCCGGCTGTGGTCAGCCGCGACCGTGACAGCCGTCATCGCCGGAAGCGGAGTGGCCGTCACGGCCGCGTACGCTGCCGTCGGATGCGGCGTCACCTACTCCGTCGCCTCGCAGTGGCCGGGTGGCTTCACCGCCAACGTGGCCGTCACCAACCTCGGCGACCCAGTCAGCTCGTGGACGCTGACCTGGAGCTACGGCAACGGTCAGCAGATCACCCAGGCGTGGAACGCCACGGTGTCGCAGAGCGGTGGACAGGTCACCGCCCGCAACGCCAGCTACAACGGCAGCATCGCCACCGGGGCGACCACCTCGTTCGGCTTCAACGGGTCGTGGAACGGCAGCAACACCGCGCCGACCAGCTTCGCGCTCAACGGCACCACCTGCACCGGATCGCCGGCCGACCCCACCACCCCACCGTCCACGACCGCACCGCCGTCCAGTCCACCGCCGACCACCGCACCGCCGACGATGCCACCCGGCGACCCGACCTGGGGTACGGCGTTGCCGCCGGCGAGCGCGCCCAGGAGCCGGGCGTACGAACTGATCGCCACCGCCAACGAGAAGGGCTACCTGCCGCGGGCCGGGGAGTGCTCGGTCGAGATCCACGCCCGGTACTGGACCTACGGCCCCGACGGCAAGGTCTACCCGACCTAGCACCCGACCCGGGACCCGAGCGGCTGCTACTTCGGTCACGAACACGGTGACGATCCGCGGGCCTCGGACCTGTACGGCACCGCCGGCTGGCCCGCCTTCGGCTACACCAGCGAGGTCATGCTGGACAACATGCCCGACCACAGTCACCGCCACGAGGACCACGTCGGGCACAAGGTGCTGGTGGTGAACAACAGCAATGTCATCCAGGGCGACAACGGCACCAGCTTCTTCCCGCCGCAGGGGCCCACGATCGCCGTCTGCGACGTTCTGCTGAAATTCCACCAGGGCACCCACTCGCCGGACGCGTTCACCAACAACGTCCACGAGCTGCTGTTCAACCAGCGCTGCGTCGGGAGCAACGGCGGCCCGGTCACCGAGGCCCGGTACAACGCGATGATCCCGCTCGGTCGACCCGGCGGCTTCAGCCCCAGCGAATGCCCCGGCTTCGGCCGCCCGTTCATCAATGTCGCACCTCCGGTGCCGGCGGACTCGCCGTCGGACACCCGATCGTTGGGCCGGCTGATCGCCGAGACCGGCTGTATCGACGCGATCCGGGAGGGCCGTACCCACTTCGACCCGCTCTACCCCAACCCGGTGCCGTTCACGGTTTCCGACATGGACGACTTCTGGTTCTCCGACGTGCAGGTGACAGGCTCCGGGCTGGACTTTCACCTCGCGCCGCTGTTCTACGTCGTCAACCCGTCCCGGTACTACGACCCGAGCCTGCCGAACAGGATGGGCCGGATCGTGGACCTGTGCTACACGGACCTGGCCGGTGGCGACTATTGCGCCGAGGCTCGGCAGGTGACTCAGCAGACCGGCCAACAGGTCGGCTGGAACGATCCGCGCTCACCGTTCAAGGGCACCCTGCGCGAGTACCGGCCCGGCACCTTCTCGGTGCGCAACAGCGGTCCATCCACGGTCTACACCGACGTGTACGGACGCAACGCCTCCACCACGCCGTTCCCCGGCTCCATCGAACAGTACTCCACCGGTAACACGGGCAGCGAGATGTACGTTCGGGGATCCATCAAGGACTACGCGGCGACCGGAGTCCACGCCCCGAACTGACACCTCTGACCCGGGCACTTCCGGCTGCGGTACGCCGTGAGCCGGCCGGCACCGCGCAGGGCGGGCCATCGGCGACCCCGATGGCCCGCCCGTCGTCTGCGCCCGACACGTCGGCCCGGGCAACGCCGGAGAAGCCCCGCAGCCGCCAGCCGTAAAGAATCTTGACAACGTCCCGCGACAGCCGGCGTCTCGCAGAAGAGGTCAACGCATGTCTGTGCCAGCGCCCAGGGGCATCGTCGTCGAGAGCCCCGGCTGACCATGGTGCCCGCAGCGGTCGAGGCCCGCCGGACCCGGCACCGTCCGATGGTCGCGTTGTTCACCGGCGCGGCGGTGACCCACGTGTCGATGGTCGGTGCGAGCACGGTGAGCACCCTCGTCGGGGCGCAGTTGCTCAGCCCGCTGTGGAGCGGCATACCGAACGCGGCCGGGATCGTCGGCTCCGCCGTCGGCACCCTGACGCTGGCCGCTGTGCTGGCCAGACGTGGCAGCCGTGCCGCGCTCGTGCTGGGCTACCTGGTCGCGGTCATCGGTGCGGTCGTCGCGGGCGGTGCCGTGCTGGCCGACGCGGCGGGCCCGCTGATGGTCGGCATGCTGCTGCTCGGTGTCGGCAACGGCGCAGCGCAGCTGTCCCGGTACTGCGCGGCGGACCTGTACCCGCCCGACCGCAAGGGTTTCGCGGTCGGCGTCGTCGTCTGGGCGGGTACGGTCGGTGCGTTGGCCGGGCCGAACCTGATCGCGCCACTCGCGCGGTTCTCTACGGGGCTGGGGCTGCCGCCGCTCGCCGGGCCGTACTTCCTGGCGTTGGTCGGTGCGGGTGCCGCGGTAGCGGCGTCGGCGACCCTGCCGACCACCCGGGCCGGCACGCGGCGTGGTGACCCGGGGCCCGGTGCCGTGTCGGCCGGAGTGTGGCGACGGCCGGTGGTCCGTACGGCGGTGGTGTCGATGACCGCCGGCCAGGTGTCGATGGTCGCCGTGATGACGATGACGCCGTTGCACATGGACATGCACGGTCACGGCCTCGGCGCGGTAGGTGCGGTGGTCAGCGCACACCTGCTCGGCATGTTCCTGCTGGCGCCGCTGTCCGGGCACATCGTCGACCGATTCGGGGCACGGACGGCGATCCTCGCCGGCATCGGGTTGATCGCCCTGTCCACGATGGTCGCGTTGGTGCCGGCGGCGGCGAGCGCGCAGCTGTACGTCGCACTGTTCCTGCTCGGTTCCGGCTGGAACCTCACCTTCGTCGGCGGCAGCGGCCTGCTCGCCCAGTCGTTGACACTCGCCGATCGCCAGCACGTCCAAGGCGGCGTGGACGCGGTCGCCTGGGGTGCCTCGGCGGTGGCCAGTGTCGGTGCCGGAATGGTGCTCGGCACCGTCGGGTATCCGGTCTTGGCGGTCAGCGCCGGTGCGGCGGTGCTGCTCCCGTTGTTTCTGCTGGCCCGGGCGGACGTCCCGGCGGCCGTCCCGTCCTCCGGCAGAGCCGAGGACCCGCCGGACCGGCGCGGCGGGCAGCCGTGCTGCTAGAGCGCGGCGGTCGGCCGTGCTGCTAGCGCCCGCCGGTCCGGGGCCGGTCAACCGGGCGCGGAGTGTTGCCGTCGGCCGGCCCCAATGTGGTCATGTCGACGACGAGGTCGGCTCGGTCCCGGCCGGCCCCGATCAACCGGGCGTTCGGGTCGTCGACGGTGGCCACCCAGGCGCGGGCGGCGGCGGGTGACTTGCCGAATTCGACGTGCCGGCGGGTGAGACGGTCCCGCCGTACGTCGTCGTCGAGTTGGCAGAACCACACCTCGGCCAGCAGCGCACGTACCGCCGGCCAAGGCTCTGTGTCCGCGAGCAGGTAGTTTCCTTCGGTGACGACCAGCCGCACCGGTGGGTCCACCGCGATTGTGCCGGCCACCGGTTGTTCGAGGTCGCGTTCGAAACCCGGCGCCCAGACGGTCCGGTGTCGTTCGGTCCGCAGCCGGTGCAGCAGGGCGAGGTAACCGTCGCCGTCGAAGGTGTCGATGGCACCCTTGCGGTCGCGTCGGCCGAGCCGGTCCAGTGCCGCGTCGGACAGGTGGAAGCCGTCCATCGGCACCAGCGCCGCCGGGACCCCGACCTGCCGCAGCCCGGCGACCAGCAGCGCCGCCAGCGTCGACTTGCCCGCCGCCGGGCAGCCGGTGATGCCGAGGAGGAGCCGGCCGTCGCGGGGGACAAGCCGGTGGGCGCGTGCGACGAGTTCATCGAGCATGCACCAGCTTAAGCAGCGCCGGGGAGCCGTTGGCCGACTCAGCGGCGGACACGGGTATCCGCCGCCGGCCCTCGACCCATTGACATCGAGACTGCAGGTAGTTAACACTGTCGATTCAATCCGGCAATCGCGCGGCAATCGTGCCGGGTGCCGTGTTAGCGCTAACACCAGAGGAGCTGGATACCTGCCGGCTGCGGCGTCGCTGCCGTCCGGTGCCCGGCAGCGCCACGTCGTGCGCCAGCACGTAGGCGGCGGACCGCCGGCACTGGCCGGACCTGACCAACTCCAACAGAAGGAGATCCGATGCCGAGAATCCTTGCCCGGCTCAGCGCGGTGCTTGCCGCCGCCTGCCTGCTGTTCACCTCATGGTCGATGACTGCGGCGAGACCGGCTGCCGCCCTCGATCCGTTCACCGGATACCTGATGGCCCACTTCACCGGTGAGACGGCCAACGGCGAGCAGATTCATCTGGCGCACAGCACCGATGGGCTGCACTGGACCGACCTCAACAACGGCAGCCCTGTTCTGCTATCCACAGTGGGCACCCGTGGCGTACGGGATCCGGTCCTGGTCCGCTCACCGGCCGGCGACCGGTACTGGATCATCGCCACCGATCTGCGGATCGCCAGCGGCACGTCCTGGAACGACGCCGCCAACCGGGGCAGCACCTCGATCGTCGTCTGGGAGTCCACCGACCTGGTCAACTGGTCGGCGCCGTGGCTGCTCAACGTCGCTGGCGGTATCGCGGGCGCCGGCAACGCCTGGGCACCGGAGGCGATCTACAACCCGGCGACCGGGGACTACGTCGTCTACTGGGCGACCAACTCGGCCCGCAACGGGATCACCAAGCACCGCATCTGGTACGCGCGGACCAGCGACTTCCGTACCATCGGTGCTCCGCAGCTGTACATCGACCGGGGCAGCGGCCAGGGCATCATCGACACCCAGATCATCGAGGTCCCGAACAGCGTCGGCGGCTACCGCTACTACCGGGCGTCCGCCGACGGTCACATCACCATCGAGGCGAGCAACTCGATCCTGGGCAACTGGACGACCCTCGGCAATTTGTCGCACCTGGGCATCTCCAACGGCACCGGCGGCGGCAACGTGGTCGAGGGCCCGATGTGGGCCCAGTTCAACGGCCGTGACGAGTGGGTGCTCTGGCTGGACCAGTACGCGACCGGCCGCGGCTACCTGCCGGTCACCTCGACCAACCTGGGCAGCACGGGTAACTTCCGGACCCGGTCGGACTACAGCATGGGCGGCAGCCGCAAGCGGCACGGATCGATCCTCAACCTGACCGCGGCCGAGCAGTCCCGGGTGCTTGCCCGCTGGGGCGCGACCACGCCGGTGAACCGGATCCAGTCGTACAACTACCCGGACCGCTACGTGCGGCACGCCGACTTCGACGTACGTATCGACGCCAACGTCAGCCCGGCGCAGGACGCGCAGTTCCGGCTGGTGCCCGGCCTGACCGGCGGCTCGGGCTACGTCTCGATCGAGTCGGTCAACTACCCGGGCCACTACCTGCGGCACTACGCGTACGACTTCGAGTTGGCACCCGACGACGGCTCGGCGATCTTCGCCGCCGACGCCACCTTCCGCCGGGTCGCCGGCCTGGCCGACGCCGGATGGTCGTCCTTCCAGTCCTACAACTTCCCGGACCGCTACATCCGGCACTACGGCTACCAACTGCGTCTCGACCCGATCACCGCCGCGCAGGCACGCGCCGACGCCACCTTCCGGGTCACCGGCTGACCGGTCGGGCGGTGCCGCCACCGACGGCGACACCGCCCACCGGCGGCGCGGACCGGCGTCGACTGGTCCGCGCCGGCCCCGGTGGCCCACACTGAGCCGGTGCAGAAGCAGACAGCGCCGGTACGGTCCGCCGTGGTGGTCAATCCGACGAAGGTCACCGACCTCGACGACCTCCGGACGGCGGTCGACGCGACCCTGGCCGAAGCCGGTTGGGCGGCACCGATCTGGCTGGAGACGACGGCCGCCGAACCAGGGCGGACGCAGGCCCGGGAGGCGGTCGCGGCCGGGGTCGACGTCGTGTTCGCCTGCGGCGGCGACGGCACCGTGATGTCGTGCGTCGCCGGCCTGGTCGGCACCGACGTGGCGCTCGCCATCCTGCCGGCCGGCACCGGTAACCTGCTCGCCGCGAACCTGGGGCTGTCGACCGACCTCGCGGCCGGGCTGGAGGTCGCGGTGGAACGGCAGACCCGCCGGCTCGACGTCGGTCGGCTCGACGACGAGCGCTGCTTCGTGGTGATGGCCGGCATGGGGTTCGACGCGAGCATGCTGGCCGCCACCTCCGAGCAGGCCAAGGCGCGGATCGGCTGGCCGGCGTACGTTGCCGGCGCCGTGCGGCACCTGCGGGACCGGCCGGTGCCGGTGCGGGTCCAGATCGACGACCAGCCGCCGGTACGGACCCGGGCCCGCACCGTGCTGGTGGCCAACGTCGGCCGGTTGCAGGGCGGGATGACCCTGCTGGCCGACGCCGAACCCGACGACGGTCTGCTCGACGTCGCCGTGCTGACGCCACGGACGCTGCGGCACTGGGTCGCGCTGGCCTGGGCGCTGGTACGGGGTCGGCGACGGGTGCCGCGGATGCAGGTGTACCGGGGGCGTGAGGTGTCGGTGGTCAGTGACCGCGACCAACCCCGCGAGCTCGACGGCGACCTGATCGAACCCGGCGCCACGCTGCGGGTGACGGTCCAGCCGGCGGCGTTGCTGCTGTGCGTGCCGCGTCCGGCTGATGACCCGGACCTGTCGGTGGACGCCGGTGCGGCCGCGCGGCGCGGTGCGGCACTCGTCGAACGTACCCGTCACCCCCGATGACCCGACTCGGGGCGTGACCGCCCCGAATCAGCCGTTGTCGGTGCGTCCGAGTCGGGCGAGCAGCCCGGTGTGCTGCCGCTGATGACTCTCGGCCCGCCGGCCGAGCGCGTCCGCCCGGCCCCACCGGCCGGGTACGTCGAGCAGTTCGATCCGAGGTATCGACGGCGGGAGATGTGGGTCGACGCCCAGATGGTCCTGGTACGGGGTGAGATCCAGCATGGTACGCAGCAGCAGCAGGACCGCCCCCGCCGACCAGCCCTGTGGGCTGCACGCCGTCGGGTACTCGACCGGGTATCCGGTCAACTCGCGCCGGTAGCCGGCGAAGGCCTCCGGCAGCCGTCCGTCGAAGAACCCGGACGCCTCGATCATCCCTTCGGCGATCCGGGCGGCCTCCTCCCGGAACCCGTACCGGCGCAGCCCCCACGCGATGATCGAGTTGTCGAACGGCCAGACCGACCCCACGTGATAGCCGACCGGGTTGTACCGTGCCTCGGTCTCGGCCAACGTCCGTACCCCCCAGCCGGAGAACATCGCCGGTCCGAGCAGGTGTTCGGCCACCTTGCCGGCCCGGTCCGGCTCGACGATGCCGCTCCACAGCAGGTGCCCCATGTTCGACGCCAGCGCGTCGACCGGGGTACCGTCCGGGTCGAGCGCGAGCGCGTAGTATTCGCCGTCGGCCACCCAGAAGTCGCGGTTGAACCGCTGCTTCAGGTCGGCGGCCTCCCGTTCCAGCCGGTCGGCGTACGCCGGGTCGTTCCAGAACTGGCGGGCCAGCCGGGCGCCACGGATCTTGGCGTCGTAGGCGTAGCCCTGCAGCTCGCAGGTTGCCCTCGGCAGCGCGGACAACCGTCCGTCGCGGTAGGAGATCGCGTCCCAGGAGTCCTTCCAGCACTGGTTCTCCAGGCCGTTGCGGGTGTTGCGGCGCCAGTAGGAGACGTAGCCGTTGCCGACCAGGTCCCCGTACTCGTCGATCCAGTGCAGCGCGGCGCGGGCCTGGCGTTCGAGTCCGCGGACCAGTTCGGTGTCGCCGCTCCACCGTTCGTACTCGTCGAGCAGGATCACGAACAGTGGGGTGGAGTCGGCCGATCCGTAGTACGGGGTGTGTGGCTGCTCCTCGAACGCCGCCGACTCGCCGTACCGGAATTCGTGCAGGATCTTGCCGGGCTCCTCCTCCCGTAGGTCGTCGAGGCTGCCGCCCTGCAACGAGCCGAGCAGCCGTAGCACCGGGGGGGTCAGCTGGGGTAAGAACGGCATGGTCTGCAGGCTGATGAAGATGCTGTCCCGGCCGAACAGCGTCATGAACCAGGGCAGTCCGGCGGTCGGTATCGCGCCGGTGGCGGTCAGCGAGGCGTACCGCATGGCAGCGAGGTCGATCAGGCTCCGCTCGTACGCCGTGGTGAGGGCGGGGTTGTCAGCGAGAAGCTGCGGTGCCTGGTCGACCCAGTGTTCGAGCTCCTGGCGCAGCTGCGGTCGGGCCCGGCGCCGGTAGGCTCCCCAGATGGTCGGCGACTCGGTGTCGCCGCCGTTGATCACTGGTTCCACCCGGATCTCGGTCTGCCACTGACCGCGCGGCTCCAGGGTGACATCGAACGTCATGCCGTCGTCGTCGATCCGGGCCGGGAGCGTGCTGGAGATGACGGTGTCCCGCTGAAAGGTTTCCCGCCGGTAGCTGTATCGCAGCCGACCGTCGTCGTGGTGGACCGACTTCGTGCCGCGCTTGTGCTGGACGTCCTTGATCTCGAACAGGTCCGCGAAGTCGGTGTCCATGTCGACTCGCAGGGTCAGGGTTACCGGCGCGATGTCGTGGTTGAGCACGGTGAGCCGCTCGACGAACGCCGCGCCGATCGACTGCTCCCGGATGACGGACAGCTTGGCGTCGATGTAGTGGGTGGGCCGGCCCGGTACGAGGAAGAACCGGGTCTCGAAGAAGTGCAGGTCGTCCTGGGACAGAGCGTTCAACCGGTGGCCGTCGATCCGGAGCACCCAGGTGGACAGGAAGCGCGTGTCGAACGAGAACAGGCCGGTCGGCAGGTCCGGTGAGGCGGTCACGTCACCGCGCTCGTCAGTCACCACGAAGGTGTTCCCGTCCAGGATGCTGACTGTCTTCTCGTTCATTCTCGGCGGCCTCCCTCCGAGTGAAGTCCCTTGGATGCAGCCCGGCCGGGACACTGCCGAAAAGGACCCGGCAGAGCTGGTCCGCGAGCCCCAGGTCTCCCTCGACGACGACCGCGTTGCGGAACAGCAGGGGGATGAACCGGTCCTCGCCCCGGGCCAACCGGTCGAAGCGGACCCGTTCGCTGCGGACGATCGAATCCGGCTCGGCCCCCGTCGACGACACCCGGACCTTCCCCGTTCCCAGGGTGACAAACCAGTGCGTCGTCCTGGTCTCCTCCTGTACGTCGAAGCGAACGGTGCCACGCAGCCTGGGTGGCAGCCGGTCCAGGACGGAGCTTGCGTCGCGGGCCAGCCGCTCCAGCGCATCTTCGACCGTGTCGACCATCCGGCCCCGCCTCCTCACGCCGTGTGACGTCCTGGGTGCACGGTAGGTCGGGTCGGAACCGGCCCGCATCACCCGCGTCGGGTGAGCTCACCGGCGGCCGGTTGCCGGCCGTGCTGGTTCACGGCCTGGGGATCAGCCAGCCTGGGATCAACCGGCGGTGGACAGCAGGTCGATGAAGCGCCGGGTGTCGACATTGCCGCCGGAGACGATCACACCGACCCGTCGGGGAGCCGGGACCGGCCGACCTGCCAGCAGGGCTGCCAGCCCGGTCGCGCCGCTGGGCTCGACGACGATCCGCATCCGGTCGAACGCGAACCGCATCGCCGCCCGGATCTCGTCGTCGTCGACGAGGACGACGTCGTCGAGCAGCCGCTGGTTCACCGAGAAGGTCAGCTCGCCGGGCGTCTCGGCGGCCTGGCCGTCGGCGATCGTGCGCGGCACCGGGATGGTGATCCGCCGGCCGGCGGCCAGCGATCGCAACGTGTCGTCGCCGGCCGACGGTTCGACGCCGACCACCCGGATCCGGGGCAGCAGTCCTTTCGCCGCGACCGCGGTGCCCGCCGCCAGCCCGCCGCCACCGACGGGCACCAGCAGCGCGTCGAGCGGTCCAACCTCCTCGACCAGCTCGAGGGCTGCGGTGCCCTGCCCGGCGATGACGTGCGGGTGATCGTACGGCGGGACCAGGGTCAGCCCGCGTTCGGCGGCCAACGCCGCACCGATGGCGACCCGGTCACCGGTGTACCGGTCGTAGGTGATTATCTCGGCCCCGTAGCCGCGGACCGCTGCCGTCTTGGCCGCCGGCGTGTCCTGCGGCATGACGATCACTGCGGTGCTGCCCAACTCCCTGGCGGCTAACGCGACGGCCTGCGCGTGGTTGCCGGACGAGTACGCGGCGATGCCCCGGGCCAGCTGGGCCGGGGACAGTCGCGCGATCGTGTTGTAGGCGCCACGGAACTTGAACGCACCGACGCGTTGCAGATTCTCGCACTTGACGAAGACCTCGGCGCCGACCATGGCGTCCAGAGTGCGCGAGCGCAGCACGGGGGTGCGGTGCGCGGCACCGGCTATCCGTGCGGCCGCGTCGCGGACGTCGGGCAAGGTGACCGGTGTCGAGTCTGTCAAGGTGCTTCCTCCCAGGGCGCTCATCTGACAGAGTTCCATACAGCGGCCGGGCGAGTCGCAGCCGGCCGGCTGGTGTCCATGCCGCATTGTCCGGGCGCGGCCGACACCGCCGACCCGTAGCGCGACTGTGCCGCTGACAGGGTTGCGCGTGGTGTCCGGGTCTGTCCCGGATCTTCTCCGAAAGTTTCGGTACTCTGGCCTTGCCGTCGAGTGCCGAACTGGGTGCTGCCGTGTTTCGGATTAGCTGGTCGAGCAGCGGGTTGCCCGGTATCGGCCTTGGTCATTGAGCTACCGGAAGTTCTCCGTTAGCATCGCTCAACAGCACTTCGATTGAAGTCGATGTGTGGTCGAGGTTCACCTGTCGACCACACTCCGCACCGAGAGGCAACCATCACCATGACCCATCTATCCGACAGCAGACCGAGGAGAAGGGGACCGCGGGCCGCGTTGGCCTCCGCCGCGGTGGTCGCCCTTGCCGCCGGTACCGCGATGCTGTACGCGACCTCCGCCAGCGCCGCCGAGTCCACGCTCGGTGCGGCCGCGGAGCAGTCCGGCCGGTACTTCGGTGCCGCCGTCGCGGCCAACAAGCTCAGCGACTCGACGTACGTGAACATCCTCAACCGGGAGTTCAACAGCGTCACCGCCGAGAACGAGATGAAACTCGACGCCACCGAGCCGCAGCAGGGCCAGTTCAACTTCAGCAACGGCGACCGGATCGTCAACCACGCCATCTCCCGCGGCATGGCCGTCCGCGGTCACACCCTCGCCTGGCACTCCCAGCAACCCGGCTGGATGCAGCAGATGGAAGGTGCTCCGCTGCGCCAGGCCATGCTCAACCACGTCACCCAGGTCGCCTCCTACTACCGGGGCAAGATCCACTCCTGGGACGTGGTGAACGAGGCCTTCGCCGACGGCGGTAGCGGTGCCCGACGCGACTCCAACCTGCAGCGCACCGGCAACGACTGGATCGAGGCGGCGTTCCGGGCCGCCCGCGCCGCCGACCCCGGTGCCAAGCTCTGCTACAACGACTACAACATCGACAACTGGTCCTGGGCCAAGACCCAGGCCGCGTACAACCTGGTGCGCGACTTCAAGCAGCGCGGCGTGCCGATCGACTGCGTCGGCCTGCAGTCGCACTTCAACAGCGGCTCGCCGTACCCGTCGAACTACCGCACCACGCTGTCCAGCTTCGCCGCCCTCGGCGTCGACGTGCAGATCACCGAACTCGACATCGAAGGCTCCGGCAGCAGCCAGGCCAACACCTACCGCAACGTGGTGCAGGACTGCCTCGCGGTGTCCCGCTGCACCGGCATCACCACCTGGGGCATCCGGGACTGCGACTCGTGGCGCAGCGGCGGCACCCCGCTGCTGTTCGAGTGCAACGGCAACAAGAAGCAGGCGTACGACTCGACCCTCGCCGCGCTGAACGCCGGCGGCACCCCGCCGCCCACCACGGCCCCGCCGCCGACCACGGCCCCGCCGCCGACCACGGCCCCGCCGCCCACGACGGCCCCGCCGACTTCGCAGCCGCCGGGCGGGGGCGACTGCTCGGCCTCGGTGATCTCGCTCGACCAGTGGCCAGGTGGCTTCGTGGCGAACGTGCGGGTGACCGCCGGGTCCGCCTCGACCAGCAGTTGGACGGTCACCATGACCCTGCCGTCCGGGGCGGCGGTCACCAACGCCTGGAACTCGCAGGCCAGCGGGAGCAGCGGCACGGTGCGCTTCAGCAACGCGCCGTGGAACGGCCAGATCGGTGCCGGACAGTCGACCCAGTTCGGCTTCCAGGGCACCGGCACCGGCAGCGGGATGACCCCGACCTGCAGCGCCGGCTGACGGCTACCACCCCCACGACGGGGCCGGTACGCGGGACACCCGGCGTACCGGCCCCGTCCGGCGTGTGCGGGCCGGCGCGCAGGGTGCGGCCGGGCCGGTACCGGCGACACCCCGGTACCGGCCCGGCGCGGCGCTGTCGGTGGCTGCGGTTACGCTCGTCGGACGGTGGCCCGCAGGCCACCGTCGTTGCCCTGCCGGTCGGTCCTGCCCGCCGGCGAGGTGGGGCACCGTTGGCCGGCACCGGGAGTTCGACGCGTTGACTGCACAACCTGAGACGCTGTACGGAGCAGACGACCTCACCCACCTGGAAGGGCTGGAGGCCGTCCGCAAGCGGCCCGGCATGTACATCGGCTCAACCGACAGCCGGGGTGTCGGCCATCTGCTCAACGAGATCCTCGACAACTCCACCGACGAGGGCGTCGCCGGTCACGCCAGCCGGGTCGAGGTGACCCTGCACGCCGACGGCTCGGTGCAGGTCGATGACGACGGCCGGGGCATCCCGACCGACGTGCACACCCGGTCCGGGCTGTCCGGGGTCGAGCTGGTGCTGACCCGGCTGCACGCCGGCGGCAAGTTCGGCGGCTCCGGTTACAAGGCGTCCGGCGGCCTGCACGGGGTCGGCGCGTCGGCGGTGAACGCGCTCTCGCTACGGTTCGACGTGCGGGTCAAGCGGGCCGGTCGGGTGTCGGAGATGTCGTTCCAGCGGGGCGTCCCGGGGGTCTTCGACGGCCCCGGCCCGGCCGCCGGTTTCACAGAGCAGTCGGGGCTGCGGGCGGTCGGCCGGATGAAGCGCGGTGAGGCTACCGGCACCTCCATCCGCTACTGGTACGACGCCCGCTACTTCGACGCCGGCGCCGCACTCGACGTGACGGCCGTGCGGACCCGACTGCGCAACACCGCCTTCCTGGTGCCCGGGGTCACCTACGTGCTGCGCGACGCCACCTCCGATGAACTGGTCGAGGAGGTGTACCACCATCCCCGTGGCCTGGTCGAGATGGTGGAGTTCCTCACCCCGAGCGGGGACCGACCGGTCAGCGGCACGCTGTTCATCACCGGCACCGGCACCTACAAGGAGAACGCCGCCGACGCCAACGGCGTGATGCAGTCCGACGTCGAGCGTCGGGCCGAGGTGGAGGTCGCCCTCGGCTGGGGCACCGGCTACGAGCGGACCGTCGAGTGCTTCACCAACACCATCCGCAACGTGCACGGCGGCACCCACCGGCGGGGTTTCGAGCGCGGGGTGACCCGGGCCGTCGTCGACGCGGTACGCAACAGCCGGGGCCTGCTCAAGCCTAAGGAGGATCCGCCGACCGTCGACGACGTGCTCGAAGGCATGACGGCCGTGGTGCACGTGCGGATCCCGGAGCCCCAGTTCACTTCGCAGACCAAGGACGAGCTCTCCACCGCCGGCATCACCCGGGTGGTGCAGACGGTGGTGGAGCGGCACATCAAGTCCTGGGTGGAGGACCGCCGGACCCGTACCGAGGCCCGGACCGTGCTGCAGAAGGTGGTCGACGCGGCCCGGGTCCGGCTCACCCAGAAGCAGCAGAAGGACGCCGCCCGGCGCAAGACCGCCCTGGAAGGGGCGTCCATGCCGCCGAAGCTGGTCGACTGCCGGTCGACCGGCCTGCAGCGCAGCGAGCTGTTCATCGTGGAGGGCGACAGTGCGCTCGGCTCGGCCCGGATGGCCCGGGTCGCCGAGTACCAGGCCCTGCTGCCGATCCGGGGCAAGATCCTCAACGTGCAGAAGGCCAACCTGGCCGACACGTTGCGCAACGCCGAGGTGGCGGCGATCGTCCAGGTCCTCGGCGCCGGCACCGGGCGCACCTTCGACCTGGCCGCCATGCGGTACGGCCGGGTGATCCTGATGGCCGACGCGGACGTCGACGGCTCGCACATCCGGACCCTGCTGATCACCCTGTTCGCCAAGTACCTACGTCCGGTGATCGAGGCCGGCCGGCTGTACGCGGCGATGCCCCCGCTCCACAAGATCACCACCAAGGGCCGGAACGCGGAGACCATCTTCACCTTCACCGAGGCCGAGATGGAGCAGACCGTACGGCGACTGGAACGGGCCGGGCGACAGGTCGTCACCCCGGTTCCCCGGTTCAAGGGCCTCGGCGAAATGGACGCAGACGAGCTGTGGGAGACGACCATGAATCCGGCGACCCGCTCGGTACGCCGGATCACCCTGGCCGACGTGGAGGTCGCCGACCGCACCCTGGAGTTGCTGATGGGGGAGAAGGTCGAGCCGCGCCGCAACTGGTTGATCGACTCGGCCGGCCGGGTCGACCAGGAGAGTATCGACGCCTGAGCATGACCCGCTCGATCGAGGAAGCGCTGGAAACGTAGAGATGGCACGCAGCAAGAGCAAGCAGTCCGGGGTCGACCTGTCCGCGTTCGACCAGGCCGGCGCCCGGATCATGGACAACCCGCTGGAGACCGAGATCCAGGACTCCTACCTGGAGTACGCCTACTCGGTCATCTACGCCCGGGCCCTGCCCGACGCCCGGGACGGGCTCAAACCGGTGCACCGACGCATTCTCTACTCGATGAGCGAGCAGGGTCACCGCCCGGACCGGGGCTACGTCAAGTCGGCTCGGGTGGTGGGCGACGTGATGGGCAAGTTCCATCCGCACGGCGACACCGCGATCTATGACGCGATGGTCCGGATGGCACAGCACTTCTCGCTCAACGTGCCGCTGGTCGACGGGCACGGCAACTTCGGCTCCCCCGACGACGGTCCGGCGGCCAGCCGCTACACCGAGGCGCGGATGTCCCGCCCGGCGATGCTGCTCGTCGGCGAGCTCGACGAGGAGACCGTCGACTTCAAGCCCAACTACGACGGCTCGCTGACCGAGCCGAAGGTGTTGCCGGCGGCCTTCCCGAATCTGCTGGTCAACGGGGCGTCCGGGATCGCCGTCGGGATGGCGACCAACATGATCCCGCACAATCTCGGTGAGGTCGTCGCGGCCACCCGCTGGCTGATCCGCCATCCCGACGCGAGTCTCGACAAGCTGATGGAGTTCGTCCCCGGCCCGGATCTGCCGACCGGTGGTCTGCTGCTCGGCCTCGACGAGGTGCGGCGTGCGTTCGCCACCGGGCGTGGGGTGGTGCGGATGCGCGCCAAGGTGCAGATCGGTCTGCTCGAGGGCAGCCGTGGGCGGCAGGCGATCACGGTGACCGAGCTGCCCTACGGGGTCGGCACCGAGCGGATCATCGAGAAGATCACCGAAGAGGTCAACAAGACCAAACGGCTGCAGGGCATCGCCGACGTCAAGGACCTGACCGACCGGGAGAACGGCACCCGCCTGGTCATCGAATGCAAGATCGGGGTGAACCCACAGGCGTTGCTCGCCGATCTCTACCGGCTGACCCCGATGGAGCAGTCGTTCGGCGTCAACAACCTGGTGCTGGTCGACGGGCAGCCACGTACGCTCGGGCTGAAGGAGCTACTGGAAGCCTTCCTGGCCCACCGGTACGACGTCGTCACCCGACGCAGCCTCTACCGACGGAGCCGTCGCCAGGACCGACTGCATCTGGTCGACGGTCTGCTGATCGCGCTGCTTGACATCGACCGGGTGGTGCGGCTGATCCGCGGCAGCGACGATGCGCAGGCGGCGCGGGACGCGCTGATGGCCGAGTTCGGGCTGACCGCCGTGCAGGCCGGCTACATTCTGGACACCCCACTGCGTCGGCTGACCCGGTTTGACCGGATCGAGCTGGAGGCCGAGCAGGATCGGCTACGTGGCGAGATCGCTGAGCTGTCGCGGATCCTCGACGACCCCGCGGCGCTGCGCAAGCTGGTATCCGACGAGCTGGCCAAGGTGGCCAAGCAGTTCGCCACCCCCCGGCGGACCACCCTCGTCGACGGTGACCTCAAGGAGGTGCTGGCCGCCTCGGTCCCGGCCGGCCCGCTGGAGGTCGCCGACGACCCCTGCCAGGTGATCCTGTCCGCCACCGGGCTGGTCGCCCGCACCGTCGCCGAGAGCGAGGAGTCGGTCGAGGACGCCCGGCGCAACAGCCGGGCCAGGCACGACGCGGTACAGGCCGTGGTGCCGGCCACCGCCCGTGGCCAGGTGCTGCTGATCACCAGCACCGGCCGGGCGGTCCGTACCGATGTCCTGCCACTGCCGGTGCTGCCGCAACGGTCCGGAACGGTATCGCTGTCCGGCGGCATGCCGGTTGCCGAACTGCTGCCGCTGAGCGCGGGTGAGCAGGTCGTCGGCCTGGCCCCGGCCGCCCAACGGGATACGCCGGGACTCGCGCTCGGCACCCGCCACGGCGTGGTGAAGGTGTGCGCGCCGGACTGGCCGGTACGCGCCGACGAGTTCGAGGTGATCGGTCTGCGCGACGGCGACGAAGTCGTCGGGGCCAGTTGGCTGACCGACGGCACCGAGAGCCTGGTGTTCGTCACCACCGACGCGTCGCTGCTGCGGTTCGCCGCGAAGCTGGTCCGTCCGCAGGGGCTCAAGGGGGGCGGCATGGCCGGGATCAACCTCGCTGCCGACGCCCGGGTGCTGTTCTTCGCCGCCGTGCGGACCGACGACCCGGTACACGGCGAGCCGATGGTGGTCACCTCCACCGGGAACAACGTCAAGGTCACACCGTTCGCCGAGTATCCCGCGAAGGGTCGGGCCACCGGTGGGGTCCGGGTGCAGCGGTTCCTCAAGGGCGAGTCGGGGCTGGAGCTGGCCTGGGTGGGTTCCCGCCCGGTCGGTGCCACCCCGTCCGGGGAGTCGGTGGCGCTGCCGCAGCTCGATCCGCGCCGGGACAGTTCGGGCACCCCGGTGATGCTGGCCCCGCAGGTCGTCGGTCACCTGCTGGAACGCGGCTGACCACCGACCGCAGGTCCGGCGTTGGCGGCCGACCCCGCTCCGACCGGGACCCCGGCCGGGGGACCCGACCGGGACCGAGTCACCAGTCCAGTGGGGTGGCGGCCAGCCGGCGGTCGTACCAGGCGCGGATCGCGGCGACGGTGTCCGCCGGCAGTGGGCCGTCGGCGGCACCGGCGATGCTGCTGGTGAGCTGGGCGACCGACCTGGTTCCCGGGATCACTGTCGACACCGCGTCGTAGCTGAGCAGGAAGCGCAGCGCGCCGGCGAGCACCCCGACACCGGCCGGCAGCAGCGACCGGAACTCGTCGACCAGGCCGGCGCGCACCGCGACGTCCTCTCGCGACCAGCGGTCCCGTACCCCGGCGAAGACGCTGTCGGCGTGGTACCGGCCGGAGAGCCAGCCGGACTCCAGCGGCACCTTGACGATCGTGCCGGCACCCCGGTCGCGGGCCCGGCCCACCGCCGGCCACGGCTCCTGGTAGAGCGCTGACAGCCGGACTTCGAACGCGGTGGAGTCACTGGTGGACAGCACGAGGTCCAGATCGGCGCTCCAGTCCACCGAAGCGCCGTACGACCGGATGACGCCCTTGTCCCGCAGCCGGTGCAGCACCTCGTAGTGGTCGCTGCGGCTGCCGTCGAGGATCTCTGGTGGCGGGTTGTGTAGCACCACGATGTCGACGTGGTCGACGTTCATCCGGCGGGCGCTGCGCTCGACCGACGCCTCAATTTCGCTGGCCGACCAGTTTTCGGTGCCGTCGGGAAGATAGCCAAACTTGGTGCAGATCACTACCTCGTCCCGTCGCCGGCCGGCGAGGGCCCGGCCGATGTTGGGTTCGCTGCGGCCGTCCGCGTAGCCCGGCGCGGTGTCGATGAAGGAGACGCCGTGGTCGAGCGCGGTGTGCACGATGCGGACCGCCTCGGCCTCGTCCGGCCCGTCCGGCCAGTGCGACGATCGGCCCAGCTGCCAGGCGCCGAGACCGATAGCGCTGACCCGCATTCCGGTGGAACCAAATGGTCGTGTCTGCACAGGCGAACCCTTCACGTCGGAGCACCGTAGACTGTTCGACAGCGTATCGACATCGGTGCGTTCACGCGGCCCCGGCGCAGCTGTCCCGGCCGGCCCTATGACCGCCGCCCGGGTCCGGTCCGGCCCGGCCGTACCCGCCAGCCCAGCAGCCCGAGCCCACCGAGCGCCAGCAGCACGTACAGGTTGCTGTAGACCAGCCCCGGCCCGGAGAAGTGCAGGTCCCACCCGCCCGGACTGGCCAGCACCCAGCTCGTGCTGCCCACCAGGACCAGCCAGCCGGCGGCGGACGCGAGGATCGCCCACCGGCGGCCGGACCACCGTTGGTCACCGGCGAGGACCAGCAGCGCCGGCACCCACCAAACCCAGTGGTGGTGCCAGGAGACAGGGGAGACCAGCAGTCCGGTGGCCGCGCAGGCGAGCACCGCCAGCAGTTCGTCGCCGGCACGTGCGCAGCGGACCGCGACCGTCATCCCGGCCGCGCCGACTAGCACCGCGAGCACCAGCCACGGCAGACCGGGCCGTGGTTCGTCCAGCGCCCGGGTCACCGCACCGGACAACGACTGGTTCAGGATGGTCCGGGGATCCCCGGTGACCCGGTCGGTGTCCAGCAGCCCGCCGGTCCAGAACCAGGTCGAGTCGGTCGGCCGCCAGGCGAAGCCGACGCCGATCGTGGCGGCGAACGCGACGGTCGCGGTGGCGGCGGCCCGCAGCCGCCCGGTCAGCACCAGGTAGCCGATGAAGATCAGCGGCGTGAGTTTGATCCCGGCGGCGACACCCACCCCGAGCCCGTGCCACCGGCCGCCCCGGCCGGCGACCAGGTCGACCAGCACCAGCCAGGTCAGCAGCAGACCCACCTGGCCGACCTGCAGGTGACCGGTCACCGCGAAGATCGGCAACGCGCCGACCAGCGCACCAGCCGTCCACAGCGGCCCCAGCCGGGCGGGCGGCCCGATCCACCGCAGGGTCAGCCGGATGATCGCGACCAGCATCACCACACTTGCCGCCGTCCAGCCCGCGACAGCGACCGGCATCGCGACCACGGCCAGCGGCTGCATCAGCAGCGCGGCGAACGGCGGGTAGGTGAAGCCGAGCGCGATGCCGTCAGGGGTATGGTGGACCGCCTGGTACAACTGCCCGTCACCGCTGGCGGCCGCGACCGCACCCGCCCGGTACGCGGCCAGGTCACCCCAGAACAGGCCGGTGGTGTGGTGCAGCACGCCGGCGGCGACGCCCAGCACGGCGGCGAACGCCCCGCCGAGCAGCCAGCTGCGTACTGCCGGCCGTCGCCCGCCCACCGGCGCGGCCCTTACGCGGGCCACATCCGACGGTAGGGCATCCGACGGTAGGGCATCGCGGGCGGTCACGACCGGCCACTGCACGCCGGATCGGCGGCACCCAGCACCAGCACGCTGCCCACGCCGTCCGCCCCGCCGACAAGCTCATCGTGCACCGGCAGCCCGCAGCTACGGGCCCGGGACAGCAGCTCGCGGCCGGTGTCGGTGGTCCCGTCGTACACCCAGACCAGCACCCGGCCACCCGGTCTTAGCAGGTCGGCCGCGCGGTGCAGCAGACCGACCGCGTCGTCGACGCTGAAGTAGTAGAGCACCTCGCGGAACAGAACCACGTCATAGCGCTCATCGGTCCGGTACGTCAGCAGGTCCGCGTCCTCGAAGGAGGTGTCCGGCCGGCGCAGCGCGCGGGCCCGGCGGATCGCCGCCCGGCTGATGTCGACACCGTGGTAGTGCCGGTACCCGCCGGGCGGCAGCGCCAGATTGACGGTCGTACCGCAGCCCAGGTCCAGGATGCGTGGTCGCGACGTGACCCGTTGAGCGAGTTCCAGCGGGACGCGGTCACGCCCCTGGTCGAGATATCGCCACAACCCCAGCGCGTACTGCAGGTCCCACAACACGGCGTTCACCCGGGGGTACGGGCGGACCAGCACCGTCAGCGGCCAGTTGAGCGCCCGAGCGGCGATCCGGAACAACGGGTGGGCCATCACGCCTCCTCGGCGGCGGTAGGGCGGTCAGGGACCGGGACGAACCGCAGCCCGCGGTACAGCAGCCGGGGGATCACGGTGCCCAGCGCGGCGATGGTCTGCGACCGGTCACCGCCGCCGTCGTGGCAGAGCAGCACGTGACCGGAGCCGGCGCGCGACAGGGTACGGGTGATGTGCCCGACGCCGGGTTCCTTCCAGTCGCTGGAGTTGACCGTCCAGTCGACCGGGGTCAGCCCGGCGTCAACGGTGGCCGCCAGCACCCGCGTCGACCATCCGCCGCTGGGTGCCCGGAACAACCGGGCGGTGACTCCGGTAGCGTCGTGAATTCGTTGCTGGGCATGGTTGATCTCGCGGTGCAACCGGTCGGCGTCGAGCGCCGCGAACGGCATCGGGTGGCGCAGCGAATGGTTGCCGATCCGGTGGCCGGCGGCCACGATCCGTCGGGCCAGCTCCGGGTGTTCGGCTACCCGGTCGCCGATCAGAAAGAAGGTCGCCGGCACCCGGTGCCGGGCGAGGAGATCCAGCAGCGCGGGGGTCCAGCGGGGGTCCGGGCCGTCGTCGACGGTGAGCGCGACCGCGCCGGCTCCGACCCGGAACACCGGCCAGCTGCGCCGCGCCGACGGGGTCACCGGCCGTAGCCGGTGAAAGGTCCGTACGCCGAGGAAACCGGCCTCCAGCGCTTTCGCCCGCAGTGTCGGCAGCTGGTTCACCGGCTCGTCCCTGGGGCCAGTCGACGGGTCGGGCCGAAGTCCGAGTCCAGCAGGAACCGCACCCCGCCGACGGTGCCGCCGCAGACGATGGCCAGGTGGACCAGGAAGTGCAGGCAGAGGAACAGGGCGAGGAACGCGGTGCCCCGCTCCCGGCGAACGAAGCCGACCAGCCCGGGGTCGGCGACGACGAACCAGGCCAGGGCGAGCCCCGGCAGGACCAGCAGCACCGGGGTCAGCACGGCCAACGGCAGGGTGCCGAGCACTGCGGCGGCGGCCAGCACGCCGCCCGGCCGGTTGGCCCGCAGCCCGGCGGGGCCCCGTTCCCGTACCGCCACCGGCACCAGCATCTGCGAGCGGCCGAACTGCTTGCGCAGCATCGGCCAGAGCCGGCTGTCGTCGTCGTGTCGGCAGGTCACGTCGGCGGACAGCCAGATGCCGTGCCGGTCGGCCATCCGATCGCTCAACTCGACGTCCTCGGAGGCGCGGAGCCGTTCGTCGAAGAACCCGACGTCGTCGAAGACCGAACGGCGGACCGCGCACAGCGCGAAGATCGCGGTGCGTACCCGGCCGGTGTTGCGGATCCGCCAGTAGTGGGCGTGCAGCAGCCGGTACGCCTCGACCGGGCCGTCGTCGTACAACGGCTGGGTGAGGTACACGCCGTGGACACAGTCGATGTCCGGCTCGTCGGCCATGATCCGCAGCGCGGTGGCGATTGCGGTCGGTGTCGGTGCGCAGTCGGCGTCGACGAAGAAGACCACGTCGCCGGTGCTCGCCTTGATCCCGCGGTTGCGGGCGGCGGCCGGGCCGCTGTTGACCAGAGTCTGCAGCAGCCGTACCGGGAACCGCCGGGCGATCTCCCGGGTCCGGTCGGTGCTCGCGTCGTCGACGACGATCACCTCCACCGGAGGGTGTGTCTGCCCGTACACGGCGCCCAGACAGGCATGCAGGGTCCGTTCGCTGTTGTAGGCGGGAATGACGACCGATACGTGCGGGGGCACGGACACCACCTTGTCGAATGTCGGGACCGCCGGGAAGTGCGTCACCGTGACTGGCCGAGACGATAGTCGTAGTGACGGTCACGGTCAATCTTCTGGATACCGTGCTCCAGTGCCGATCCAGTCGTCTTACAGTCGTCATTCAGTACCCGTCGGCACAATTGCAGGGGCTCCCGGCGGTGCTCCGCGTTCCTCTGGAGTCGCCGCCAGTTCTGGAGAAAGGCTCGATAGGTGTCTGATCTGTTCACCGTCGATGATTGCGACGAGCTCTCCGTCAAACAGGTGCACGATCTGTACCGGCGGTACGTCAACCGGAGCCAGGTCGGTCTGATGACGTCCTTCGGTTTCGGTCGGGAGTTGGTCGACCGCGCCGAAGGCGCCTACCTGTACCTACGGGACGGCCGTCGCATCCTCGACTTCACCGGCGGGGTCGGCGTACTCAACCATGGACACAACCATCCCCGCATCCTGGCGGCGCGCCGCCGGTTCGCCGAGCGGCAGCGGATGGAGGTGCACAAGACCTACTTCTCGCCGTACGTCGCCGCGCTGGCCCACAACCTGGCCGAGGTGCTGCCCGGTGACCTGAACATGTCCTTCTTGCCAAACTCGGGCGCCGAGGCGGTCGAGGGCGCGGTCAAGCTGGCCTACAAGGTCCATGGCGGGCGACGGAACACCATCCTGCGTGCCGACATCAGCTTCCACGGCAAGCTTCTCGGCTCCGGCAGCCTGACTGGCGGAGCGCAGAACCATTTCAAGTTTCCCGGCATTTCCGGTGTCGTGACATTCGGTTACGACGATCTCGAATCGGTACGCGCCGCGGTCGCAGCGCATCCCGACGACGTCTACGCGATCCTGATCGAGCCGTTCAGTGCCTCCACCATGCGCTGGTGCTCGGAGGAGTTCCTGCGTGGCCTTCGTGACCTGTGCACCGAGCACAAGATCGTGCTCATCTTCGACGAGATCTACACCGGCTGGGGAAAGACCGGCAGCCTGTTCTACTTCATGCGCTATCCCGGACTCCTGCCGGACGTGCTGACCACCTCGAAGTCGTTCGGCGGCGGCAAGTCGTCCATCTCGGCGTACGTCGCCCGGGAAGGAATTTTCCGCAAGGCGTACGACAACCCGATGGACGCGCTGATGCATTCGACCTCGACCACCTACTACGGGTTCGGTGAGGAATGCGCCACCGCGATCGAAGCGGTCAACATCGCCGTCGAGGACGACTACCCGGGCCAGGCCCGCCGAATCGAGCAACTGCTGGCACCCGGCCTGCGGCGGATCGCCAAGCAGCATCCGGACGCGGTCGCCGACGTCGCCGGATCGGGCGCGCTCTGGGGGGTGTTCATCGACGGCGGTCCGAAGGCGCTGGACCTGGCCGCGAAGCTGGCACCCGCCGGCCTGGCCCGGGATCCGCAGCTGCGGACCAAGGTGGTCACCTGCGCGGTGATCAACGCGCTCTACCGCGACCATGACATCTACTCCTACTACACCCTCAACGGCGCCAGCCCGCTCGTGGTCGGCCCGCCGCTGGTCGCCTCCGACGACGACGTCGAGTACTTCCTGGACAGTCTGGACAAGGTCCTCGACCAGGGCCTCAACCGGCTGCTGACCCGGTTCGTGGCGCAGAAGGTCGGCTCGCTGTGGTGATCGCCGTGACCGGTGCCGCCGGCATGCTCGGCTCGTCGGTGGTGGCAAGGCTGGTCGCTGACGGCGTCGAGGTGGTCGGACTCGACCTGCGGGAACCCGCACCGGGCACCGCCCCGCCCGACTACCGGCACCTGATCGGCGACGTGCGGGATTCGGCCGCGCTGCGGCAGGCGCTGACCGGAGCCGACGCGGTCGTGCACTGCGCCGCCGCGCTGCCCAGCTACCCGGCGGCGCAGATCCGCTCCATCGTGGTCGACGGCAGCCGGGCGGTGCTCGACGCGGTGCGTGCCGCACGGGTGCCCCGGCTGGTCTACATCTCCTCCACCGCGGTCTACGGGCTGCCCCGACAGGTGCCGACGCCGGAGGAGCACCCGTACGCGCCGGTCGACCCCTACAGCACCGCCAAGGCGGACGCCGAACGGCTGGCGGTCGGCTACCGTGGCGCCGACCTGGTGCTGCCGGTGCTGCGGCCGAAGACGTTCCTCGGCCCCGGCCGGATGGGGCTGTTCTCGATGCTGTTCCAGTGGGCCCAGGAGGGACGCAACTTCCCGGTGCTCGGCGACGGCCAGGTCCGGATCCAGATGCTGCACGTCGCCGACCTGATCGAAGCGGTGGTCACCGTGCTGCGGGCACCGGCCGAGGTCGCCAACGACACGTACAACATCGGCGCCGCCGAGTTCGGCACGCTGCGCGAGGACTTTCAGGCGGTGCTGGACGCCGCCGGGCACGGCAAGCGGGTGGTCGCACTGCCGGCCCGGCCCGCCCTCGCCGCCCTCGGCCTGCTGGAACGCACCAAGTTGTCCCCGGTGTACGGCCGGCTGCTGCACAAGCTGATGGACGACTCCTACGTCGATATCGGTCGGGCCCGGCGGCGACTCGGGTTCAGCCCTCGGTACAGCAACCGGGACGCGGTGCTGGAGACGTTCCGGTGGTGGCAGGGGCAGCGGACGAGCGGTACGCCGGCCGGTGCCAGCGGCCGTACCAGCCGCGACCCGTGGCGGCAGGGCGTGCTCGCCGCCGCCAAGGTCTTCTTCTAGCCAGGAGGTGCCGATGCCCGCTGTCGAGGTCGCGGCCGAGCCGACATCGGTGTCCGCGACACCGGTGGCACCGCCGGATGCCCGCCCGTCCCGGACCGGACGGTCCGGGTGGACGGCGCGCGGCGTGGCCGCCCGGATGGTGCGGACCACCGTCGACCTTGCCGCGCTGACCCGGCCGCAGCAGTGGCCGAAGAACCTGCTCGCCGTTCCGATCGCGCTGCTGGACGCCCCGGTCTGGACCGCCGCCACGCTCGGCCGGGTCGGCTGGGCGGTGCTGCTGTTCACCCTGGCGTCGTCGCTGGTGTACGTGGTCAACGACGTCGCCGACCGGCGATTGGACGCCGGTCACCCGTCGAAGCGGTCCCGACCGGTGGCCAGCGGCAGGATCCCGCCAGCCACCGCCTGGCTGTTCGGTGCCGCGCTCGCCGCCGCACTGGCGGCCGGCGTCGTCGCCGGACCTGCCCTGGCCTGGTGGCCGGTCGCCGGCTACCTCGTGCTCAACCTGGCGTACAGCCGGTGGCTCAAACACGTCCCGCTGGTCGACATCTGCGTGGTCGCCGCCGGCTTCGTGCTACGGGTGCTGCTCGGCTACGCGGCGACCGCCGGCCCGGTCTCGGCCTGGCTGCTGACCACCGTCTTCGCCACCTGTCTGCTGCTGATCCTTGGCAAACGCCGGCAGGAGCTCGCCGTCGACGGTGCCGCGCACCGCCCGGCGCTGCGCGGCTACAACCTCAACCTCGCCGACCAACTGCTCACCGTGAACGCCACCGTCGCGGTCATCGGCTTCCTGCTCTACCTGCACTCGGACGCGCCGGTCGGTGTGTACCGCAACGCCCTGCTGCTGAGCGCCGTACCGCTCGTGCTGTTCGGGATCTCCCGCTACCTGCAGGCGGTGCTGGTCCGTCGGGGCGGCGGCGACCCGGTCCGGACCGTACTGCGGGACCGCCTGATCGTCGTCGCCGCCGCGCTGCTCGCCGCCAGCGTCGGTATCGCCCTGCTCGCCGCCCAGTACCCGTCGTCCTAGCGAATCCTTTCCGAAAGTGGTCTCTTCCTATGCCTGACCCGCTCGTGTCGGTCATCGTGCCGAACTACAACTACGCCCGGGCGCTGGGGCTGTGTCTGTCCGCGCTGCGCGCCCAGACGTACCCCCACCTGGAGATCATCGTCGTCGACGACCGCAGCACCGACGACTCGGTGGTGGTGGCCGAGTCGTACGGCGTTCGGGTCGTGCAGACCCCGGTCAACGGCGGTCCCTCGGTGGCCCGCAACCTCGGCGCGGCCAACGCCAACGGGGAGATCCTGTTCTTCGTCGACTCGGACGTGGCCGCCAAACCCGACGCGGTGGCCAACGCGGTGGCGCTGCTCACCGAACGGCCGGAGATCGGTGCGGTGTGCGGCAACTACGACCCGGTGCCGCTGATCCGCGACAGCCTGGTCGAGGAGTACCGCTGCATGCAGCAGTCCTACTGGCTGATCGCCGACGAGGGGCGCATCCACACCATGTACACCGCGCTGCTGGCGATGCGTGCCGAGGTGTTCACCGAGATCGGGCCGTTCAACCCGCGGCTGCGCGAGACCGAGAACGCTGACTACGGGTTCCGACTGGCCAGCCGGTACGAGATCTGGCTGACTCCGGCGGTGCGCGGCGTGCACGACCACGACCACGAACTGCGGGTGATGATCCGTAAGGTCTTCACCCGCACGATGTTGCACATCCCGATGTACGCCCAGAATCCCACCTTCCCCGGCGGGCTGCGCAGCGGCCCCCGGGCGTGGAGCAGCGTCGCCGCACTGCTCACCGTGCTGACCGCCGTCCTGCCGCTGCTGCTCGGTCCCTGGTGGAGCCTGCTACCGGTGGCCGCGTTGGCTGGCTTCGTCGCCTGCGACTGGCCGATGTACCGGTTCGTCGCGGCCCGCCGCAACCCGCTGTTCGTCGGCTACTTCGTCGCCATGCACTTCCTGATGAACGTGGTGATGGGCGTCGCCGCGGCCGTCGGCTTCGCCAGCTACCTCACGTCGCGGGCGTTCCGGCGGCTCTACGACAAGCCGGCCGAGGCGGTGTGACATGTCGACTCCACTGGTCTCGGTGATCGTGCCGAGTTACAACTACGCCGACTCGCTGGCGGTGTGCCTGCAGGCGATCGCCGACCAGAGCTACCCGGCGATCGAGGTGCTGGTTGTCGACGACCGCAGCACCGACGATTCGGTGGCGGTCGCCGAGGCGCAGGGCGTACGGGTGATCGCGTTGGCCGACAACGGCGGCTGCGGCCGGGCCCGCAACATCGGCGTCGCCAGCACCAGCGGCGAGATCCTGTTCTTCGTCGACGCCGACGTGGCGATGGCCCCCGACGCGGTTGCCGAGGCGGTCGCCATTCTGCAGGCTGAGCCGGAGGTCGGCGCGGTCTGCGGCATCGAGGACCCGGAGCCGCTGCTGCACGACACCGCTGTCGCCCGCTACCGAGGGCTGCAGTACCACCACTGGTCGGCCAGCGGCGAGGGCAACGTCACCTTCCTGTTCCCGGCGATGTGCGCCATCCGACGCCGCGTCTACCAGGAGGTGGGGCCGTTCAACCCGGCGCTGAAGCAGACCGAGGAGGTCGACTACGGTTACCGGCTGTCCCGCCGTCACCAGCTCCGGTTGACCTCCCGGGTCCGCGGCCGGCACGATCACGACCACCAGCTGGTGCCGTTGCTGCGCAAGCTCTTTCACCGGGCCCGGCTGCGAATCCCGCTGTACGCCCGGGCCCGCCGGTTCGCCACCGGATTCGAGACGGCGTCGCGAGCCTGGGGCAGCCTGGCGGCGGCCGCCGCAGTGCCGGCGGTGGCGCTGCCGGCGCTGCTCGGTCCGCTGTGGTCGGTGGTGCCCCTCGGGTTGTTCATCGCTTCGGTCGCCGCCGACCGGCCGATGTACGCTCTGGCGCACCGGCTGCGCGGAGTCCCGTTCCTGATCTTCTTCGTCGCAGTGCACTTTGTGGTCAATGTGACTATCACGGCGGGAGTGGCGGTCGGTACGCTGCAGTGGCTGGTGTCCCGGCCGTTCCGACAGCTCTACGACAGCACCTTCCCCGCGGAGGCCACCGTATGACCGCTCAGGCCGCTGCCGCCGGTGACGTCGCACCGGCCGAGGCCGGCCCGGTCGACATGACGCCGGGCACCGGCGACGGTCCGGCCGAGGCGACGCCCACCGGCGGCGGCTCAGCAGGGCTGGGACCGTGGGGACGGTGGTGGCGCCGCTGGCTCGGCCGGGTGTTCCTGACCGGCTCGGCGGCCTGGCTGGCGTACGTGCTGGCCCACCGGCTGCTCAGCGGGCGCGTCTGGTGGTGGGTACTCGCCGAGCTGATGCCGCCGGTGATGTTCGTCGCCGTACCGCTGCTGTTCGTCGCGGCGGCGGCCGGCTGTCGGCGGACCCGGCGCCCGGCGGCGCTGATGTGCGCCGTGTCGCTGCTGGCCGGCGCCGGACTGGCCGGAATCAACCTGCCCGGTCCGCTGCGGTCGACGCCGCAGGTGCCGCCGGACGCGTTACGGGTGCTCTCCTGGAACACCGGGTACTGGCACACCACCGACCGGGCCGACGACTTCTACCGAATGTTGCGCGACCAGCGGGCCGACGTATACCTGCTGCAGGAGTACATCGCCGAGGTCGACGGCGTGATCGTGCCGGTCGACGACCTCGACCGGCTGCGCCGGGAGATGCCGGGCTTCCAGGTGGCGGTCATCGGTGAGCTCGTCACCCTGTCCCGGTACCCGATCGTCGCCCAGACGCCGCTGGAGGCCGACGGACTTCCCCCGGCCCCGGATGCTTTCACCGACTTCTGGCGCTACCAGGTGCTCCGCACCGACGTGCGGGTCGGTGACCGGGTGCTGTCCACCTACAACGCGCACCTGCCGGTGCCGTTGTGGGCCGGCGGCCCCAGCCTGTTCAGCGAGGAGTTCCACCGGACGGTCCGGGAACAGCACCAGCGTCGGATACCGCAGTTCCGGGCGCTGGCCGCGGACGTGGCGGGCAACGACAACCCGGTGGTGCTGGCCGGGGACCTGAACACCAGCCCCGCTATGGGTGACCTGCGCCGCCTGCCGACCGGCTTGCGCGACGCCGAGTCGGCCAGCCGGTCCGTCTACCTCGCGTCGTGGCCCACCGAACAGGTGTCGTCCTGGAGACTGGACTGGGCGCTGGTCTCCGCCGGAGTCACCGTGCACCGGTACGAGTTCGGCGACGCCCGGGGCATGTCCGACCACCGGCCGCAGACGCTGTGGGTGTCATGGTGACCGGGTACCCGACAGTGTCGGTGGTGATCCCGACATACAACAAGGCAAAGACCCTGGCCGACTGTGTCCGCGCCGTGTACCGCCAGACCTGCCAGCCGGTCGAGGTGATCGTGGTCGACGACGCCAGCACCGACGGATCCCGGGAGATCGCCGCCGGGCTGCCCTGCCGGTTGATCTGCCTGCCCACCAACCAGGGGGTGTCCGCCGCACGCAACGCCGGTGCGGCGGCGGCCGTCGGTGAAGTGCTGTTCTTCGTCGACTCCGACATCGCGCTTGCGCCGGACGCGGTCGGCAACGCCCTGAGGGTGCTCCGGGAGCATCCCGGGTGCGCGGTCGTGCAGGGCATCTACGACGCGGAGCCGCTGGCCGCCGACGGCCCGGTGGAGATCTACAAGACCCTGTTCGAACACTACTGGCGGCGGCAGCGTGACGGCGTCGCGGATGCCACGTTGTTCGCGTTGACCGCGATTCGGCGGCAGGCGTTCGACGACGTGGGCGGCTTCGACGAGCGGCTGCGGGACGCGGAGGACATCGAGTTCGGCACCCGACTGCCCGCCCGGTACGAGATCCGGATGAGCGCCGACGTGGTGGGCCGGCACGATGACGTCGACCGGCTGCTGCCGTTCCTGGCCGAACACGTCCGCCGAGCGGTCGGCTACGGGGCGTTGCTGGTCGGCGTGCTCGCTGCTGACGACCGACATCGGGTGCACCGCGCCGGTGGGCACCGGCCCGACACCACGCGTCCCGCTTCAGGCGTCGACGTCGCTGCAGTGACCGCGATGCTGTGCTGCGCGGCGACGGCCGTGACCCTGCCGCTGGCCGTCGTCGCCGGCTGGCTGTTGGCGGTGCCGGCGGCCACCTTCACCGTCTTCGTCCTGGTGGACGGGGCTCTGTTCCGCTTCGTCCGGCGCCGGAAGGGAAACCGGTTCCTGGTGTTCTTCGTCGCGATGCACTTCCTGATGCACACCACCCAACTGGCGGGGATGACCGTCGGATTCGCCGCCGGGCTGGTGCGCTCGACCCGTCGCCGACCGGCCCGGTCGGCGACGGCACCGGAGACGGGCCGGTGACCGCCCGTGTCGACGAGGCCGGCGCTACGGTGCCGGGCCGTCCGCAGAGCGCCGTGACGTCGTCCGGCCGGTGGGGTCGTTGGTTGCGGGTGTTGAACCGGGTGCTCGTCGTCGTGTTCATCGCCCTGCTGGTGGTCGGACTGGTCACTGTGCTGCGGACCCAGGACTGGGCACCGGTTCGTGAGCTGGCCGGGTCCCTCGACCCGGTCGCCGTCTACCTCACCGTCGGCGGTGCCTTCGCGGTCAACTGCGTCGGACTGGTCTTCGGGGTGCTGTCCTGGCGGGCGCTCTTCGTCGACCTGGGCGCCCGGGTCGACACCTGGACCGCGGCCCGGATCTTCTTCGTCGGCTTCCTCGTCAAGTTCGTGCCCGGGCGCTTCGTCGCGTTGCCGGTGCTGGTCCGGATGGGCAAGGCGGTCGACGTCGGTCCGGTCCGCCTGGCCTCGGTGTTCGTACTCAGCTGGAGCATCGTCGCGCTCACCGGGCTCACCGTGGGAATTGCCGCCGGCCCCTCCGTCGCCGGCGGCGGGATGTGGTGGATAGCCGCCGCCGCGCTGCCGGTTGCCGTCCTGCTGATCCGGCCCGACCTGCTCGATCGCGGTATCCGGCTGGCCGCCCGGGTGCTGCGCCGGCCCGAGCCGCAGGTCCGGGCCTCAGCCGGTGGGGTGCGTCGGTCCATCCTGGCGCAGTCGCTGTCGTGGATCATCTCTGGCCATCACCTGTGGCTGCTGGCGGTCGTCGCCGGGGCACCGGCCGGCCGGTCGTACCTGATCTGCGTCGCGGGGTTCGCGCTGGCCACCGTCACCGGATTGCTGGTGATGGTGGCGCCGGACGGCATCGGCGTGCGCGAAGCGGTGCTCGCGTTGGCCCTCGCGTCGGTGATGCCGTTGCCGCTGGCCGGAACCGTGGTATTGGCCAGTCGGTTGGTCTGCGTGCTCAGCGACGTCGCGGTCGGAGCCGGCGGGCTGCTGCTCGCCCAGTACCTGCACCGGCGACGGAGGGCGGGCGCCGTGCTCAGCGACCCGGTGCCGGTGCGCTGAACGCGACCTGGGCGCCTGAGGCGCTACCGGGCTCGGCGTCGGCCCGCTCACGGTCCGCGGCGCTCAGCCGGGCCCGAATCTGCTCGGCCTCGGGAGCGCCGATCGCGCTGAAGTGGGCCAGCGCGTGGCACCAGTGGTCCCATACCTCGTCGGGGGTGGTGCGACCGTGGTCGGCGTCGGCCAACCGCTGCCCGGCACGGGCCAGTCCGGCGTGCGCCCGGGCCTGCTGCGCCCGGTCGCCGATCTGCGCGGAGAGCGACAGCGCCTGCTGGTAGTGGTCGCGGGCCGCGGTGGCGTGGCCGACCTCCATCAGCGCGTTCGCGAGTCCGACCAGCGCGGACGCCGCACCCATCGGCTGACTGGTGTCCCGGTAGATCTCCAGGGCCTGCCCGTGGTGGTCGGCGGCGGCCCGGAAGCTGCCCAGTCGGGCGTGCAGCTGGCCCAGCGAGTCCAGCGCGAACGCCATCCCCACCCGGTGCCCGATCCGTCGGCACAGGGCGATCGCGTCGGACAGGTGCTCGGCCGCCTCGGCGTAACGGCCCTGTAAAACGGCGATCCAGCCGAGGTTGCCCAGCGCCATCGCCTCACCGTGCGCCTCACCAGCTCCCCGGAGCAGGCCGAGCGCCTCCCTCAGATGGGCGGTGGCCTGGTCGTACTGGCCCTGCTGGCCATGGAAGACGCCGAGGTTACCCAGCGCGCGGGCCTTCCCCGCGCGTTCGCCGGTCTGCCGGTAGAGCACCAGCGCCCGCTGCAGGTGGTCGGCGACCAACTGCCGGTGCCCCTGCATCCCGTACAACACGGCGATGTTCGTCATCATGTGCGCCTGCGAGTCCCGGTCACCGATGATCTCGGCCGCGAGCAGACCGTGGTGGTGCACGGTGACCGCTTCCGGGTAGTGGCCGGCGCCCTCCAGGTAGCGGAAGATGGTGAGCACGAGCCGCCGGGCATGTTCCGGCCAGCCGTTCCCGGCGGTGTGCACGACGGCGCCGACCAGGTTGGCCCGTTCCTGCTCCAGCCAGGCCCGGGCCGCAGCGGCGTCGAGCAGCGGCCGCGCGGCGACGCTCGGGCCGGTCACCGCCGGCCGCCGGTGGCGCTCGGCGGGGAAGAGCAGGTCCATGGCAGCTGCGGCGGTGTGCAGGTAGTGGTCGAACAGGATGGTCATCGCCCGGTGCCGGTCGACCGGTGAATCCTGCTGGCCGGCGAGGTCCACGGCGTACGCCCGGAGCAGGTCGTGCATCCCGTAGCGGTGGCCGGGCCCACGTTCGATCAGGTGGGCGCGGGCGAGCAGCTCGAGCAACCGCCGGGCGTCGGGCACCGAGGTGGCGGTGATCGCAGCGGCGGCGTGCGGCTCCAGAGCAGGCCCGGGATGTAGCCCCAGCAGCCGGAACGCGCGGGCGGCGTCGGCCGGCAGGTGCAGGTAGGACCAGGAGAACACCGCGCGTACGCCGGTGCGTCGGTCGCCACCGGCATCGAGCAGATCGAGGCGCCGGTGCTGATCGGCGAGTTCACGGACCAGCTCGACCAGAGGCGCGGTGGGGCGGGTGGCCGCCAGTTCCGCGGCCACCCGCAGGGCCAGCGGGAGACGGGCACAGTGCGCGGCGAGGACCGCGGCGGCGGTGTGTTCCACGGTGGCCCGGGCACCGATCAGTCGGTGGATGAGCGCCACCGCCTCGGCCAGCGGCAGCGGATCGAGGCCGACCCGGCGGGCACCGTGCCGGGCGACCAGCCCGGCGAGCGAGTCCCGGCTGGTGACCAGGACGAGACAGGACGGCGAGCCGGGCAGCAGCGGCCGGACCTGCTCTGCCGACGCCGCGTTGTCGAGCACCACCAGCATCCGCCGTCCGTCGGCCAGGCTGCGGTAGCAGGCTGCCCGTTCGTCGAGGTCCAGCGGCAGGTCCGGACCAGCGACGCCGAGGGCCCGCAGGAAGCCGGCGAGCGCCTGGTTCGGGGAGACGGGCTGCTCGGCGTCGTAGCCCTGCAGATCGACGTAGAGCTGGCCGTCGGGGAACCGGTGCCGGATCCGGTGCGCCCAGCGGACGGCGAGTGCGGTCTTGCCGACGCCAGCGGTTCCGGACACCGCGACGACGGTCACCCCTGACGACCGGTCCGCGTCGTCGTCGGTCCACCCCCGGGCGGCGTCGAGCAACTGGTCGAGCTCGGCCAGCTCGGTGACCCGGCCGGTGAAGTCCGGGATGTCGGCCGGCAGCTGTGCCGGTGCCGGTTGGGGCGTTGCGCGGCCGGGTTCGCCGCCCGAGCGTCGGGCATCTGGGGCCGCGGTCACTTCCTCGTCGTGCAGCAGCGCGGTGTGTGCGGCGGTCAGCTCCGGCCCGGGATCGACGCCGAGCTCGTCGGTCAGGTGCCGGCGCACCCGGTGGTACGCGTGGAACGCCCGGGCACGGTGACCTGCGGCGTGGTACCCCCGGATCAGTCGGGCCTGTGCCGCCTCGTCCAGCGGCTGTGCGGCGGCGGCCTCCTCCAGAGCGGTCACCGCCTCGGCGGCCCGCCCTGCGGCGATCATGATGTCTCCGTACCGTGCCAGGGCGGTGTGCCGCTCCTCGAGCAACGCGACGACCCGGGGATGCTCGGCCAGCGCCGGGATGTCGGCCATCGGCGGGCCGAGCCACAGCCCGAGGGCCTGTTCGAGTTCGTCTGCCGCACGACTCAGCTCGCCGTTGCGCTGCAGACCGGCCGCAGCGGCGAGCCGGTGGCGGAAGACCTCCGCGTCGATCTCCGAAGCGGGTAGCCGCAGCGCGTAGCCGTCACCGACCTGGGGGAGCACCGTGCTCGGAGCGCGGGGCGGCCGGTGGGGCTCGAGTCGTCGCCGGAGGTGTTTGATGTGGGTCTGGATCACGTTCCGGGCGGTCGGTGGCGGCTGCCGCTCGGCCCACACCGCAGCCGAGATCTCTGCCGCTCGCACTGGTTGTCCGGCCGCGATCGCGAGCAGTCCCAGGATGGCCCGTTGAGCCGTTGGTCCGAGATCCAGTTGTTCACCGTCGCGCCAGGCGCAGACCTGACCGAGGACCCGGATACGCAAAGTCGTCACCCTCGCCGGTCGTACCGAATGCCGCCGCTCGGAACGGGGTGGCCGTGTACGTCGGTCGGCTGACCACAACCTACGTCTGTGTCGCTCAGCATTGCAACGCCAGCTGTCGAAAGACCCAGTCGAATTGCCGAACCACCGGTGATCAGATGTCTGCAGTGGATAATCAGGGGGTGCCGGCCGGTTCTCTCTCCATCGTGTGCCGGGCACCGCGGTGACCTGGTGGCATCGCCAGGTCGCCGGGAGTTGGCGCGCCGGTCGGGCGCCAACCCCCGGCGGATGGTCACTCCTCTTCGAACTCCTCACCCGAGTCGTCGTCCCCGCCGAACGAGTCGAGGACCTCGCCGGCGATCATCCCGCCAGCGAAGCCGAGCGCGGCGCCGCCGACCGCGCCGGCGACGACCCCACCCATTCCCGACCCACCGTGATGCCCAACGGGCGCGCCGTACCCGCCAATCAGCGACTGGCGCTGGGAGAGTGCCTGGCGTACCCAGGTGTCGACCTGGGCGGTCCAGTCCACCTGGTCGGCGTCTGCGTGACTGACCCGGTAGCGGCCGTACGAGTCGTGTCCCGGGCGGAAAAGACCGCCGCGCTTGTCGAACTCCAGTACGACGTCGACGCCGTACTCGCTGGCCACGAAGGTCAGCTCGACCTCGTTGATGCCGCCGGCGTACTGGGGTGCGGCGTAGTATTCGATCTCCTGGTAGAACGGCAGGGTCTGGGGCACGCCGTGCAGCCGGCCGTACTCCAGGTCGGCGCCCTTGAAGGCGAAGCCGAGCCGGGCGAACGCCTCCAGGATCCGCTCCTGCAACGGCAGCGGGTAGATGTGCACCGCGTCGAGGTCGCCCCGGTCGATCGCCCCCGGGATGGCGACCTCGGTCCGCAGACCCATGGTCATGCCGTGCAGGCGCTGCCCGTAGAGATCGGTCACCGGGGTCTCCCACGGCACCGGGAACTGGAAGGGCAACGACAACTGCTGGCCTTCGCGCAGGTGGATGCCGCCGGACACGGGGAACCGGTGGAACTCAGCCAGGGCGTTGTGGTCCTCGCCGCCGGCCTCCACCTCCACCCGGGTGACCAAGCTGACGGTGATCTGGTCCAGCTGTACGTCGTGGCTGCCGCCAGTGATGTTCACCTGCCCGGTGAGGGCCAGGCCTGGCCGGGCGTTGGGGTTCTGCAGCACCGTGTCGACGCTGGGAGCGCCGATTCCCAGAGCACCCAGCATCTTCTTGAATACCACGTACGTTCCTCTCGTTCTTGATTGACAGACCCTTGTCCTGCCGGCGTCGGCACATCGGACATCCAGTGTGGAAGTTGTGGGTAGTGTTCAGTTTATCCTGATCGATGGTGACCGGTTGTCGTGGGCGGTCGTCACGTGGTCCGGTGATATTGCATGTGACGGCCGGACAATATGAAAAAATACGTCTTATGCCGAATTTCGTGGCGACGGCGGACTGGCCTGTCACCTGGTCGATAGCCGCGTTCGCGATCGCCGGGGTGGTGACGGTGGTCGGTGGGATCCGGCTCGTCGCCGTGGGTGACGCGCTCGCCGACCGGACCGGCTGGGGAGAGGCGGTCTTCGGCGCGGTCTTCTTCGGACTGGCGACCTCGCTGTCCGGGATCGTGATGACCGCGGTGACGGCGGTCAGCGATGCTCCGCAACTGGCCTACAGCAACGCCGTCGGCGGTATCGCTGCGCAGACCACCGCAGTCGCGGTGGCCGACCTGTTCTACCGGCGAGTCAACCTCGAACACGCTGCCGCTTCGCTGTCCAACCTGCTCTTCGGCTGCCTGCTGCTGGCGCTGCTGGCCCTGGCGCTGCTGGCTACCTACACCCCGGACGGCGCGGTGGTGGGGGTCCACCCGGTTTCGGTGATCATGGTCGGCTGCTACCTCGGCGGCGTCATGATCGTCCACTCCACCGACGTTACGCCCTACTGGCAAGCCGTCGACACCAACGAGACCCGCCAGGATCTGCCGCAGAGCCACGGACTCCTCGACGACCGTCCGCTGCGCCGGCTGTGGGTGCGGTTCGCTCTCGTCGGGCTGGTCGTCGCCGCCAGCGGCTGGCTGACCGCCCTCGCCGCCGAGAGCCTGGTGCAGGCGACCGGGCTACGGGCCGGATTCGTCGGCGGGGTGCTCATGGGCCTGGTCAACGCGTTGCCGGAGACGATCACCGCGATCGCCGCGGTACGGCGCGGCGCGGTGACCCTCGCGGTCGCCGCCATCCTCGGTGGCAACTGCCTCGACGCGCTGAACCTGGTGATCGCTGACATTTTTTACCGCACCGGGTCGATCTACCATGCGGCCGGTCCCGACGAACTATTCCTCACCTCTGCCGCGCTACTGATGACCACCGTGCTGCTCGGTGGGCTGCTGGCCCGGCAGGTCCGCGGCTGGGGCCGGCTGGGCTTCGAGGGCACCCTGCTGTTCGGCGGCTACCTCGCCGTGGTCGCGGTCCTGGCCTTCTGATGCCAGCACCAGTATCACCGGACCGTCGCCCACCGAGCCGGCCGGCCGGGCCAGGCTGATCACCGCGGTGACCACCGCCCCCGACCCAGGTTCGGCACGGTCGATGATCAACTCGGTGCACAGTTGCCGGCAGATCCAGATACCCCGACCACCGGTCCGCGCCTGGTCCGGTGGAACAGTCCCCACCTGCGGGTCGCGCATCCCCGGCCCGTTGTCGCTGACCTGGCAGTACAGGACATCGTCGCGGCGCCACAACCGGAGCCGGCCGCTGCCGCCGCCGTGGCGTATCGCATTGGTGGCGAGCTCCCCGGCGACGATGAGCAGATGCTCGGTCTGCTCGGACGAGATGTCCAGCCCGGGAGCGTGTGCGCTGAGCGTGGCCCGCAGGCCGTACAGACCGTCCCGGTCAAACGGCTGGTTGACGGCGCCGGCCGGGGACGCAGTATCCGGCGGCCGTCCCCCGATGCCGAGCGAGGTCGGATCAGGGCTGCTCATGGCGCCTCTGTACCCGGAGTTGAGCGACGTCATCCGCCCCGACCAGGGACAGCACGGTACCGACCAGCCGTCGGCAGGACACCGTCATCCGGCGCGACCTCGGCAACGCCCGTGCGGCAGCCAGGATGATCCCGGCGCTGGCGCCGTCGATGTAGTCCAGCCCGGTCAAGTTGACGTGCAGGTGGCGGTCGATCCGTACCGACTCGGCCAGCGTCAGCTCGAGCACATCCTTGTGCCGGTAGTCCAGCTCACCGGCGATGCGCAGGCCGGTCGGGCTGTACTGCCGGCAGATCTGCAGCAGCGGATGCTCCAGGTAGACCTGAGCCGCGACGGTCCTGGGATGGGCCCGGGCGGCGAAAGCCAGCGTGACAGCGTCGAAGCGCTCCCGGTCGTACTGACAGATCAGACAGAGCTGGCTGTGTGCGAACAGGTCGGCGACCAGCGTCTCGAACTCGACCAGTTGATCGGCTGCGGCGGCCGGGCGGGTCGCCCAGCACATGTCGGCGGTCACCCGCAGGCCGGCGTAGCCCTCGTCGCTGGCCTGCCGCGCCTCCCGCGCGAGCGTCCGCACCATCGCCCCGGCGTCGGCCGGTGCCCCGCCGAGCAGTGACTCGGCGGCCGAGGCGATGCGCAGCTGGCCCCGGCGCAGGGCCGAGCCAGGCCGTACCGCGCGGTCGTGCAGCTCACCGGTGAGCTCGTCCGGGCTCACCGAGTCGGTCCAGCAGACCACCTTCTGCCCGGCCCGCAGCCCGTCACGCACGAAGGCCGCCACCAGGTCCAGTCGCTCCTCCCGGTCGGAGAAGGTGAGACAGGCATGGTCGCCGACGCCGAGCGTGCCAACCGCAGCCGTGTCCGCCATCGTCGATCCGCCTTGTCGATCATCGGGAGGATGCCCGCCACCTTATGCGTTACACCCGGTCGCACCCGGACACGCCCCCCGTTGAGCCGTCGATTTGAACGTCCGCCGTGCGCTGCCCGTACCACCGGTGGCAGAACAGACGGCCCCGGATCTGGTGGGAGCGCACGTGATCATCGGAACAGGCCCGGTCAGTGGTCGCGTCGTAGATCGGGCCGGTCGACGCGCCCACTACCGTGGCGGCACACCCCGTCGGTCGCTGCTCGGTCTCGGCCTGCTCGCCGCCGGCGGCCTCGGCTACGGGTGGCGGGCTGCCGCCGATTCGCCGGTGGCCGGCGGTCGGGTGGCTGCGGGCGGGCCGGGTATGGTGGCGGCCGTGCCGACCTCTGCGGTGCCGACCCCGGACGTCGTGGCGGACCAGCGCCGCCGGGCTGCGCTGGCGGCCCGACAGGTACGTGGGTACGCCGCCGGGCTGCCGGGCCAGTTCAGCTTCGCGGTCGTCGAGCGCGGCACCGGAGCCGGGTTCCGTACCGGCGACGAGCTCCAGTTCCAGACAGCGAGTATCGTCAAGGTGGAGATTCTCACTGCCCTGCTACTGGACCGGGACGGGACCCCGTTGACCGCCGTGCAACGCGACCGGGTCGAGGCCATGATCACAGCTAGTGACAACGCGGCGGCCAGTGAACTCTTCGCCGCCATCGGTGGCGTCCCCGGACTGAACCGGGTCAACACCGCGCTCGGCCTGACCCAGACCCGACCGAGGTCGGCCTGGGGAACGACCGTCACCACCTCGGCCGACCAGGTCCGGCTGCTCCGTGCGCTGGTCGACGAGGAGAGCCTGCTGCGACCGGCGGACCGGGGCCTGGTGCTGGACCTGATGGGTCGGGTGGTCGTCGGCCAGCGGTGGGGGGTACCGGCCGGTGCCGGCACGGCCGGCTCCCGAACCTGGGTGAAGAACGGCTGGGACACCGTCGGTGATCATGACGGACGCTGGCTGGTCAACAGCATCGGGCGGATCGTCGAGGACGACCACGACTGGCTCGTGGCGGTGCTGTCCGACCACCACGGCTCCTTGGACGCTGGCATCGCGGCGGTGGAACAGGCGGTGCGCATCGCCTTCGACACGTGGCGCCGTCCGGCGCCGTCCGGCTGAGCCCTCGGCCGGACGGCACCGTACCGGCCGGTCAGGCCGGGCCGAAAGCCCGGTCGCAGGCCTCGCGCAGGTCGACCTGCGCGGCCGAGATCGTCAGGTTGCCCTCGATCGGCTCCTGATCTGCGGCGGCCCGGGCGGCATCCACCAGGTCTTTTCCGCGAGCGGCCAGCGTGGCATCGGTCGACGCCTGCGCCTGCCGGCCGATCTCCCGATTCACGTCGTGGGCAAGCTCGGCCGCGCTGATCTCACGCAGGTCCTGGCATGCCTGCCAGCCTTCGGTGTCGGCCGGTGGGGTCTGCGATGTGCTTTCGCCGACTGTCGGCGTCGGCGTCGCCTGCGACTGCTCACCCCTGGTCAGCGCGCCGATCCCGATGACAAGGACGGCCAGCACGACCGGTGCGGTGATCCACAGCCAGACCGGCCGGCGGCGGGGGCGGCGGGAGGGGGAGAATCCAGAGTGGTCAGCTGGGGTTCGGTACGGGTGGCTCACGGTGATGCCTCTCAGATCCGTCTGTGGCGAGGGGCCCGTCTGGGGCGAGGGAAGCAGCGGCCTACGGCATAGCGGACATTGATGCCCGTGCCATCATATATTCATATATGTCGCGTTCGCATGGCGCACATCGTCCCATGGTAGGCCTTTCGCTGCGGAAGGCAACCCGTCTATCTTCCCAGTTCGTCCGGATGGCCGGGGGTGGCCGTAAGCAGCTGGAAACCCGAGCCTGTCAGACTGGGCCGGTGTATGACGTCGACGTGCTAGTGATCGGATCCGGCCCCAGTGGACAGAAGGCGGCGATCGCCGCGGCGAAGCTCGACCGGAGCGTCATGGTCGTCGAGCGCGCGCACATGCTCGGCGGTGTATGCATCAACACCGGCACCATCCCGTCCAAGACCCTGCGCGAGGCCGTCCTCTACCTGACCGGCCTCAACCAGCGCGAGGTCTACGGTCAGAGCTACCGGGTCAAGGATCACATCACGGTCAGTGACCTGGCTGCCCGGACCCAGCACGTGATCGGGCGCGAGATCGACGTGACCCGCAGCCAGTTGACCCGCAACCGGGTACGGATCATGACCGGCACGGCGCGGTTCGACGACGCGCACACGGTAGTGGTGACCGATGCCACCGGCCACGGCAACAAGGTCACCGCAGAGAAGATCGTGATCGCGGCCGGCACCCGCCCGGCCCGCCCGGCCAGCGTCGACTTCGACGAGCGGACCATCATCGACTCCGACGGCATCATCAACCTCGAACAGGTGCCGCAGTCGATGCTGGTGATCGGAGCCGGGGTGATCGGCATCGAGTACGCCTCGATGTTCGCCGCGCTCGGCACCGAGGTCACCGTGGTGGAGCGGCGGGACCGGATGCTCGAGTTCTGCGACCTGGAGATCGTCGAAGCGCTCAAGTATCACCTGCGCGACCTTGCGGTCACCTTCCGCTTCGGTGAGGAGGTGGCGTCGGTGCAGCGCCACCAGCGCGGCGCGGTCGCGGTGCTGGAGAGCGGCAAGCGGATCGCCGCCGACACCGTGATGTACTCCGCCGGGCGCCAGGGCGTAGCCGGTGACCTCGACCTGGATCGGGCCAGCCTGACCGCCGACGCCCGGGGCCGGATCCAGGTCAACGAGAACTTCCAGACCGCGGCCGGGCACATCTACGCGGTGGGGGACATCATCGGCTTTCCCGCCCTGGCCTCCACCTCGATGGAGCAGGGCCGGCTCGCTGCCCACCACGCCTGCGGTGAGCCAGCCCGTGGCATGCCGCAGCTACAGCCGATCGGGATCTACACCATCCCGGAAATCAGCTTCATCGGCAGCACCGAGGACCAGCTCACCGATAACCGGGTGCCCTTCGAGGTGGGCGTCGCCCGCTACCGGGAGCTCGCCCGCGGGCAGATCGTCGGCGACTCGTACGGGATGCTGAAGCTGCTGGTTGCCCCGGACAGCCGGCAACTGCTCGGCGTGCACATCTTCGGCACCGGGGCCACCGAGCTGGTGCACATCGGGCAGGCGGTGATGGGCTGCAACGGCACCGTCGACTACTTCGTCGACGCCGTGTTCAACTACCCGACCCTCGCCGAGGCGTACAAGGTCGCCGCGCTGGATGCGATGAACAAGATGCGGCATCTCGCCCAGCTGCACGACTGACAGTCGGCCGTCCGTCCGACGGACCACAGGGTCAGCCGGGCCCGCCGGTGCCGCCCGTGTTTCCTGGGCCACAGGAAGCGCTTGTCGATGCAGCTCGGGAGCCAGTTGCATGCGCCAATGGCTGGCTTGAACGTCACGATTGCGCGACATGCCGGCCGCCCCGGGCCGGGCCGGGGCGGCACACCGGCCGACCGGGTCGTACCATCGCGGCATGGCAGAGATGGTCACCCTGCGGCTGAGCCCGCAGACCCTGGCCAGGGCGCGGGCCGCTGCCGAACGGGACGGGATGACACTCTCCGACTGGATCGACCGTGCCGCCCGCCGGGAAGCCCGCCGCGACGCCGCCCGGGCACACGAGGAGTGGCTGGCCGCCAACCCGGAGGTCCGCGACGAACTGGACGACTTCGACGAACTCGCCGACACGCTGGAGTCCGGCTGGTCCGACCTGTCTGACGCGGCGTGAACCGCGGCGAGATCTGGACCGTCGGCGAGCGCTCCGACCTGCGCTACCGGGTGGTGGTGCTGTCCGGCGACACGCACAACGAGCGACCCAGGGCAGCCCCGTACTGCGCGCCGATCGTCCGCCAGCGCGGTGCCACCAGCCTGCCGCCGTTCGTGGTGCCGCTGGCCGAGACCGACCCGCTGTCCGGCGTCGTCGTGGTCAACCGGATGCGCCGCATCTCCGGCAGATCCGGGGCGGAGCGGGTCGGCATGGTCACCGGCGCCAGCATGGCCCGCCTGGAAGAGGCGATGCGGGACCTGTTCGACCTCTGAGGGGGTCGTGGCCCGGCACCTCGGACGGGTGCAATCCCCACCGACGGTGGCGGGAGCGTCCGACCAGATGGTACGACGGTCCGATGGGTATCGTGTCGCCCGGCTTCCAGGGCCGTCCACGTTCTCCCGGCGCTGTCACCCTGCCGCCGGGTCAGTATCTGACCGATGACTTTCCGGTGCTGTCCGCCGGCCCGACCCCGCGTATCGACGTCGCCGGCTGGCAGTTCGTGATCACCACCGAGGACGGCACCGAGCAGCGGTGGACCTGGCCGGAACTGCTCGACCTGCCCAGTGAGGACGTCACCGTCGACCTGCACTGTGTGACCAAGTGGTCCAAGCTCGGCACCCGCTGGCGCGGGGTCTCCCTCGACACCCTGCTGGCCGACATCGACACCAGCGCCGACTACGCCCTTGCCCACTCGTACGGCGGTTACACCACCAACCTTCCGCTGGCCGACCTGCTCGACGGGCAGGCATGGATCGCCTACCGCTACGACGACGCCGACCTGAGCCCGGAGCACGGTGGCCCGGCCCGGCTGCTGGTGCCACACCTGTATCTGTGGAAGTCGGCCAAATGGGTGCACGGCATCCGGCTGCTGACCGACGACGAACCGGGCTTCTGGGAGACCGCCGGCTACCACGAGTACGGTGACCCGTGGCGCGAGCAGCGGTACCAGGGCGACTGAGCTGGCGGGTGGCCCACCTCGCCGCCATCCGCGACGAGACACCGACCGCCCGTACCCTGCTGCTCGACGTGCCGGACTGGCCCGGGCACCTGCCCGGCCAGCACGTTGACGTGCGGCTCACCGCCGCCGACGGATACCAGGCCCAGCGCAGCTACTCGGTCGCCAACGCGGCCGACGGCGACCGGATCGAGTTGACCGTGCAGCGGGTGCCCGACGGTGAGGTCTCCGGCTACCTGGCCGGCCCGTACGCCGTCGGTGACCCGGTGGAGATTCGCGGACCGGTCGGCGGCTGGTTCGTGTGGCGACCGGACACGACCGATCCGGTGCTGCTGATCGCCGGTGGCTCCGGCATCGTGCCGCTGATGGCGATGATCCGCGCCCGGCGTGCCGCCGGCAGCCGGGTACCGTTCCGGCTCATCTACTCGGTGCGGGCACCGGCCGACGTCTACTACGCCGACGAGTTGCGCCGCCGCGCCCGCGACGACGCCGGTCTCGACGTCAGCTACGTCTACACCCGCCAGGCACCCGAGGGCGGGCCTGGCCAGGTCGGCCGGATCGGAGTCTCCCGGATCAACACCGACGGCTGGCCGGCGATGCTCGAACCGGCCTGCTACGTCTGCGGGCCGACCGGCTTCGTGGAGACGGTCGCCGACATCCTGATCGCACTCGGGCATGACCCCCGCCGCGTCCGCACTGAACGATTCGGACCTACCGGAGGTTGACATGACCGACCAGCCCGTGCCATCGGTGCTGCCCGACGGACCTCACCTGACGGACGAGCAGCACCTGCCCGACGAGCACCACCTGGACGGTAACGCGCTGGCCGGTCCGCTTGGCGAGATCTTCGCGGTGGACGTCTCCACCGCGATCGGCCGCTGCGCCAGGTGCGGACGGGCCGGGCCGCTGGCCGCCCTGATGGTCTACTCCGACGCGCCTGGCCTGGTCGCCCGCTGCCCGCACTGCACCGGGGTGCTGCTGCGGCTGGTACGCGGCCCGGCCGACGTCTGGCTCGACCTGCACGGCGCGCTGAGCCTGCGGATCGCCGTACCGACCGGTTGAGCCTCTCCGGATCCGCCGTGCCGGCTGGGCCGGCGGAGTCGGACCAACTCAGCCGGTGAACGGCGCGGGACCGAACCGGCCCCAGGCGACGAAGGCGGCCATCGCGGCATAGACCAGGTCGGGCAGGACCGTCAGGCGTTCGCCGCGTCGTAGCCGCATGGTCGCCGCACCGGTGAACAGCACCGCGACGCAGACCGCGGTCACCGGCACCAGGACCGGGGCGATGCCGAGCACCGCCGGCAGGATCAGCCCTGCCGCCGCCAACAGCTCCAGGATCGTGATGGCCCACAGCGCGCGAGGGCTGAAGTCCATCACCCACTCCCCGGCCCGACCCATCGAGGCCAGCTTCTCCCGGGGCACCAGCACCTTCCCGGTGCTGACCACCATGACGACGGCCAGCCAGCCGGCGACGATCCACAGTACGAGATTCATGGTTGTCCTTTCGATCGGCGACGAGCGGCACGTACCACAGTGTTCGAATCGCCGACCGGGCCCAGGTGCCGCAGCTTGTCCGGATTGGCGATGGAGTGAATCGCGCGGACCTGGTCGTCAGCGATGTCCAGCCCGACGATCCCGATGAGGTGGTCCTGCGCGTCGTAGGCGGCAGCACCGGGTTGGCCGTTGACCGAGGCCGGCCGCAGCCGGACGCCGTGGTCCGGCAGCCGGGGCAGCCAGGCCGCCAGGGCCCGGGCCACCCGGGTACGCCCGTGCAGCGGCCGGGGCAGCGCGGGAACCTTGCCGCCGCCGTCGCCGTGCAGTGCCACGTCGTGCGCCAGCAACTGCTCCAACGCCGGCAGGTCGCCCTGCTGGGCGGCGGCGAAGAACCGCCGGGCCAGCTCGTCGCGTTGCTGCCGGGTGGTGTGGTAGCGGGGTCGGCGTGCGCGAATCCTGTCGCGCGCCCGGGCGACCAGATGCCGGGTACCGTCCACGTCAGCACCGACGATCTCGGCCACCTGCGGGTACGGGTAGTCGAAGACTTCGCGCAGCAGGAACGCGGCGCGCTGCTGCGCTGACAGGCTCTCCAGCAGGACGAGAAAGGCCAGCGACAGCGAATCGGCGATCTCCGCCTGCTCGGCCGGTGTGGGGTCGGTGACCAGCGGCTCGGGCAGCCACTCGCCGACGTAGCGTTCCCTGCGGGACCGGGCCGAGCGGAGCTGGTCGATGGCCAGCCGGGTGGCCAGCGTGGCGGCGTACGCCCGGGGTGAGCTGATCTCCTCGCCTTGCCGCGCACTCTGGTGCATCCGCAGGAACGTCTCCTGGGTGACGTCCTCGGCCTCGCTGACGCTGCCGAGCATCCGGTAGGCGATGGTGAACGCCCATGGACGCAGTTCGTCGTAGATGTCGGTGGGCGGCATGGCCGACTACCGCCGCCGTTCGGTACGGATCGTCATGGGGTGGTCTCCACTCGTTGTCCTCACCACCACAGACGAGACACCCCGACTCGGCATGACAGGGTGTTACCCGGGTCACAGTGCGGTGCCAGCGGCAGGATCATGGCTCAGCGCCGCCTGGCAACGCTCATCCCGGGCTCGGGCTGTTGTTCTGTCCGTTGATCATCGAGACTTCGGAGCGTTTCGACGCGAATTCCTGACCCGGTCGGGGACTACATCAACGAGGAGATGTCAAGAGGGGAGGCAGGGGATGGTTCCCGCAACGGGAAGGATCCCTTCCGGTAGCGGGGTGCGCAGAACTGCCCCGGGGCCAGGTGTATGTACCTACCTGCAGCGCATCAGAGCGGCTCGCCGGGGATGGCACTGTAGTCCTTGCGGATCTGCTCGACCAGCGGCGTCATGCCGGACCATCGGATGGCGTCGATCGCGGTGACAGCCCGGACTCCAACCGTGGCGTTGGTGGCGAACGCTGCGGTGTAGCGGTCCAGCTCCGCCACGTTGACGCGGCGCTCATGCCCTGGGCGCTCTTGACGGATCAACGCCATCGCGACTCCCGGCAACACCGGTGCCTGCGGCCACACGATGTCGTCCCCTTCGATCAGGCCGACGTTCCAGGTCGCCCCTTCGGAGATGAAACCCTCCCTGTCTACGAACAGCACGTCATCGAAGCCAGCGAGTTGGGCCTGTCGGCGATGGAACACCGTCGCGAACAGGCCGAGGTGCTTGACACCCGGTACGTCCCGCTCGTAGCAGCGAGTGGTGAGCACCAGCGGTTGTGGTGGGACCGACGACACCGCTCGCGCCGTGACGAGCACCTGCGGGCTTGATGCGCTGGCGGGATGCCCCAGGTCGAGATCTGGGTCGAACACCGTTACCCTGGCGACGGTCGACTCGGCGGAACCCACCACGTGACGGACATAGCTGCGCACCTTGTGCTGATCGAGTTCCGCGCCGAAGAGTGCACGGCAGTCCCTTGTCAGCCGATCGAGGTGAAGCGCGAGTCCGCGTACCCGGCCGGCGTCCACTCGCATCGACGTGAAGTGACCGTAGTTGGTGAGACCCAGGATCTTCAGATGATCCAGATCGACGGGCTGCCCGTTCAGAAGCATGATGTCAGTCTCCGGTCAGCGGGCTGGCAGGGTGGACGCACGCAGCTCGGCCAGCTCGATCCACGCCTCCAGCTGGGCTGTGGTGGGGTGGTCTGCAGTTTCGGGTGGGCCGCCCGCCACCCGCCGAATCTCGTTAAGTCCGGCATCGATTTCCCGCAGCGGTACGCCGGTTTCGCTATACCGACTCCTGTGGCACGATACCGATCGGCTTGACCATCTGCTGGGCGGTGACGGTGAATCCGGTCGACTCGTACAGCCGACGGGCCACCAGGTTGTCCCCGAAGACGTTCAACCCGAGCAGGGTGACTCCGCGTGTGGCCAGCACCGGCTCGACAGCGGCCAGGATGGCACGCCCGTACCCGTTGCCGCGCTGGGCGGCGTCCACCTCGATGTTGTAGATCCAGGCCGGCCGGTCCGATTCGGCGGAGTCCGGTAGCCCGATCCAGATCCAGCCGACCGGGCGCGCGTCGTCGACATCCGCCGGCCGCGCCACCAGGAACAGCATCCGCTCGGTGGCCAGCCCGTCGGGCAGTAACTCGGCGTGCTGGCGGCGGGACTCGGTCAGCGCCGTCGCGGTGGTGGCGCGCCCGGACCGCAGCAGGTTGTCGGCATAGCCCGCCACCAGCGCGGGAATGCGTACGTCGTACTCGGCCTGGGTCATCGGGTGCAGCGCCACGGCGCGCCGATCTGACGTCGTCACCGGCCCATCGTGGCCTACCTGGTCGTGGCCAGTCACGTCAATTGCGCGACGGTCGTTGGCGGGCAGCACACGATCGTGGACGGGACCAGGCGGCACCGCAGCCAGTACACTGCGGCTGTGGCGACCGAGGCGGACCGTGATGCCGGGCAGGACGTGCCGCACCGCGTCGACCATGAACCGAAGGCCGAGTTCGCTTTTCCCGGTCCGCTGCGCGACCGGCTGGTCGCGGCGATCCTCACCGGCGAGAAGACGGCCACGTCCGGGCTGCTGGGCGAGTACGAGCACGACAACGAGCCGCTGCCGGTCGTGGGGGCCCGGTCGGTTCTGGTGGATTCGGCGGACCGGCCCTGCGCGGTACTGGAAACCACCGGGGTACGGGTGGTTTCACTGGCGGAGGTGGACCTCGCCCACGCCGTCGACGAAGGCGAAGGGTTCGTTGACGTTGCCGGGTGGCGCCGCGCCCACGTCGACTTCTGGCACTCGACGCCGATGCGGGCTGCTCTCGGTGACGAGACGTTCACCGTCGACGACCGGACGATGGTGGTGGCCGAACGGTTCCGTGTCGTGCAGCGGATCTGGCGGTCCGACGAGGTGGCCATCGCCTACGCTGCGGAGAGCCGGGCGGCGGTCGACGCGCTACGGGCCGTACCGGAGGCGGACTTCGACCGCCCGACCCGATGCGCCCCGTGGACGGTCAAGGAACTGCTTGCACACACCGTGATCGCGCTGTCCCGTACCGTCGAGATGCTCGACGACGGCGCACCCGCCGCCGGTCCGGACGGTCCGGTGGACGCGGTCGGCTACTACGCGCCCGACGCCCGGTTCCGTCCCGACGCGGACGGCGGGCGGATCGCCGACGCTCAGCGGTGGGCGGCGGCCCGGACGGTCACCGCCGCTGTCGACGAACTGGCGGCGCGGGCAGCGACCGCCGCCGCCCGGGTCACCGCGCAGCCGCCGGACCGAATGGTCGTCACCCGGCACGGTGACCTGATGACGTTGACCGACTTCCAGGCCACCCGGGTCGTCGAGCTCGCCGTCCACGGTGTCCACCTGGCCGACGGCCTCGGCATGGCGCCGTGGCTGACCGCCCCGGCGGCGGACCTGGTGGTGGCGCTGTCGGCGGGCACCACACTGGCACCGCTGCGGGCGGCGCGTGGATGGGACCGGCCGACGTTGGTACGCGCGGTCACCGGGCGGGTCGAGTCAGGTGACGTGGACCCGGCTGAACTGCACCCGCGGGGAGTGCGCTCCCCGTTCTTCGGTGGCACGCACCGTCCCACTGTGGTTGGCGAAGAGTAGCGGGACCGACCTGCCCTCGAAGCGCCTTGCGACTGCCCGTAGGTTGACAGCGACAAGGCCACAACGAGACCCTTTCGCGATTCTGACTTTTGGTGCTGGAGGTTTGCCGTGGACTGGTCCCTCGGAAACATACTGATTCTGCTGGTCGTGGTGTTGCTCGGTGCAGTCGCGGGGTGGCTCGTGATGAGCCGCCGGTCCGCCGTCGGCAAGGACGCCCCGGTGAAGCCTGAGGCGGCTGCCGCCGTCGAGCCGCCGACCACCACCTCGGAGGAGCCGTCGCCGGCCGACCCGGCCCGTCCGGAACCCGCATCGCCGGCCGACCCGGTCAAGACCGAGCCCGCCACCGAGGCTCCCGCCGAGCCCGACGCGGTTGCCACGGCCGAGCCGGTCAGTGTTGAGCCGGCCAGTGTCGAGCCGGCCACTACCGCCGATGCGGCCAGCCCTGAGCAGGTGCCGGCCGTCGACCCGCCCGCCGTCGACCCGCCCGCCGTCGACCCGCCCGCCGTCGACCCGCCCGCCGTCGACCCGCCCGCCGTCGACCCGCCCGCCGTCGACCCGCCCGCCGTCGACCCGCCCGCCGTCGACCCGCCCGCCGTCGACCCGCCCGCCGTCGACCCGCCCGCCGTCGACCCGCCCGCCGTCGACCCGCCCGCCGTCGACCCGCCCGCCGTCGACCCGCCCGCCGTCGACCCGCCCGCCGTCGACCCGCCCGCCGTCGACCCGCCCGCCGTCGACCCGCCCGCCGTCGACCCGCCCGCCGCCGTCGAGCCGTCTACCGCTGAGTCGCCCGCCGCCCCCGAGGCTGGGCCGGCGGACGACTTCCGGCGCATCGAGGGCATCGGGCCGAAGATGGCCGCCGCCCTGCAGTCCGCCGGGATCCGCACGTACGAGCAGTTGGGTGCGACCGACGAGGCGGCGCTGCGCGCGGCGGTCCGCGCCGCCGGGGTACGGGCCACTGCCAGCCTGCCGACCTGGCCGGCCAAGGCCCGGGAGTTGGCGGCGGCGCGCTCCACAAGCTGACCGGAAGAGTCAAGCGGCCACAGTGGATCGATCGTCGGCTGACCTAGGTCCCGGCGATCGGGCACGTACGGCGGCAGCGACCGATCACCGTACCGGGTGACGATGAGGTCGCGCACCGGCGGCGGGGTGCCGCCGGTGCCGACCGAACGAGGTGATCGGCATGGCCGCAGTGCGCACCGGCCAACCTGCGGATGCCGATGCTCAACGACATGCAGCAGATCATGCGCACCGCGTACTACGGCACCGCCGGTCGCTGATCGTCCCCGGTCCGGCTGTGGCACGCTGCCGCAGCCGGACCTGTTCCGCCTGCCCGTTCGGTCCCGGCGGTCACTGTTACTCGGGGAACGCCACACAGTTGGCGCAGCCCGGACTCGGCACGGGCAGCTTTCCAGCTGGCTGCGGTCCAGTGGAATCGCCGCCGCTGAGGCCGCCGCGCTGATCACTTCGGTGTTGATGGCCAGATGTTCGTGCCGTTCGGCGGCGACCAGCCGCCGCACCCGGTCGCGGGCGGCGGCCCGGCTGCCCAGGCTGCGTACCGCCGGATCGTCCGGGCCGGGCAGGTCGATGCCGTGCGCGGTACGGAAATGCTGGCGCCAGACGTCCTGTCGCCGTACCGGCTGCGCTGGCCGGCGAAGCCGCGCGATGACCGGACCGGCTGGCAACGGCCGCCAGCCGGCGGCGGTCGGCACGGCCGCCGTCAGGCCGTTCAGTTCGTCGAGTGCGACCTTGACGCGTTTGCGGGTCAGCCCCAGCTCGTGGGCGAACTGACCGCTGCTGCGGGCACCGAGCATGGTCAGCGCCCGGTAGACCAGATCGGCATCGGGTGAGGCGCCCCACCGGGTCAGTGGTGCAACCGCAGTCGGGCCGTGCGTCCTGATGCTCCCCGTTCCCCGTGTCACAGCCGTCAGCTCAGCACAGTAACAACGCCGTAGGGGAGAAGCCACGGCACCGGACGGTTGCACGATTGTGCAATCGGTTCGCGCCGTACCTTGTCGAACGTGCGCCAATGGGTGACCGTGATCCGGGCAGGCGCGCGTTCGGGGGCGTCGCTTGTCGGCCGCCGGAACGCGGTGGCCGGCAAGCGACGGCACTACGCGGTCAGGACGTCGGGGCGGACTTTCCCCAGCGGGGGGCGGCGAAGCGCAGCCCGGCGAGCCGGTCCGGCGGTGCGGCCAGGCCCGGCCCGCCGGCGGCGATCCAGTCGACGACGCTCGACAGTGCCGTCTCGTCGAGCACCCCGCCGAGCCACACCGGGCGGGCACCCAGTCGGCGGGCCAACACCGCTGGCTGCACCACCACCACGTTGGACCGGTCACAGGCGTTGAGGCAGTCGGACACCCGTACCGGCGCGGCCGCGCGCAGTAGGTCGAGCTGCCGGTCGTGGTCGACGTCCGGGTGTTTGCGGCGGGTGCCGCAGCAGCAGCCCCGGCAGACGGTCACCCGGGCGGGGTGCCCGGGTGCCGGTCCCGCCGGGCCAAGCTCCGCCGTCACGCGACGTTGGCGAGCGTGGGCCGCCGGTCACCGGTCCGGGCCGGGGTGAGGAGCAGTCCGAACACCACCCCGAAAACCGTCCACATCGTGGCGAGCTGCGCCAGCGAGGCGAGCCGGAACTCCCAGAGCAGCGCCGCCGGGATATCGGCGGGCACGTCGACCCCGGTGGCCGGCCAGAGCGCCAGCAGCAGGGCGTACCCGACGACGGCCAGCGCCGCCGCGACCACCGTCCGGTAGGGAGCCGGCCGCGCCCAGCCGGTCAGCCGCCGGTGGGTCAGCAGCGCCAGCCAGGTGACGGCGGCTGCGGCGATGATGAACGACAGATACTGCCCGGTGCGCTGGTTGACGGTGTCCGGGTCGCCGACGCCCGGCGGGTTGGCCGGGAAGTGGATCGCCGGTAGCAGCGCCACCACGACGAAGCCGAGCCCGGCGAGCAGCCCCACGCGTCGGAAGTCGTCGCGGCCGGGCAGCAGGTGCCGGGTCGCCGCGAGGACCACGGCGACGATCAACGCCAGGCACAGCGCCACCGCGACGGTGGCGACCAGCCCGCCGAGGACCTGCATGGCCCGACCGACCAACTCCTCGTCGTGGCTGTGTCCGGCCGTCCCGGTCGCAGCGCGGGCCTCCTCGACGACCAGCGCCGACTCGATCTGCGGTTCGACGATCAGCAGGGCCGCCACCGCACCTGCCGCGCCGGCGGCCGTACCGGCGAGCAGTCCGCGGCCCAGCACCGCGCGGAACGGGTAGGTAGTCATCGGAGCTTGGCCGCCGCTCAGTGGCACGGTACGCCGAGGGCGTGCCGGCCGTCGTGGGTGAACTCGTGCATGAACTCGGCGGCACCGGCCAGCACCAGCCCGTTGTCCTGCGCGACCAGGTAGATGACGACCGCCGCGACGGCGGCCAGCAACCAACCGGCGAGCGGTACGCGGATGGCGGTGGTGGTGACCTCTCCGCCGACAGAAGGTGCAGTCATGCCAGGAAATCCCCTCGTCCATGCCTCGTGGCGATGCGGTGCGTGCCACGGCCGGTCTCCTGGCTCCCGGATCGTCGCAGCCGTCCCGCCTTCCCGGACCGTCGTCGGCCCAGTGGCATGGTGGATCGGACACTTCCCGGTCACAGTGGCGAGGACCACGCCGGACTCACACCGGCTTCCCGAACACCGTGGCATGCGCAGCGTACCGCCGTCGTGACCGGCCGGGCAATGGCTGTGGCCGTGGCCGGCAACGGGACCGGCGCCACATTGACGGTGGACCGCGGGTGGGGGAGCATGACCGGCACGAGCGGTGCGCGGAGGAACCCGGTGCGAATCCGGGGCGGTCCCGCCACTGTGACCGGTGAGTCGCGTCCCCCTGAGACAGCCACTGCCCCGATGGCGGGAAGGCTCGGGACGCGACGTCGATCCGGCAGCCAGGAGACTCCGGCCGCTCGCTGGTCCACCGGTACGCGGGCGTGGACACCCGCGGGAGGGATTCACCATGCACACCTGTCGGCCCCTGCCATGACGCCGTACCCGTTCACCGCCGTCGTCGGCCTGCCCGACCTGCGGCAGGCCCTGCTGCTCGCCGCGGTGCACCCCGGCATCGGCGGAGTGCTCATCCGGGGTGAGAAGGGCACCGCAAAGTCGACGGTCGTCCGCGCGCTGGCCGGGCTGCTACCGGAGGTCGACCGGGTGCTCGGCTGCCGGTTCGCCTGCGACCCGGCGGCCCCGGACCCGGCCTGCCCGGACGGGCCGCACACCGCGCCGGTGACCGCGCGTGGCGGCCCGGCCGCACTGGTCGAGTTGCCGGTCGGCGCCACTGAGGACCGGGTGGTCGGCACCCTCGACATCCAGCGGGTGCTCAGCGCCGGCGTGAAGGCGTACGAGCCGGGGCTGCTCGCCGCCGCGCACCGGGGCCTGCTCTACGTCGACGAGGTCAACCTGTTGCCGGACCATCTGGTGGACCTGCTGCTGGACGCGGCGGCGATGGGCCGGGCCCACGTCGAACGCGACGGGGTGTCGGTCAGCCACGCCGCCCGGTTCCTGCTGGTCGGCACGATGAACCCGGAGGAGGGCGAGCCGCGTCCACAGTTGCTGGACCGCTTCGGGCTGATGGTGTCGGTGGCCGCACCGACCCTGGTGGCGGACCGGGCCGAGGTGGTGCGCCGTCGGCTCGCGTACGAGACCGACCCGGTGGCGTTCGCGGACCGCTGGCAGTCCGCCGACAACCAGCTCGCACTGCGGGTACGCGATGCGCGGGCGGCCCTGCCTGCGGTCACGCTGCCCGATGCCGAGATCGACCGGATCGCCCGGATCTGCCTGGCGTACCAGGTGGACGGTATGCGGGCCGACATCGTGATGGCCCGCGCCGCCGTCGCGCTGGCCGCCTGGCGGGGCCAACCGGCGGTCACCGCCGCCGAGGTCGCCGAGGCAGCCCGGCTGGCGCTGCCGCACCGGCGGCGCCGTGACCCGCTCGACCCGCCCGGCGCCGACGAGCAGCGCCTCGACGAGGTGCTGCGTGACGAGTGCGGCGACGATCCCGATCCTCCTCCGCCGCCGGGTCCGCCACTACCGGACGGTGGGCCGCCACCCGGCCCGCCCGACTCGGACGGTGGGCCGCCACCCGGCGCGCCCGACTCGGACGCCGGCCGGCATCCTGAGCCAGCTACGGCAGACGCCGACGGTCCGGCGGTCGGTGCCGAGCAGCCGGACGGCGTACCGCCGGGCGGTCCGGCTCCGGCGGCGGCCGGGCCCGCGTACCGGCCCCGGACACTGCGGCTCCCCGGGCTCGGTGCGGGCGCGACGCCCGGCCGACGTTCGGCGGCCCACGCCGACCGGGGCCGGGTAGTCGGCGCCGGGTCGCCGACCGGACGGCCGTCGACGGTGCATCTACCGGCAACGGTGCGCGCCGCCGCGTCCCGGGGTGCCCGCCGGATCACCCCCGCCGACCTGCGCCAGGCCCGCTACGTCGGCCAGGAGGCGAACCTGATCCTGTTCGTGGTCGACGCCTCCGGGTCGATGGCGGCCCGGCAGCGAATGACGGTGGTCAAGACCGCCGTGCTGTCGCTGCTGCGCGACGCCTACCACCGGCGGGACCGGATCGGGATGATCACCTTTCGGGGTGCCGCCGCCGACGTGGTGCTGCCGCCGACCAGCAGCCACGAGGTGGCCGTCGCCAAGCTGGCGCAGCTGCGCACCGGTGGCCGTACCCCGATCGCCGCCGGGCTGCGCGTCGCCGCGGCCACCGTCGCCGCCGAGCACCGCCGGGACCCGCGCCGTCGGCCGCTGGTCCTGCTGGTCACCGACGGGCGGGCGACCGCCGGACCGGACCCGACGACGCTGGCACCGGTGCTCGCCGGTACGCCGATGGTGGTGCTCGACTGCGAGGCCGGCCCGGTGCGGCTCGGTCTGGCCCGCCGGCTCGCGGCCGGCTTCACCGCGCAGTGGCTGCCGCTGGCCGCGTTGGCGGCGTCGGGTCCGGATGTCCACGACCGGCTGAGGGCGGCCTGATGCCACAGGGAAGACCGGAACACGTTCCCGACGATGGGCTGACCACCCGGGCCCGGCGTCGCCAGCCGGTGCTCGCGGTGCACACCGGCTCCGGTAAGGGCAAGTCGACGGCGGCGTTCGGGATGGCGCTGCGGGCCTGGTCGACCGGCTGGCCGGTGGTCGTCTACCAGTTCGTCAAGTCTCCGAAGTGGAAGGTGGGTGAGGAGGCGGCCCTACGTACCCTCGGTGAGTCGGGCCGAGGGGCGCCGGTGACCTGGCACAAGATGGGGGAGGGCTGGTCCTGGATCCAGCGCCCCGGCACCGAACGCGACCACGCCGCCGAGGCCGCCGAAGGTTGGGCGCAGATCCGTCGGGACCTGGCCGCCGAGGCGTACCGGTTCTACGTGCTGGACGAGTTCACCTACCCGATCAAGTGGGGCTGGATCGACGTCGCCGAGGTGGTGTCGGTGCTACGCGACCGGCCGGGCAGCCAGCATGTGGTGATCACCGGCCGCGACGCCGCGCCGGAGCTGATCGACCTCGCCGACCTGGTGACCGAGATGACCAAGGTCAAGCATCCGATGGATGCCGGACGCAAGGGTCAGCAGGGCATCGAGTGGTAGCCGTACCCCGGGTGGTGATCGCCGCACCCGGCTCCGGCCACGGCAAGACCACGGTGGCCACCGGCCTGCTCGCCGCCTTCGCCGAACGTGGGGTCCGGGTCGCCGGGTTCAAGGTCGGCCCGGACTACATCGATCCCGGCTACCACGCGCTCGCCGCCGGTCGGCCGGGCCGCAACCTGGACCCGGTGCTGGTCGGCGAGGACCTGGTCGCGCCGCTGTTCGCGCACGGTGTCGCCGGCGTCGATCTGGCCGTGATCGAGGGCGTGATGGGTCTCTACGACGGCCGGGTGGGTGCCGGTGACGTCGGTTCCACCGCGCACGTCGCGGCGCTGCTGGCCGCGCCCGTGCTGCTGGTCGTCGACGCGGCCGGGCAGAGCCGGTCGGTGGCTGCCCTGGTGCACGGCTTCCGGTCGTTCGGTCAGGTCCACATCGCCGGGGTGATTCTCAACCGGGTCGGCTCCGACCGGCACGCACAGGTGCTGCGGGACGCCTGCGCGGAGGTCGGCACCCCGGTGCTCGGGGTGCTACGTCGACAGCCGTCGGTCGACACCCCCTCGCGGCACCTGGGTCTGGTGCCGGCGGTCGAACGCACCGCCGAGGCCCGCGCCTCGGTCGAGGCGTTGGCGGCGCTGGTCGCCGCGTCGGTCGACCTGGACGCCGTGGCGGCGGTGGCGCGCACGGCGGCCGTGATGACGGTCGAACGGTGGTCTCCGGCGGCTGCCGTCCACGATGCCCCCGACCTCGGTGCCGGGGTGGGCGCCGGCGGGCAGCCAGGACCGGCCGACGGCCGACCGGTCGTCGCGGTCGCCGCCGGCCCGGCGTTCAGCTTCGGCTACCCGGAGACCGTGGAGCTGTTGACGGCGGCCGGGGCCGAGGTGCGTACCGTCGATCCGGTCCGTGACGAGCAGCTGCCGGTCGGCACGGCGGCGCTCGTCGTCGGCGGCGGCTTCCCCGAGGTGTACGCCGGTGAGCTGAGCGCCAACGTCGGGTTGCGCTCGCAGGTGGCGGCGGTCGCCGCCACCGGAGCGCCGGTCGTCGCCGAGTGTGCCGGCCTGCTGTGGCTGTGCCGCACCCTCGACGGGGCCCCGATGTGCGGGGTGCTGCCGGCGGACGCCCGGATGACGTCCCGGTTGACCCTCGGCTACCGCGACGCGGTGGCGCTGAACGACAGCGTGGCGCTGCCGACCGGCAGCCGGTTGACCGGGCACGAGTTCCACCGCACGGAGGTGTCGCCGCGCGCTGGCGCGGCACCGGCCTGGGGGTGGCGGGGGGCCGCGCCGGAGGGTTTCGTCGCCGCCGGGGTGCACGCGTCGTACCTGCATCTGCACTGGGCGGCACGGCCGCGGATCGCGGCCCGGCTGGTCGCCGCCGCGCGCCGGCGGTTACCCGGCCCGCGTCACCCCCCGGTCGGGCCCTGACGGTCGGGCCCTGATCAGTCGCGCGGCATGCTGGTGACGACCATCGCGATGAGCCGGTCGTACGTCTGCTCCAGGTCCTCGGGCAGGCCGAAGCCGCCGGCGACCTCCAACGCGACGAAGCCGTGTACGGTCGCCCGTAGACAGCGGGTGGCGTGGACGGCTGCGGCCGGGTCCAGCCCGTAGCCGCGCAGTACAGCCAGGAACACCTCCAGCAGCCGGGTGCCGGCGGCGGCCGTGGCCGGCTCGCGCAGCGGGTCGGCGGGCATCGCCGCCCAACGGGCCGGATACCGACGTACGTAGCCGCGGCTGGCGCGCATCAGCGCGGCGACGGCGGCGTCGCGGCTCAGCCCGAGGGTGTGCCGGGTGAGTTCGTCGGCGACCTCGTCGAGCACCCGTACGGCGACGAGGGTGCGCAGTTCGGTGAGTCCGCCGCCGACGTGCTTGTAGAGCGACGGGGCGGCGACGCCGACCCGGCCGGCTAGTGCGCTGAGCGTCAGCGCGTCGAGGCCGTGCTCGTCGATGAGGGCGATCGCGGCGTCCACCAGGGCGTCCGGGGTGAGTCCGACCCTAGGCACACCGGCCGCCGAGACAAGGCGGTATGCTAACTTGCATAGCCATAAGGCTATTTATGCTAGCTAGTGATGTCAACTCGGGTTCCCGTGACGACGCCGGGTCAGGCACGATGGAGCCCATGTGCCGAAGCATCAAGACACTGCGTGAGCCGTACACCCCGGACGTGACCGACGCCGACATCGAGGCCGCCGCCCTACAGTACGTACGGAAGATCTCCGGGTTCCGGCAGCCGGCCGCACACAACGCCGAAGCGTTCGACGCGGCCGTCGCCGCCGTCGCCGCCGCCAGCCGTGACCTGCTGGACCGCCTGGTGGTGCGGACCCCGGCCGCCCGGTAGGTCGCCGTCCGCTGGGCATCACCGTTGCCTCTGTGAGGATTCTTAAGCAAAACTTCAGCCCTGCGGTAGATCCACTCGTCCTCGCCGCCCGTACCGGTCGGTGGGCTGCGTCCTGCGCAGCGGTGAGACGAGAGGAGCGGACGCATGTACGGGTGGGACGTCAGAAGTGGACGGGCACGCAAGGTGTTCATCGGGGTGGCGGCCGCCGCCCTGCTCGGCGGTGGACTGGCGGTCGGCACCGGGCTGGGCAACGCGGGGGAGAACTGCGCCGGGCTGGACACCGCGCTGCGTAACAATCTCAGCTTCATCGCCGACCAGCGCGCCAACCCGGACGCCCTGTCCGCCGACCGGATCGCCAACCGGCAGGCCGTCGTCGACCTGATCCAGCAGCGGCGGGCCGCCGCCGGCTGCACGGCCGACGTACAGGTCGACGTCCCCGTCGCGGCCCCGGCGACGCCGCAGCCGGCACCCACCGGCGGTACGGGCACCGGTGCCGCGCCGGACACCGGTGCGCCCGCAACCGGTGAGGTCGTCTGCGCGGGATCGACGGTCACCCTGTTCAACGAGGACGCCGCGCCGGCCGCCTCCAGCGGCACCTTCCCCATCGGCACCGTGCTCAAGGTGACCAACCTCGACAACGACCGGAGCATCACCGTCACGGTGACCAGCCCGTCGGCCAGCTGCGTGCTGCTCAACGACGCCGCCTTCGAACAGGTCCGGGAACCGGGCAAGTTCGTCATCCGGCGGGTCGTGGTCGAGCGGATCCGCTGACCCGTACCGTGTCGCGCCGCCGGCGAGAGCCGGCGGCGCGCCGCCGGATCACCCACTCCGCCACCACCACGTTGATCAGCCACCCGGCGGCCATGGTGCCGGTCCGGCCCGACGCCGTCACCGGGCCGACCACGGCCAGCCAGGCCAGCTGGGTGAAGAACTGGGTGCCCGCGCCCATCCCGATCGCGTAACCCCGGATCATCCAGGCCCGGTGCGCGGCGAAGTCACGGCGTCGGACCGCGACGAAGCCGACCACGACGCACGCCGCCATCGCCACGCTCACCACCACCCGGATGGCGACCAGCAGCTCGCTGTCGACCGCCGCCGGCGGCAGGAACAGGGTCAGCCACAGACCGGTCCCGGCGGTGAGCAACCCACAGACCACCAGGACTCGCCCGGCGGCCCGGTGCCAGGCCCGGCGGCGTCGCCGCAGACCCGGCGCGAACTGGAACGCCCCGACGAGGCTGAAGATGGTGACACCGACGATGTGCGTCACCAGCGCCACCGGGGCCGAGGTGACCCGGTCGCCGTCGGGCACGATGGGCGGCCCACCGACCAGCTCGGCCAGTCGCAGGCTGCCGGCGACCACCGGTACGACGGCGAGCAGCACCAGCCCGGTGGGGATCAGCCAGTTGGCGGGAGAGGACCGGCCGGCGACGGTGCGGGCGGTGGACCGGGGCATCGACCGTGGATTCGGTACGGCTGTTGGCATGGATCGATCGTCGCGGCGGCGCGGCGAGCGGTCATCGCCGCGTGGGCCGGCGTCGTCCCCGCCGTTGGACGGGGCAGCTCGTCGTACTTCTGGCCGGTACGCCGTGAACGCCCGCTGCGTATGATCGCGGTGTGCGTGCGCTGCTGCGGTCGGTGTGGGCCGAGCCCGCCGTCGCCGACCCACCGACGCGGGTCTGGCGGGACTGGCTGCTGCTCGGCGCGGTCTGGGTCGCGGCGACCCTCGAAGGGCTGCTGCGCACCGACCTGGTGTCGCCCGCGTACTCGTTGATCGTCGCCCTGGTGTTGGCGCCGACGCTGTGGTGGCGGCGGACCAGGCCGCTGCTGATGGTCGCCGTGGCCTTCCCGGTCACCGCCGTGGCCGCGCTGCTGGCCGGCCACGAACCGGAGCTGGTCACCGGCGTCTACCTGCTGATCCTGCCGTACGCGCTGTACCGCTGGGGTTCCGGCCGGCAGATCATCGCCGGAACGGCGGTCATCCTGGCCAAGATGGGCCTGTCGGCGGCGGTCGGCCACCTCGACCTCGCCGACCTGGTCGGCGGGACGGTGGTGGTGTCCGCCGCGATGGCCGTGGCCACCGCTCTGCGGTACCGGGCCACGCTGTGGGCCCGCGAACTCGACCAGGCCAAGCTGGCCGAACGCGAACGACTCGCCCGCGACCTGCACGACACGGTGGCCCACCACGTGTCGGCGATGGCGATCCGCGCCCAGGCGGGCATCGCGGTGGCACCGACCCGACCGGCGGCGGCCCTCGACGCGCTGGCCGTGATCGAGGCCGAGGCGACCCGCGCCCTGGCCGAGATGCGACTGATGGTGCGCGGCCTGCGCCACGGCGAACCCGCCGGACGCCTGGCCCCGGCGGACCTCACCCCGAACCCCGGCATCGGCGACGTCGCGAGACTCGCCAGTCGGGCGCAGCCCGGACCGGTCGTCGACGTCACCCTGCACGGCGACGTCGACGACGTCCCGTCGACCGTCGCCACCGCGGTCTACCGGCTGGCCCAGGAGTCGGTGACCAACGCCCGACGGCACGCCCGGCACGCCACCCGGATCGAGGTCCGCGTCGACGTCGACGCCGACGCGGTACGGCTGCGGGTCAGCGACGACGGCGACACCAGCGCGGCCCGGCCCGCCGCTACCGGCGGCTTCGGCATCGTCGGCATGACCGAGCGGGCGGCTCTGCTCGGCGGCACCTGCGACGCCGGACCGGACCGCGACCGGGGCTGGACCGTCGCCGTGGCCCTGCCCCGCCAGGCTCCGACCGGTCGGGCCGGGACGTGACCGTCCGGGTGGTCGTCGCCGACGACCAGGAGATCGTGCGGACCGGGCTGACGATGATTCTCGACGCCCAGCCGGGCATCGAGGTCGTCGGCGCTGCGGCCGACGGCAGACGGGCGGTCGACCTCGCCCACCGGTTGCGCCCGGACGTGTGCCTGTTCGACATCCGGATGCCCGATATGGACGGTGTCGAAGCCACCCGTCGCCTCGCCGGCCCCGGCGTCGTCGACCCGCTCGCCGTGGTCGTCATCACCACCTTCGACCTCGACGAGTACGTCTACGCGGCGCTGCGCGCGGGTGCCCGGGGCTTCCTGCTCAAGGACGCCGGCACGGCGCTGCTCACCCAGGCCGTCCGGGCCGCCGCCGCAGGTGACGCGCTGATCGCGCCGGCTGTCACCACCCGGCTGCTCAGCGCCTTCGCCGCTGCCGGTCCGGTGGCACCGGCCCGCCAACCGCTCGACCCGTTGACCGACCGCGAGGAGCAGGTGCTCGTTGCCGTCGCCCGTGGCCGCACCAACACCGAGATCGCCGGCGAGCTTTACATCAGCCTCAGCACGGTCAAGAGCCACCTCGCCGCCCTGATGACCAAGCTCGGCGTCCGCAACCGGGTCGAGGTCGCGATCTGGGCGTACGAGACCGGCCGGGTCCGCGCCGGCCTCGACCGGCCGACGTAGCGCGCGACGCGCAGGCGGACCGCCGGGCCTACCGTGGTCGGGTGAGGCTTCTCGTGGTGGGTGGCAGTGGGCTCCTTGGCAGGGAGATCGTTCGTCAGACGCGGCGCGCCGGGCACCTGGTGGCCGCGACCTTCCACCGCCGTCCGCCCAGCGCTGATCTCGGTGCCGGAGTCGACTGGCACGTGCTCGACATCCGCATCCGTGACGATGTCGCCCGTGTCGCCGCCATGGCCCGGCCCGACGTGATCGTCAACGCCGCCTACCGCCAGAGCGACTGGGCGAGCACTGCCGACGGCGGTGCTCATGTCGCCCTCGCCGCTGCGGCGGTGGCGGCCCGGCTCGTCCACGTCTCCAGCGACGCGGTCTTCGCCGGTGCGGCGGTCGCCTACGACGAGACGTGCCCACCGGACCCGACGACGCCGTACGGTGCGGCCAAGGCCGCGGCTGAGACGGCGGTCGCGGCGATCACCCCCGACGCCGTCATTGCCCGGACGTCACTGATCATCGGGTACGGCGAGTCCGTCCACGAGCGACACGTGCACGCTCTGGCTGCCGGCGTCGGCACCGGTGTGCTGTTCACCGACGACGTGCGGTGCCCGGTGCACGTCGCCGACCTCGCCGCTGCGCTGCGCGAACTCGCCGGGTCGCCGTACTCCGGGATCCACCACGTCGCCGGTCCGGACGCGATCAGCCGGCATCGCCTGGGGGTGCTCATCGCCCGCCGAGACGGCCTCGACCCCACGGCGTTGCCCACCGGCCGACGTGCCGCCAGCGGCGTCCCCGGACCGGCCGAGCTGCGGCTGGACTGCGCCCGGACCCGTGCCCGGCTGACCACCCGGCTACGCGGTGCCCACGAGTTCCTCGCCGCCGCGCGGACCTGACCGCTGCGCGAGCAGGTCCGCCTCGGTCAGCCGGCCGGACAAGCGACCGGCCCCGTGGACGTCGTCCACACTCATCTGCGCCACGAGACCGTGGGCCTCGTGGATGCCTGCCATGCTACGGCGGGCAGTGTAGGACCCCGTGTCAGCCGACCCGGGTCAGGCGTACCGCGTCGGCGACGATGTGGCCGCCGGCCGGTGCCCACCGGCTCACCCCGACCACCGGCCGCCGCCCCGCCGCCAGCGCGAAGACACCCAGCTCCCGCCACCGGCCGCCGCCGGTGCGTTGATCCACCGGCCGGCTGACCAGCCCGGTGGTGGTCTGCACCAGGTGCGGCGCGGCCGGGTGGTAGCCCGACGCCGCCGGATGCCACACGTCGACCCGGTAGCTGCCGGCCGCCGGCACGGTGACGGTGAACCAGGCCGGGTCGCTGACCGGCTGCGGGCTGGTGAACCGGTAGTCGGTGCCGTACCGTCCGGCCGACCAGCTCGACGTGCCCCAGGCGGCGCTGGCGGTGAACCCGTGCGGCGTGCGGTTGTCGACGATCACACTGAACGCGTCGCTGCCGGCGGCCAGCACCCGCGCCGGCCCCGCCGGGCTCTCCCGGTGCTGGCGGTCCAGTGCGGTGACCAGATAGGTGTACGCCGATCCGGGCGCCGCCGTCGCGTCGGTGAAGGAGCCACCAGTGCCGGTGGACCGTACCGTCGCCAGCAGGTGGCGGGCGTCGTCGAACGCGGTCGGGTCGGCCGCGTCGGTGCCGGGGCAGCGGTAGAGCGCGTACGCCGTCGGGACGGCGGCGCCGGTGGCGGCGAGCCAGCCCAGCCTTACCCCGGTCGGGGTGCGGGTCGCGGCGGTGATCGCCGGCGGCGGCGGTGTGCTGCCCGGGGCCGGTACGCCGCCGCGCCCGGCCGCGACCGGCACCAGCGCGGGCCGGGCGTAGTGGTCGGCGACCAGCCGGCTGACCCCGCCGAGCCGGTCGGCGCGCACGTCCTTGCCGCTGAACTGCAGGTCGCCGTGGACCTGCGGGTAGCTGTGGTGCAGCGTCAGGTGCCGGCTCAGCTCGGCCGGGTCCTGCCAGGCCGGGTCCTGCCCGGCGACGCCGACCCGGTAGGTCGACTGCCCGACGAGCAACTCCACACTGGTACCCGAGACCGTCGCCGACCACCAGCGGACCAGCTCGGCGTAGTCGGCGGCCGGGTGGCCGAGGTGCCAGTACAGCTGCGGCGCGATGTAGTCGATCCACTGTTCCCGCACCCAGCGGCGGCTGTCGGCGTGGATCGCGTCGTAGGACTGCAACCCGTTCGTCCGCGAACCGAGCGGGTCGGTGGCGGCGTTGCGCCAGATGCCGAACGGGCTGATACCGAAGCGCACCCACGGCTTGACCGCCCGCAGCCGGTCGCTCGTCTGCGCGACGAGCAGGTCGACGTTGTGCCGGCGCCACGCGGCGAGGCTGTCGAAGCCGGCCCCGTACGCGGCGAAGCTGGCCTGGTCGGCGAAGGTCTGTCCGTCGACCGGGTACGGGTAGAAGTAGTCGTCCCAGTGCAGCGCGTCGATGTCGTAGCGGGCGACCGCGTCGATCATCGCGTCCTGGACGAAGGACCGCACCGCCGGCTGGCCCGGGTCGAAGTAGAGCCGGCCGGCGTACGTGATGACCCATTCCGGGTGGCGGCGGGCCGGGTGGTCGGCGACCAGCCGCGTCGGGTCGGCGTGGTTGGCGACCCGGTACGGGTTGCACCAGGCGTGCAGTTCCAGGTTGCGGGCGTGCGCCTCGGCGACGAGCACGCCCAGCGGGTCGTAGCCGGGGTGGCCGCCCTGCTGCCCGGTGAGCACCGCGGACCACGGCTCGTACGGCGACGGCCAGAGCGCGTCGGCGCTCGGACGCATCTGCACGACGACGGCGTTGCAGCGTAGCCGCCGGGCCAGGTCGAGCCAGTCGCGCAGCTCCGCCTGCTGGGCGTCCGGCGCCAGTCCGGGCCGGCTCGGCCAGTCCAGGTTGGCGACCGTGGCCAGCCAGAAGCCCCGGAACTGCCGCTTCGGCGGAGGACCTGCTGCTGACATGGCCGCAAGGGTGGCGCACATACCGTTATCGCACCGTCGCGCCTGCGGCACCGGTCGGTCAACAGATCGTGTGCATCATAGCCGTTTGGGTAGTGGGCGTTTCGCCGTCAGGGTGGCTGATCCCGCCTACCCGTCGCCGCGTCTGCGCTGGTGGGAGGGCATTCAGCGAGCGATAGTGGATCTTGTTGGAGCCGGCCGGCCCATGCGAGCGTCATCGCCGATCACCGATAGTGAGCCGGTGACTTACCCGCCTTCGAACCCGCCTGGTGGATACGGCAACCCGAACCCGGGGCCGTACCCGCCTGTTCCCCTGCCGCCTGGTGGCTACCCGCCGGGGGCCCACCACCCCGGGACCGCACCCCCGTACGGCGTTCCCGTGCAGCCGGTGCCACCGGGCCGGGGCAAACTGACGCCGCTCGGGATCGTCGGGATCATCGCTGCCGTGGTCGTCCTGTTCTGCTGCGGTGGCGGCGCGCTCATCGGCGCGTTCAACGGGTCCACCGACGAGACGACGTCGACTGCCCGCAGCGGGACCGAGCAACAGGTGGAGTCGGCTGCCGAGGGTGAGGTGTCTCAGGACGGGACCGATACGGCAGTCGCGCCTGCGGACGGCGGCGAGCCTGACGCCCCTGCCGAGGAAGCGCCCCCTCCTGCTCCGGCAGCGGAGCCGGGGATCGGCGACCCGGTCCGCGATGGCAAGTTCGAGTTCGTTGTCAACAAGATCGAATGCGGCAAGTCCAAGGTCGGTAGCGGGTTCTTCACCGAGACCGCGCAGGGACAGTACTGCCTGGTGACAATGCTTGTCACCAATATCGGCGACGAGGCCCGGACCTTCCACGACGGTAGCCAGCGCGCCTTCGACAAGGACGGCCGGCGGTTCGAGGCGGACACTTCCGCCGGGCTCGCGGTCAACCAGGATGCCGAGTCCTTCCTGACCGAGATCAACCCCGGGAACCAGGTGACCGCCATCGTCGCCTTCGACGTGCCGAAGGGCGTCGACCTCGTCTCTCTGGAACTGCATGACTCGATGTTCTCCGGCGGCGTCACCGTGCGCCTCAACTGACTGTCGGTCCGGAACCGGGTCGGGCACGTCGCCGGCAGTAGAATGATCCGGTGATCAGGCTGGCTGCACCAGTGGTGCGTCGCCCCGGGTGGCCAGCCACCAGCCGGCGGTGGCGACCACGGCGACCAGCCCGGCGAAGCCGAACGGGGCGGCCAGCCCGACCCCGGCGGCCAGCGCGCCACCGAGCAGTGCACCACCGCCGGCGGCACCGTAGATCAGCGTCTTGGACGCCGCCGTCACCCGCCCCAGCAGTCCGTCCGGTACGGTGCGCTGCCGTAGTGCCGCCGCGCAGATGTTCAGCACCGCGAACGCGCCGCTGGACACCACGGTCACCATCACCGCCACCCAGATCTGCGGTACGGCGATGAGCAGCGCCGGCACCCCGGCGGTGACCGCCAGGGAGACCGCCAACACCAGCCGGTGCCGGCGGCCGGCGACCAGCCGGTCGGCCAGGAACGCCCCGGCCAGCCCGCCACCTGCCCCGGCGGACAGCAGCAGGCCGTAGCCGAGCGCGCCGACACCGAGCACGTCCCGGGCGTACAGCAGGAAGATCGCGAACCAGGCGGCGTCGGCGGCGGCGACCGCCGCGACCACCAGCGCCAGGGCGCGCAGCGTCCGGTGGCGGGCCAGCCAGCCCAGCCCGGCCCGGACGCTCGGGCCGACCGTCGCGGCGGCGGTCGCGGCGGCGGTCGCGGCGGCAGCCGTGGCCGTGGGAGTACGGGCCAGGCTCAGCGGCAGCGACAGCACCAGCATCACGGCGAGCGCCAGGCTGGCCCCGTTGGCCGCGAACGGTACGGCCGCGCCGACGACGAACAGCGCGGCACCGACCGGTGGGCCGACGAACTCGTTGCCGACGATGGTGCCGGCGGTGAGCCGGCCGTTGGCCCGCTCCAGCGCGGCCGGCGGCACCAGTTTCGGCACCGCCACCTGACCGGCGGTGTCCCGTACCGCCTCGCCGACGCCGAGACCGAACGCGCAGACGGCGACGAGGGCGATGGTGGCGGTGCCGGTGGCCACCGTCGCCACCAGGGCCACCAGCAGCAGGGCGCGTACCGTGTCGGCGGCGGCGAGCAGCGTACGCGGCGCGACCCGGTCGGCAAGCGTGCCGGCGGCCAGCCCGGCGACGAGCCACGGCAGGGTCTGCGCGGTGGCGACGACGGCCAGCCCGAGCGGGTCCCCGGTCAGCGACAGGGCCAGCAGCGGGAGGGCGGCGAGGCGGATCCCGTCACCGTTGTTGGCGAGGGTGGCGGCGCTCCAGAACCGCCAGAACGGTCGACCGAGCGGTTGCGACATGTGTACATCATGCACCGACCGGTCAGAGCCGTTGCCACAGTGCCGGCACGTTCGGCGGTTCCCAGCCGACGAGGGCGGTGTGTGCCTGCCGGCACCGGTAGTCGACGCCGGCGTAGCTGACGACGGCACCGACCTGGTACGCAGTGCCGGCGGCCCAGGTGCCACCGGGCTGACCGGGTGACGCGGTGGGCGTTGGCGTCGGGGGCGCGGTGGTCGGCGGCGGTGGCGTCGGAGTGGGTGACGGCGGGGGTGGGGTCGGCGACGGGCCCGGACCTCCACCGATCTGGACGTCCACGCAGGAGTAGAAGGCGTTCGTGGTGTCGGCGACATTCCAGATCGCCAGCACTTTGTGCCGGCCGGTGCGGCCACCGAGGTGCACGGTGTGCGACACGGTGGCGTTGGGCTGCCGGCCGCCGTCGTCGAACACGGCGATCCGGGTGCTGCCGACGAAGTACTCCCAGGTGCTGGTGGCATGCCGGGCGGTCAGCGTCCAGGTGAAGGTGACCGCCCCGCCGACCGTGGTGGCCGGCCAGTTGACGCTGTCGTCGTCGAGAATGGCGAACCGGCTCACCCCGCCGTGGCAGGTGCGCTGCCCCTTGGGGCCTTCGACGCTCTGCGGCTCCCACACGATCGGGCCGCAGTTGGCGACCCGGCCCTGCGCGCACATCGCCTGTCGGCTGGGCGGGTAGGAGACGTAGCCGTGGGCGCTGGCCGGCGTGGCGACCAGCAGGGTGCCGAGGATGGTGCCGGTGGCGAGCAGGGGCAGGAGAAGTCGTCGTTGCATGGGGCGCTCCGCACGTCGTGGGTGGCGGTGGGGGCGGCCGGCCGTTGCCGACGAAGTTAGCGTAAAGACAGTTAACAGTAAAGATTGTGAACGAAGAATTTCGATACGTCGACGCCCGTGAGTCGCCGTGCGACGGTCAGCCGACGGTGCGACCGTGCCGGTCGCGGGCCTTGATCCGGGTGATCGGCATCTCCGGTGCCGGTAGCGGGGCGTCCACACAACCGGTCACCGTGCCGAACCGGTGGCCGGCCGCCCAGTCGTCGCGGGCCGCCACCAGCTCCTCGTGGCTGCGGGCGACGAAATTCCACCACATGACGAGCGGCTCCTCGAACGGCTCACCGCCGAGCAGGAACAGCCGGGCATCACCGTCGGCGGCGGTCACTGTCGACGCCGACCGACCCTCACCCAGATAGAGCAGCCCACCCTGGGCCAGCTCCACCCCGTCGACCCGGGCCGTGCCGGACATCGCCAGCAGGGCGTACTCGAAATCGTCGCGCAGCGTCAGCTCGACGGGCGCGGGGCTGCCGATGTCGATCTGTGCTCCGACGATCGGGCTGGCCATCCGGGCCGGGGACCGGACGCCGGCGTACTCGCCGACCACCACGGTGAGCCCCGCGTCGCCGGCACCGACCCGCGGCAGCGCGGCGTAGTGCTCGAACCGCGGCTCCCCGTGCCTGGCCGACTCCGGCAACGCCACCCACAGCTGCAGCCCGTGCATCACCGGCGGATGCGCCGGCGGCGACTGCTCCGAGTGGGCGATCCCGTGTCCGGCGGTCATCAGGTTGAGCTGCCCCGGCACGATCGACTGCATACTGCCCAGGCTGTCCCGGTGCAGGATCTCCCCGTCGACCAGCCAGGTCACCGTCTGCAGCCCGGTGTGCGGGTGCGGCGGAATCTGCATGCCGGGCCGCCCGGCCACGTCGTCGGGCCCGAAGTGGTCGACGAAACACCAGGCACCGACCATCCGCCGGGGTCGCTGCGGCAGCAGCCGCCGGACCGTCGTGTAGCGGCCCAACGGTACATCGTGGCCGGGTAGCAGGACGCTTTCCGGCTGCGCACCGGCGACCGTGGTCCCGTCGTACCGGATGCTTCCCGACGCCGCCGCACTCATGCCTCGACCCTACGCGGGATGCCGCCGGGCCGCCGCCGGGATGCGCGGTCACCCGGCGCGGTCCTCCAGGTCGCCCTCGGTCCGCAGGAACACCTCCCGCAGCCCGTCCAGCACCGCCGGGTCGGGGTACTCCCACAGTTTGCGGTCGGCCGCCTCCAGCAGCCGCTCGGTGATGCCGTGCAACGCCCACGGGTTCGACTCGGTCAGGAACCGCTGATTGACCTCGTCGAGCACGTACGTCTCGGCCAGTTTGTCGTACATCCAGTCGGCTACCACCCCGGCGGTGGCGTCGTAGCCGAACAGGTAGTCGACGGTGGCGGCCAGCTCGAACGCCCCCTTGTAGCCGTGCCGGCGCATCGCCGCCAGCCAGCGCGGGTTCACCACCCGGGCCCGGAAGATGCGAGCGGTCTCCTCGTGCAGGGCGCGGGTGCGCACCGCCTCCGGCCGGGTGCTGTCGCCGACGTAGGCAGCCGGGGCCGACCCGGTCAACGCCCGGACGGTGGCGATCATGCCGCCGTGGTACTGGAAGTAGTCGTCGGAGTCGGCGATGTCGTGTTCGCGGGTGTCGATGTTCTTCGCCGCGACCGCGATCCGCCGGTACGCCGACTCCATCTGGTCGCGGGCCGGCGCGCCGTCGAGGTCCCGGCCGTAGGCGTAGCCGCCCCACACCGCGTACACCTCGGCCAGGTCGGCGTCGTCGCGCCAGTTGCGGCTGTCGATCAGCTGCAGCAGCCCGGCACCGTACGTGCCCGGCTTGGAGCCGAAGATCCGCATGGTGGCCCGCCGGGTGTCGCCGTGGGCGGCCAGGTCGGCGCGGGCGTGCGCGGCGACGAAGTTCACCTCGTCGGGCTCGTCGAGGGCCGCGACCAGTCGGACCGCGTCGTCCAACATGGCCACCACATGCGGGAACGCGTCGCGGAAGAAGCCCGAGATCCGCACCGTCACGTCGATGCGCGGCCGGCCCAGCTCCTCGGCCGGGACCACCGTGACGCCGGTCACCCGCCGCGACGCCTCGTCCCACACCGGCCGGACGCCGAGCAGCGCCAGCACTTCGGCGATGTCGTCACCGGCGGTCCGCATCGCAGACGTGCCCCACACCGACAGTCCCACCGAGCGAGGCCAGTCGCCGGCGTCGGCCCGGTAGCGGGCCAGCAGCGACTCCGCCATCGCCTGCCCGGTCTCCCAGGCCAGCCGGCTCGGCACCGCCTTCGGGTCCACCGAGTAGAAGTTGCGCCCGGTCGGTAGCACGTTGATCAATCCACGCAACGGCGACCCGCTCGGCCCGGCCGGCACGTACCCGCCGGCCAGCGCGTGCGCGACGTGGGCCAGCTCGTCGGTGGTGCGGGCCAGCCGGGGGACCACCTCGGTCGCCGCGAAGTCCAGAATCCGGGTGACCAGCGCGGCCCGTCCGTCGGCGCCGAGCACGCGCTTGGCGACCTCGGCGACGGCGTCCGACCGCCAGCCGTGCTCCTCCATCGCCGCGACCAGCTCCCGGGCGGTCGCCTCGGCCGCGTCGGTGTCGTCACGGTCGGTGCCGGACTCGTCCAGGCCCAGCGCCTCCCGCAGGCCGGGCAGCGCGGCCACCTGCCCGGCCCACATCTGCCGGGCCCGCAGCATCGCCAGCACCAGGTCGACCCGGGCCGCGCCGACCGGCGCCGACCCGAGCACGTGCAGCCCGTCACGGATCTGCACGTCCTTGATCTCGCAGAGCCAGCCGTCGACGTGCAGCAGGAAGTCGTCGAACTCGGCGTCGTGCGGCCGGTCGTTCAGACCGAGGTCGTGGTCGAGCCGGGCGGCCTGGATCAGCGTCCAGATCTGCGCCCGGATCGCCGGCAGTTTGGCCGGGTCCAGTGTGGCGATGTTCGCGTGCTCGTCGAGCAGCTGCTCCAGCCGGGCGATGTCGCCGTAACTGTCCGCCCGGGCCATCGGCGGCACCAGGTGGTCGATCAGGGTGGCGTGTGCCCGGCGTTTGGCCTGGGTGCCCTCGCCGGGGTCGTTGACCAGGAACGGGTAGATCAGCGGCAGGTCGCCGAGGGCGGCGTCCGGCCCGCAGTCGGCGCTGAGTCCGACCGTCTTGCCCGGTAGCCACTCCAGGTTGCCGTGCTTGCCGACGTGCACCACGGCGTGCGCGCCGAAGCTGTGCTCCAGCCACCGGTACGCGGCCAGGTAGTGGTGACTCGGCGGCAGGTCCGGGTCGTGGTAGATGGCCACCGGGTTGGCCCCGAAGCCGCGCGGCGGCTGCACCAGCAGCACGATGTTGCCGGTACGCAGCGCGGCCAGCACGATCTCGCCGTCCGGATCCCGGGACCGGTCGACGTACAGCTCGCCCGGCGGCGGACCCCAGTGCCGTTCGACCTGTTCCCGTAGCTCGGTCGGGAACTCGGCGTACCAGCGACGGTAGTCGGCGGCCGGGATGCGCACCGGGTTGCCGGCCAGCTGCTCCTCGGTGAGCCAGTCCGGGTCCTGCCCGCCGGCGGCGATCAGCGCGTGCATCAACGCGTCGCCGCCGCCGTCGGCCAGCCCCGGCAGCGCGTCGGGGCCGTCGGGCGGCCCCACGTCGTAGCCGGCGTCGCGCAACGTCGACAGCAGCGCCAGCACACTGGCGGGGGTGTCGAGCCCGACCGCGTTGCCGATCCGGGCGTGCTTGGTCGGGTACGCCGACAGCAGCACCGCGATCCGTTTGTCGCCCGCCGCGATGTGCCGCAGCGCGCCGTGGCGGACGGCGATCCCGGCCACCCGGGCGGCCCGCTGCGGGTCGGCGACGTAGACCGACAGCCCGTCGGCGTCGATCTCCTTGAACGAGAACGGCACGGTGATCAGCCGGCCGTCGAACTCGGGGATGGCCACCTGGGTGGCGGCGTCCAACGGGGACAACCCGTCGTCGGTGGCCGCCCAGGTCTGGCGGGAGCTGGTCAGGCAGAGTCCCTGCAGGATCGGCACGTCCAGTTCGGCGAGCGCGCCGACGTCCCAGGCGTCGTCGTCGCCCCCGGCGGAGGCGGTCGCCGGCCGGGTTCCGCCAGCGGCCAGCACCGTCACCACCAGGGCGTCGGCCTGGCGCAGGGTGGCCAGCAGCTGCGGGTCGGGCGAGCGCAGCGAGGCGCAGTAGACCGGCAGCGCCCGACCGCCGACGGCGTCGACCGCGTCGCACAGGGCGTGCACGAAGCCGGTGTTGCCGGCCAGGTGGTGGGCCCGGTAGTAGAGCACCGCCACGGTCGGCTGGCCCGGTCCGGTCGGCACGTTCGGGCGTTCCAGTACGCCCCACTCCGGGGCCGGCCGCGGCGCGGCGAAGCCGTGCCCGGTGAGCAGCACCGTGTCGGACAGGAATCGGTGCAGTTCGGCCAGATTGGCCGGGCCGCCGTGGGCCAGATAGGCGTGGGCCTCGGCGGCCACCCCGGCCGGTACGGTGGACAGCTCCATCAGGGCGGCGTCGGGTGCCTGTTCGCCGCTGAGTACCACCACTGGGCGTCCGTCGGTCAGCAGCGCGTCCAGTCCGTCCGGCCAGGCCCGGCGGCCGCCGAGCAGCCGGACCACCACGAGGTCGACGTCGGCAAGCAGGGGCGTGAGGTCGTCGACCGACAGCCGGGCCGGGTTCGCCAGGCGCCAGTCGGCACCGCTGGCCCGTCCACTCAGCAGATCAGTATCTGAAGTGGACAGAAGTAGCATCATCGGACGCCTGGTCCTCCCTCGGGGTCCGCGCCCCGGGTCGTCGGTCGCGGCGACCGGAGTCTCCTGGCTCCCGGATCGAGGCTCGCCCCGGCCTTCCCGCCCCGTGGATCGGGGCCGTGGCCGTCGGTGGGGTCCGCTCCCCGGTGACAGTGGCGGGACCGCGCCGGAATCACACCGGCTTCCTCCACTTGCCGCCGCAGTTGGCTACCGACCACTGTCACGACCCGGGGACGTTTCGTCAAGGTGTGATCTATTCGCCGCGAGGGCGTCGCCTCCCGTGGCAGCCCGTAGTATCCGCCGCGTGTCCGCCTCGCCGCTGCCGCCCGTCCGGGGCGGCCCCGATGCCTGCCCCGGCACGCTGGCGCTGCATCCGGCCGCCGACGGGCACCTCGCCCGGGTCCGCTGCCCCGGTGGGCTGCTAGCCGCCGGCCAGCTGACCGTACTGGCCGCCGCCGCCCGTGACCTCGGTGACGGACACCTGGAGCTGACCAGCCGGGCCAACGTACAACTGCGGGGGGTGGCCGCCGACGCCGCCGGGGTGCTCGCCGGCCGGCTGAGCGCGGCCGGGCTGCTGCCCGCACCCGGACACGACCGGGCCCGCAACATCCTCGGCTCCCCACTGGCCGGTGTGGACAGTGTGCCTCGGTGGGACGTCGCGGCGCAGGTCCGCGCCCTCGACGCGGCGATCTGCGCACAGCCACAGCTGACCCGCCTCTCCGGCCGGTTCCTGTTCGCCGTCGACGACGGTCGGGGCGCCACCGTCGCGGCGCGCCCCGACGTGGGCCTGCTGCCCGGGTCGGACGGCCGGGTCGGTATCCGGCTCGCCGGGGTCGACCACGGCCTACGGACCACGCCGACCGACGCGGTCCGGGTGGCGGTCGCCGCCGCCCGGATCTTCCTCGCCGACGAACGTGCCGTGGCCGGCACCATCTGGCGCATCGGCGACCTCGCCGCCGCCGAACTGGCACGGTTCGTCGCGGCGCTCGCCACCACGCCGGGCGTCCACCGGGTCGCGGCCGACCCGCCGACCGCACCGCGACGGTCCGGCGTACCGCCGGTGGGCGTGCTGCGCCGCCCCGACGGCGACCAGGCACTCGTGCTCGCCGTACCGCTGGGTCAGCTCACCGCCGCGCAGGCCGACCTGCTCGCCGCCGCCGCACCGCAGGCGCGGATCACCCCGTGGCGGACCGTGGTGCTGCCTCGGCTCACCGACGCACCCGGCTGGGCGCGCCGGCTGCACCGTGCGGGTCTCGACACCGACCCCGGGTCGCCGTGGCTCGGCGTCACCGCCTGCGCGGGCCGTCCCGGCTGTGCCCGGTCGCGGGCCGACGTACGGGCCGACGCGGCGGCGACGCACGCCGGCCGGCCGGCCGCGGCCAGTGGGGCGCACTTGCCGGTGCACTGGATCGGCTGTGAGCGCGGCTGCGGCACCCCAGCGGGACCGGCGCTGCGGGTCCTCGCCACCGGCGACGGCTACCAGGTGAGCGCGCCCGGCCGCCCCGCCGTCCACGTCCTACCAGGGGCGGCGCTGGCCGCCGCCGTCCGCACCGCACGCGAGGAGCCGTGATGGACCACGTCCGCGACGGGGCCGAGATCTACCGGCAGTCGTTCGCCACCATCCGCGCCGAGGCCGACCTGAGCCGGCTCACCGCCGAACAGGCCCGGGTCGCCGTCCGGATGATCCACGCCTGCGGGATGGTCGACCTGGTCGACGACCTGGTCTTCTCGCCGCAGGTGGTGGTGGCGGCCCGGGCCGCGCTGCGCGCCGGCGCGCCGATCCTCTGCGACGCCACGATGGTGGCCGCCGGGGTCACCCGACGCCGGCTGCCGGCCGCCAACCCGGTGCTGTGCACCCTGTCCGATCCCCGGGTGCCTGAGCTGGCCGATCGGCTGGGCACCACCCGCAGCGCTGCGGCCGTCGAACTGTGGGGCGACCGCCTCGACGGCGCGGTGGTCGCCGTCGGCAACGCACCGACCGCGTTGTTCCGACTGTTGGAGCTGGTCGACGCCGGTGCCGGCCGGCCGGCGGCGGTGCTCGGCGTACCGGTCGGCTTCATCGGCGCCGCCGAGTCCAAGCAGGCTTTGATCGACCATGGCGGACTGGAACACCTGGCGGTCCGGGGACGACGCGGCGGCAGCGCGATGGCCGCCGCCGCACTCAACGCGATCGCCAGCGACGACGAGGGACAGGTGGGCAGATGAACGCGCGTCGCGGCGGCCCGGGTCGGCTGTACGGCGTCGGCCTCGGCCCCGGTGACCCGGAACTGGTCACCGTGAAGGCGGCCCGGCTGATCACCGCCGCCGATGTGATCGTGCACCACAGTGCCCGGCACGGCCGCAGCGTCGCCCGGTCCATCGCTGAGCCGTACCTGCGCGCCGGACAGATCGAGGAGGCGCTGGTCTACCCGGTGACCACCGAACGCAGCACCCACCCCGGCGGATACCGGGCGGCAATGGACGAGTTCTACGCCGACTGCGCGCGACGGCTGGCCGCCCACCTCGACGCCGGTCGGACCGTGGTCGTGCTCGCCGAGGGCGATCCGCTGTTCTACGGCTCCTACATGCACCTGCACAAGCGGTTGGCGCACCGCTACCCGACCGAGGTGGTGCCCGGGGTCACCTCGATGAGCGGGGCAGCCGCCGCACTCGGCCGGCCGCTGGTCGAGGCCGACGAGGTGCTGACCGTCCTGCCCGGCACCCTGTCCGGTGCGGAGCTGACCCGACGGTTGGCCGACACCGACGCCGCCGCCGTACTCAAGCTGGGTCGGACCTTCCCGGCCGTCCGCGACGCGTTGACCGTCGCCGGCCGCCTCGACGACGCCTGGTACGTCGAGCGGGCCAGCACCGGCGGGCAACGCGTCGCGCCGCTGGCCGACGTCGACCCGGCGACCGTGCCGTACTTCTCTCTGGCGTTGCTGGCCAGCCGTCGCGGTGGCACTGTCGCGGCGAGCGCCGCCGACCCTGCTCGGTCCGGCGGGGGAGAGGTGGTGGTGGTCGGCCTCGGCCCGGCCGGCCGGGACTGGATCACCCCGCAGGCGCAGGCCGCCCTCGCGGCCGCCGACGACCTGGTCGGCTACGGACCGTACCTGGACCGGGTGCCGGCCAACCCCCGGCAACGCCGGCACCCGTCGGACAACCAGGTCGAGGCGCAGCGCGCCGCCCACGCGCTGCGGTTGGCGGCCGACGGAGCCCGGGTCGCGGTGGTCTCCTCCGGTGATCCCGGGGTGTTCGCGATGGCCACGGCGGTGCTGGAGGTCGCCGCCGAGCCCCGCTGGAAGGACGTGCCGGTCCGGGTGCTGCCCGGGGTGACCGCCGCCCAGGCGGTGGCCAGCCGGGTGGGGGCACCACTCGGGCACGACTACTGCGTGCTGTCCCTGTCGGACCGGCTCAAGCCCTGGCCGGTGATCGAACGGCGGCTGCTCGCCGCCGCCCGCGCCGACCTGGTGATCGCGATCTACAACCCGGCGTCGCGCAGCCGGACCTGGCAGCTGGCCAGGGCCCGGGACCTGCTGCTGGAGCACCGGTCGGCACACACCCCGGTGGTGGTGGGCCGCGACGTCGGCGGTCCGGGTGAACGCGTCGACGTGGTGGCGTTGGCCGACCTGGATCCGGCCATGGTCGACATGCGGACCCTGCTGATCGTCGGCTCGTCGGCGACCCAGGTCAGCCACGACGGCGCCGGGCCGCCGGTGGTGTTCACCCCACGGCGCTACCCGGGCTGAGCGCCCGCCGCCGCGCCCAGCCCGATCAGCCAGGTAAGGGCGGCGCCGACGTCGTTGACCGTCGGCACGGGTGGCGCGGCGGCCCGGTCGACCATCAGCACCGGGAGTCCGAGCTCGCGCGCGGCGACCAGTTTGGCGGACGTCTCGTCGCCGCCGCTGTCCTTGGTCACCAGTACGTCGATGGCGTGCGCGCGCATCAGCGCCCGCTCGCCGTCCACGGTGTACGGGCCGCGGTCGAGCAGCAGCACCCGGTCGGCGGGCAGCGGCGGCTGCGGTGGGTCCACCGTACGGATCAGGAAGAAGATCCCGGCCAGCGGCGCGAAAGCGGCCAGACTCTGCCGACCGGTGGTGAGCATCGCCCGGGTGCCCAACCGGGGCAGGGCGGCGGCGGCCGCGCCCAGGTCCGGCACCCGGTGCCAGACGTCGCCCGCACCGGCGACCCAGCCGGGCCGGCGCAGCACCAGCAGCGGCGTACCGGCCAGCGCGCAGGCCCGCACCGCCGAGGCGGAGATCCGGGTGGCGAACGGGTGGGTGGCGTCGACCACCGCGCCGATGCGCTCGTCCCGCAGCCAGCTAGCCAGCCCGTCCGGTCCGCCGAAACCACCGACGCGGGTCTCGCCGTGCGGCAGCCGGGGCCGGGCCACCCGGCCGGCAAGCGAGGTGACCACCCGCGCCGCCGGGTCGGCCGCCAACGCGGCGGCGAGCTGACGAGCCTGGGCGGTGCCGCCGAGAATGAGCACCCGTGGTCCGCCGTCCGGGCTGGGGCCGGTGCGGTCACCGGTCATCGGATTCCTAATGAGTTCTGGGAGTGAGCCATCCGGCAAACTCCTGGTGGGTAGGTAGCCGCCAGCCGGTGAGCACTCCGGGTTCCTGGACGTCGAGTCCTGACGAAAGATCGTGCCCCGGCTGGTCGGTGTGGAGAGTTGATCGCTGATGGGATGTCGTGCCCGCCCGGTCGCGGCGTGAGCACTGCTTCATTAGGTCGCTGATGGTTCTCCTCCTGGCTACCAGCGGTGATCGACTCAATAGGCGGGAGAGACGTTGCTGTTCATAGGAGATGACTGGGCGGAGGACCACCACGACGTCGAGCTCATGGACGCCTCCGGCCGCAGGCTGGCCAAGGCGAGGCTGCCCGAGGGCATCGCCGGCATCACCAGGCTCCACGCGATGATCGGCACGGCGCTCGGCGACGACATCGACGCCGACGCTGCTGCTGCTCAGGTAAAGATCGGTATCGAGACCGATCGGGGCCCGTGGGTGCAGGCGCTGGTCGCCGCCGGGTACACGGTGTACCCGGTCAACCCGTTGCAGGCGGCCCGCTACCGGGAACGTCTGGCGGTGTCCCGGGCCAAGAGCGACGCCGCCGACGCGCACATGCTGGCCGACATGGTGCGCACCGACTCGCACCAACTGAGCCCGATGGCCGGAGACTCGGCGGACGCCGAGGCGGTCAAGGTCGTCACCCGGATGCACAAGACGCTGATCTGGGAACGCACCCGTGCTGTGCAGCGGCTGCGGCACGCGCTGCGGGAGTACTTCCCTGCGGCGTTGGAGGCGTTCGAGGACCTCGACGCCGCTGACACCCTGCAACTCCTCGCGAAGGCCCCTGATCCGGCCAGCGCCGCCCGGCTGAGTATCAGCCAGATCAGCGCCGCTCTCAAACGGGCCCGGCGCCGCGACGTCGCGGCCAAGGCCGCGTCGATCCAGGCGGTGCTGCGTGCCGAGCACCTCGGCCAGCCGGCCGTGGTCACCACCGCCTACGCCGCGTCGGTGCGCGCCCTGGTCGCCCTGCTGGTCACTCTCAACGAGCAGGTCAAGGCCCTGCAAGGGCAGGTGGAGGACCATTTTGGCCGGCACCCGGACGCTGAGATCATCCTGTCCCAGCCCGGACTGGGTGCCGTCCTCGGCGCCCGGGTGCTCGCCGAGTTCGGTGACGACCACGACCGCTACGCCACCGCGAAGGCCCGGAAGAACTACGCCGCGACCAGCCCGATCACCCGCGCGTCCGGGAAGAAGAGGACCGTCGCGGCCCGGTTCGTCCACAACGACCGGCTCATCGACGCCCTGATGACCCAGGCGTTCTCCGCGTTGAAGGCCTCGCCGGGTGCCCGCGCCTACTACGACCGGCAACGTGCCCGCGGCGCCAGCTACAACGCCGCGCTGCGCCAACTCGCCAACCGGCTCGTCGGCATCCTGCACGGATGCCTGAAGACCGGCACCGTCTACGACGAGGCGACCGCGTGGTCGCATCACCTCAGCAAGGCTGCTGCTTGACATTCAAGCTCCTGGGATGTCTTTCGTGGATACTCCGGCCTTCTTCAGGCGGGGAGGATTGTCAATGCCGGCACCGGTCGGCGCTGTACAGATGGCTGTCGGGGAAATTTTCCGCGCCGAGCACCGCGCCGACGATGATCACTGCGGTACGCCGTACGCCGGCGGCGTGCACCTGGTCGGCGATGTCGGCCAGCGTGCCCCGCAGCGCCACCTCATCGGGCCGGCTGGCCCGGGCCACCACCGCCACCGGACAGTCCGCGCCGTAGTGCGGTACCAGGTCGGCGACGACGGCGTCGATCCGTTGCACCGCCAGGTGCAGCACCAAGGTGGTCCGGCTGGCACCGAGGGCGGCCAGCTCCTCACCGGGGGGCATCGGGGTCGACCGGTCCGATACCCGGGTCAGGATCACCGTCTGTCCGACCTCGGGGACGGTCAACTCCCGCCCGAGCGCGGCGGCTGCGGCGGCGAAGGCGGGCACGCCGGGCACGATCTGGTACGGCACCCCGGCGGCGTCCAACCGACGGATCTGCTCGGCGACGGCGCTGAACAGCGAGGGGTCGCCGGAGTGCAGCCGGGCGACGTCGTGCCCGGCGGCGTGCGCGTCGACCATCTCTGCGACGATCTCGTCCAGGGTCAGCCGGGCGGTGTCGACCAGCCGGGCCCCGGGCGGGCAGTGGGCGAGCAGCTCGGTCGGGACCAGACTGCCGGCGTACAGGCAGACCGGGCTGCTCGCGATGACCTCGCGGCCACGGATGGTGATCAGGTCGGCGGCACCGGGGCCGGCCCCGACGAAGTGGACGGTCACCGGCGGTGCACCACCCACTGGGTGACCGGCATGGCCGGCCGCCAGCCGGTGAAGCCGCCGACCGGCGCTGCCCGACTGATCGCGATCCGGGTCAGGTCGCCGCCGTGGCGGGCATACCAGTCGGCGAGGAGCACCTCGGACTCCATGGTCACCGCGTTGGCCACCAGCCGGCCGCCGGGCCGCAGCGCCGACCAGGCGGCGTCCAGCAGCCCGGTGGTGGTGACCCCGCCGCCGACGAAGATCGCGTCCGGGGGGTCCAGGCCGACCAGTGCCTGCGGGGCCGCCGCGGCGACCACCGTGATGCCCGGTACGCCGAGCGTCTCCGCGTTCGCCGCGATCCGTTGAGCCCGCCGCGGGTCGTGCTCTACGGCGATGGCCCGGCACTGCGGGTGGGCGCGGGACCACTCGATGGCGATGCTGCCCGATCCGGCCCCGATGTCCCAGAGCAGCTGCCCGGGCAGGGGACCCAGCCGGGCCAGGGTGACCGCCCGGATCTCCCGTTTGGTCAGCTGGCCGTCGTGCTGGTAGACGTCGTCGGGCAGCCCCGGTATCCGGGGCAGCGGCGGGGTGTCCGGCTCGGCCCGGCACTGCACCGCGACGACGTTGAGCGGGTCGACGTCGAGGCCGCCCCAGTCCTGGGCGGTTGCCGTCCGCAGCCGTTCCCGGGCGCCGCCGAGTTGTTCCAGCAGGGTCAGCGGGCTGGGTCCGTAGCCCCGTGCGGTGAGCAGGTCGGCTACCTCACCCGGGGTGGCCGTGCCGGCGCTGAGCACCAGCAGCCGGCGCCCGGGGTGGACCAGGGGGTGCAGCAGCTGTACCGGGCGGCCGACGGCGCTGACCACGTCGACCTCTTCGACCGGCCAGCCGAGCCGGGCGCAGGCCAACGAGACCACCGACGGGTGAGGCACCGCCCGTACCCGCTCGGGGCCGAGCAGCCGGACCAGGGTGCCGCCGATGCCGTAGTGCATCGGGTCGCCACTGGCCAGCACAGCGAGGTGCTGCCCGCGGTGTTCGTCGAGCAGTCGGGGCAGGTGGGCGAGCAGCGGGGTGGGCCAGGTGCCGGTGGTCGCCGGCCGCTCGGGCGGTGGGATCAGCTCGATCTGCCGGCGGCTGCCCAGCAGCGCGGTCGCGGCGCGCAGCGCCGACCGGCCGGCGCCGGACAGCCCGTCCCATCCATCGGCGCCGATACCGATGACGGTGACCACAGCCGGTCCGGATCTGGGGGGCATCGTCCGACGGTAACGGTTCGCCGCGTCGCTCGACATGGCCACCCCGCCGGTGGTGATCCGCGTGACGCCGCCCGGATCAGACGTTGCCGAGCCGACGGGTGACCGTGATGACGAGCACCACCCGATCCGGGTTGGGGCGTGGTACCCGGTACCGCAGGGCGTAGCGCTGCTCCGCATCCCGGACCGTTGGCGGATCGTCGTGCAGCCGGGCCAGGCCTTCCAGCGTCGACCATCGCTTCCCGTCGACCTGGCAGACGGCCACCCGGGCCCCGGTCACGCCGGCGGCCCGCACGTGTGCGGCCTTGCGGGACCGGCCGGAGGTGATCACCCGGGCGACGCCGCCGTCCGGGTCGAAGGTCACTCCCACCGGAACCACGTGCGGGCTTGCGTCCGGGCGCAGCGTGGTCAGCGTGCACAGGTGCCGTTCGCGCCAGAAGTCGCGCAGCGCGTCGCTGACCTTCGGCCCGGAAGCAGATGTCGTCACCCGTCGTATTCTGGCACCGTGGGCGCCGGGCGGCGGTCCCGACGCGCCCGTGTGGGGCTGGCCGGCCGGTCCCGGTGCGGTCGGTGCCGAATCGGCTGCGTTGAGTCGTGGCTCAGCAATGGGGTGCCGTGCTGGCCGTCGAACCAAGCAATTGCTAGTCCGCTACAGCGCGTCCAGCAATCGTTCTCGCAGGGTGCGCGAGTAGTGTGTCTCGGCGGGGCGGCGCGCCTTAACGTCGGTCTCCCGCAAGAGTCGGCTGCGTCGCCCCACCTTCGAAATCGGCCATCGGCGGCGGCCCGGTGGGTGCCCGTCCCGGTGCTGTCGACCCCGCCCCGTCGACGCGGTGCCCGTCGGTCTAACGATCTGTAGACCCGGTTGAACCGTCCCCGTCGGACCGCCGTATGCATGGTCGAGACACCGGCGGAGACCGCCGACGCCTCACCGAACATCCTCCGACAGTGTCTGGCGGCCCCACGCTCGGGGCGTCGCCGGACACGGGCCGTGCGGCCCACCGGGATGCCGTCGATCGAGCGGCGCGGCTACCGGCAACTGTCCCCAGAAGGGTTAGGTTGTCAGTCCCATGTACTCGCGTTCTCCCCGGCGGAGGGTCGACCACCCGGTCGGTCCCTCGCCGTTGAACTCCCGGCGGTGGAAGGTGGCCGGCACGGTCGGCTTGGCGGCTGTGATCATGGGGGCCGGTCTCGGTCTCGCGGCGGCGGACACCTCTGCCGCCAACGATGTCGGGGTGATCGTCTGTCCGAGCGTGGTGGACCGGTTGCCGGCGGTGCCGGCGGCGGCGCAGGCCGAGGTGGACCGGAATCTGCAGGCGCTGGAGACGCAGCTTGCCGAGGCCAACGCGCGGTTGGTGAGCAGTCAGGGTCAGGGTGGTCCCAACTTCGTGGACAACGCGATTCTTGGTCCGTTGGCGAGTAAGCGGGCGGCGGCGATCGAGCGGATCGCGATCTCGATCGGTCGGCAGGGGCAGCACCCGGCCGGTCTGGACCAGCTCGCCACCTGTGAGCTGCGGGAGGACTGACTCCGGCCGACACAGACAGGTTCCCGCCGCTCACCCGGGAACCCGCCCCTCCGGCGCCGCCCTCCTCGCGGTCGCCGGAGGGGCATCTTAATTTCGGCTTAGAATCTATTGTGATCATACGGTGACTTTGTGTGTCGCCAGGTACGTTTTTGCACGTGGATTGAGTGGTAGGTAGCGGGATGATTCCGGCAGCCTGGTGACCTGACAATCAAATCCGCGTGCCGTTCATCCGTCGACGCCTCAACTACGTAGATGCTGAGGGACGGCACTGGAGCGGGCGAAACGACCGGGAAGCGGTACGGTTTCTCCGGCGCCAAGCCAAGGGCAGGGCACTCGCGGTGGACCGGGCGGATCGGTCCGGCCGGTGCGGGTGTGTGGATGGCACCGAGTGGAGATCGAGGAGCAGATGGCGCGGACGAACCAGAACCAGCGACCCGCCGGCCCCAGGGCAGAACTCTCCGGCGGGCGACAGCCGTCCCGCCTTTCGGTCCTGATTCTCTCGGCGTCGGTGCTGGCGGCCTTCTGGGCCCTGGCGATGCTCACGTCGGCAGGCCGGGTCGGGTACGTCTACGCGTTCTTCTTCCTGGATTTCTTCGGTGGCGTCTTCGCCCTGGTCGCGCTCAGCATCACGGTGATGGTCGGTCTGCTGGCGACCGACCGGATCGTGCTGCTGCCCCGGCACCGGGTGCTGCTGCAGTCGGCGCACCGCACCACCGGGATCATGGCGATCACCTTCCTGGTGCTGCACGTCATCACGCAGATCACCACCGGTGCGGTCTCCGCTGTCGGGGCGTTCATCCCGTTCCTCGGCGGCGGTCAGGCGATCTACGTGGGTATGGGCACCCTCGCGGCGTACCTCATGTTCGCCATTATGTGGACCGGTCTGGCGCGGGCCCGGTGGGTCGGTGTGGGCCCGCCGTGGCTGTGGCGAGCGCTGCACAGCGGCGCCTACGTCGCATGGCCGATCGGGATCACGCACGGACTCGGCACCGGCCGACCTCCGGCGACCTGGGTGACGCTCAGCTACGTGATCTGCGTCGTGCTGGTGGTGATCGCTCTACTGGTCCGGTTCGCCACCGGCGTGGGCAAGAAGAAGCCGTTCGTGTCGCAGGCCACCGGCACCTCGATGAAGCCGGTCGGCAGGATGGCCGACGACTCCCGGTCCGGATCCGGATCGTCGCGCCGCCGGGGCAGCCGGGACGACGGGATCAGCCTGGAACCGGCGACCGCCCGCTTCGGGTCGTTCGGCGACAGTGGTGTGGACATGATCGATTCATGGGCGCCGGCCGGTGCCGGGCGCGGCACGTCCACCCGGTCCGCCGACCGGTACCGGGTACCCGAGGTGGGACGACCCGCACCGCGGTCGCGTCCGGCCGCGACCGAGGACTCCCGGGAGTACCGCCGGTCCGACTCCGGCCGCGGTCGCTACGCCGAGGAGGAGACTGGCCGGGGCCGGTACGCCGAGGACGACACCGGCGCACGCCGGCGCTACACCGAGGAGCCGGACCAGCGGCGCTACGCCGAGCCGGCCGGCGGCCGGCGGCGCCAGGTCGCCGACGACGGTGGTTACGAGCCTCGCGAGTCACGGCGTTCGGTGGCGGAGACCATCGGCTCCCGGGGCCGCTACGCTGATGACCGTCCGGTCTCGGGCACCGGTGCCCGTAGCCGGTTCGCCGACGACCGTCCGGTTTCCGGGGCCGGCCCGCGCGGCCGGTTCGACGACCGTCCGGTCTCCGCCGAGCCGGCCCGCGGTCGGGCGTCGCGCTACCGGGCCGACCCCGATCCGGCACCGGTGGACCGGGAGCTGGATGACTACCTGCCGGCCGACGACACCCCGACGCTGGTCGATCTGGCCTCCCGGCGGGCCCAGCGGGCGGCTGCGGCGGAGTCCGCGGGCAGCCGGCGGTCCCGGCGACGTCGGGACGCGGAGGATTCCGACGACGAGTACTGGACGCAGCTTCGAGGAGAGGCGAATTGAGCACGGCATCGGTCCCGCCGGTCGCCACCGTCGGCCCGCCCCGGTTGACCGCCGGGTTCGAGGAGTTCGGTCGGCTCGATCTGCGGGCGCACGAACAGGTGCACGGCGGGGTCGGACCACTGTCGGTCGACGACCTGATGCGCTTGGCCGAAGCGATCGACCTGCGGGGACGGGGCGGCGCCGGGTTTCCGTTCCACCGCAAGGTCAAGGCGGTCGTCGAGTCAGCCGACAAGCAGGACAAACCGGTTGTCGTCGTGGTCAACGCCACCGAGGGGGAGCCAGCCAGCTGGAAGGACAAGGTGCTGCTCACCCGAGCCCCGCACCTGATCCTGGACGGCGCCGCGTTGGCGGCGTACGCGCTGGAGGCCGACGAGATCGTCATCGGTGTCGCCGACGACGGCGTCGGCGGCGCGTCGCTGTCGGCGGCGCTGGCCGAACGCCGGATGCCGGTGCCGGCCAGCATCGTCACCGTCCCGCACCGGTTCATCTCCGGCGAGGGCGGGGCGCTGGTCCGGGGCATCAACGGTCTCCCGCACATCCCACCCGGCGTCAAGGTCCGGGCCAGTGACTCCGGGGTGTCCGGCCTGCCGACGCTGCTGTCCAACGCGGAGACGTACTCCCAGCTCGCCATCGCCGCCCGGCTCGGCCCCTACGAGTACGGCGCGGTCGGCCTGGCCGACGAACCGGGGACGGTGCTGCTGACCATCGGCGGGTCCGCCGCCCGTCCGGCCGTGGTGGAGTGCCCCACCGGGACCCCGCTGCGGGACATTCTGGAACTGTGCGAGGCACCGGTCGGACCGGGGCTGCTGATCGGTGGCTTCCACGGCAAGTGGATCACCCCTGAGGCGGTGTCCGTGGTCGACGTGTCCCGGAAAGGTTTCACCAAGGTCGGTGGCACGATTGGCGCCGGCATCACGATCCCGCTCGGCGACAGCACCTGTCCGATGGGCGAGGTCGCCCGGGTGGTGCACTATCTCGCCGGTGAGTCGGCCGGGCAGTGCGGGCCCTGTCGGCTCGGCCTGCCGGACCTGGCCCGCACCGTCGACTCCCTGGTCATCGGCAGCGCGGCGGTCGATATGGTCCGGGCTGCGGCGAGTGTGGTGAAGGGCCGGGGTGCCTGCAGCCATCCGGACGGTACGTCCCGGTTCGCCATCTCGGCGCTGGAGGTGTTCACCGAGGACCTGGCCGCCCACGCCCAGGGCGACGGCTGCGGCAAGCCGGTCAAGGGTGTCCTCCCGTTGCCGGCTGACGCGCCGTCCGGCGGCACCAAGCGGCTGAGTGTGGACTGGACCCGGTGCGACGGGCACGGCCTGTGCGCACACGTGGTTCCGGAGTTCATCCGTCTCGACGCGAACGGCTATCCGGCCTTCCCGCCGTCCCCGGTTCCGGTGTGGTTGGAACCGGGTGCCCGCAAGGCGGTCAACATGTGTCCGGCGCTGGCGTTGCGGTTCGGCGAGGGCAAGGGCGGCCACTGACCGCAGCCGCCGGCCGTCCCGCTTCGCAAACCGGCACGTCGGCGGCTTCCCTTCCCGACCGGCTGCTGAGACACTGCTGTGGTGTTGAAATATGTCAATCTGCCTCGGGTGTCGCGCCGACGCGTCGCGGCGTGGTGGCTGGTACCGGAGCTGCTGGTGCTGATACTGCTCGCGGGTGGCTTGCACTACTCGACCGCGGCGACCGCGCCGGTGCTGACCGAGGCGCAACTGCGCGACGACGCCGCGCTGCGGATCGCGACCACCATCGAGCAGTCCACTGCGGACGAGCACGCCGCGCACGGCCACGAGGTCAACCCGGACGAACGGATGCTGTGCACTGCGGAGGTCTGGCGGCTGGACCCGGCCACCGTCCGATCCGACGACGTGGGCACGGCCTACGGCTACTACCTGTGCGCGACAGGTACGCCGGGCACGCCGTACCTGCTGTCCCGGATGAACGCCGGCCCGATCGTGGCCCGGCTCACCGATCCGCCTGAGTTGACCGTCGCCCAGCTCGACCAGGACTTTCGGACCCAGGTCGAGGCGATGATCCCGGCGGAGTTCGTCGATCAGGCGTTCAAGGGTTTCACCGACCCGCAACGGGCGGACGGTTTACGGCAGCGCTTCGAACGCCAGATCAGCGCGGCGGCGTAGGCCGCCGACTCCGGGTGTCAGACCGGGACCGGGGCGTCGGTGCCGGTAGGCCGCAGCCGGCGCACCGGGCGGACGGCCCGGCGTACCCGGTGACCGGCGCCCCGGTGAGCGACATCCGTTGTCAACCGGCCCAGGCGGGTCCGGCGGAGCCGTTCGATCCGTTCCAGCGGCAGCAGCCCGAGCCCTGCCGCGGCGACCGCCGAACCGCCGACGATCGACCAGCCGACCGGTCCCAGTGGACGGCAGCCGAAGAACTGACTGACCACCGGCGTCTGCACCACCCCGAACAACGCCCCGAGCGACACCCCGGCGGCCGCCAGTACCGTCGGATCACCCTTCGCGGCGACCGCGGTCTGCGCCAACTGGGCGGCCACCAGCGCGGCGAGCGCCACGCTGCCGGCACGGGCGGGGGTGCCGGTGAACCGGGCGGTCAGCCAACCTCCGGTGGTGGCCAGCGCGGTCGCCGCCGCCCGCCGGGCGACCTGCTGGTTGAGACTGGCGCCGAGCGACGACTCCGGTCCCTCGCGGGCGAGTTCGTCGGCGCTGATTCCCCGTGGTGGGCGGGACGCCACGGCGATTGCCGGCAGCAGGTCGGTCATCAGGTTGACGAACAGGATCTGCCGGGGGTTGAGTGCCTGCTGGCCGGCGATGAGCGAGCTGCCGACCGAGAAGAGGATCTCCCCCAGGTTGCCGCCGAGCAGCAGGGCGAGGGCCTCACGCACCGACACCCACATCGCCCGCCCTTCGGCCACACCCTCGGCGATGCTCTCGATCCGGCCGTCGACCACGATCATGTCCGCCGCCTGGCGGGCGGCGCTGGTGCCGTGATCGCCGAGGGCGATTCCGACGTCGGCGAGTTGGATCGCCGGTGCGTCGTTGGCGCCGTCACCGGTCACCGCGACGACCCGGCCCGCCTGGCGCAGCGCCCGGACCACGGCGACCTTGTGGGCCGGACTGACCCGGGCGAAGACCGCTGTCCGGGACACCAGTTCGGGCAGCTGGTCCGGTCCGGCGGCGTCGAGGTCCGCCCCGGTGACTACCGCGCTGCCGTCGAGCAGGCCGAGTTGCGAGCCGATGGACTCGGCGGTGCTCGGATGGTCACCGGTCAGCATCACCACGGTGATCCCGGCGCGGCGCAGCCGCCGGACGGCGTCGGCGGCGGTGTCGCGTGGCGGGTCGGCCAGGCCGAGCAACCCGTGCAGCTCCAACCGGTCGATCCGGTCGTCGTCGAGGTCCCGGCGACCGGACGCGACCCGACCGGCGACGGCGAGTACCCGCAAACCGTTGCGGGCCAGCCCGTCGATGGCCAGGTCGATCTCGCGGCGGCCGGCGTCGTCCAGCGGCACCACCCCGTCGGTGCGGCGCCAGGTCGCGCACCGCGGCAGCACCGTCTCCGGGGCGCCCTTGACGCTGATGACGGCACCACCCGGGCAGGTACCGAGCACCGCGTGGAAGCCCCGGCCCGGCTCGAACGGCAGCTCGGCGAGGGGTTCCCAGCCTTCGGCGCCTTCGCGGATGCCCACCCCGGCCGAGTACCCGCCGTCGACCACCGCCTGGTCGGTCGGGTGAGGCAGTTTCTGATCGCCGTCCGGAACCGGGGTGGCCCGCAGCGCCGCCGACAGAATCCGTCGCAGGTCGGAGCCCAGCGCGTCGACCGGCTCGGTTCGGCGGCCGTCGCAGACACTCTGCAGCCGGATCGATCCCTGGGTTAGGGTGCCGGTCTTGTCGAAGCAGATCACGTCGACCCGGCCGAGCGCCTCCATCGCCCGGGGATCCCGGATCAGCACGTTGTGCCGGGACAGCCGTCTGCTCGCACTGAGCTGGGCGGCGGTGGCGACGAACGGCAGCCCTTCGGGGATGGCGGCGACGGCGAGGGCCACCGAGGACCCGACCGATTCGGCCAGCCGGCCCCGCAACAGCCCGCTGCCGAGGGTCGCCGCGGCGGCGGCGAGCGCGGTCGGTACCGACGCCGAGGTGATCTGACGCAGCCTGGCCTGCACCCCGCCCCGGGGGGACTCGTCCTGCACCTGGTCGACGGAGCTGCCAGCCTCGGTCGATCGACCGGTCGCCACCACGACGGCGGTTGCCGTGCCGGCGGCCACGGTACTGCCCGCGTACACCATGCTGGTGCGGTCGGCGACCGCGTCGGCTCCGGTGCCGTCGACGGTCTTCGCTACCGGCACCGACTCACCGGTGAGGCTGGACTCGTCCATCTCCAGCCCGTTCGCGGTGACCAGCCGGCAGTCGGCGGGCACCGAGTCGCCGGCTTCCAGGCAGATGAGGTCGCCGGCCACCAGGTCCTCCGCCGGTCGGACGTGCTGTTCCCCGTCGCGCTGCAGCCGTACCCGCAGGGCCCCGGCACTGAGCAGCCGGCGCAGCGCCCGCCCGGCCGCCATCTCCTGGGCACCGGCGAGCAGCGCGTTTGCCATGATCACCGAGAGCACCATGACGGCGTCGACGGTCGATCCGGTCATCGCCGACACCCCGGCACCGGCGGCCAGTGGACCGGTCAGCGGGGTGTCCAACTCGGCTGCGGTGGCCTGCCACAGGCCCCGGGCCGGTCCGTCGTCGGATTGACCACCGGACTGTTCAGCCTGTCGCTGTCGGGCCTGTACGTCGCTGAGCCCTTCGGTCGAGGAGCCGAGCCGGGTGAGCACCTCGTCGACCGGCATGGCGTGCCAGGGCGCCCGGCTTCGCGGCGCGGGTGTCGGCCGTCCACGCAGCCCTCGGGCCGCCCGGTGCCCGATCGCCAGGTTGACCAGGCCAGCCACGTTGTCGATCAGCAACGACCGCGAGCCGCCACGGGGGCTACCGTCGAGCACGCCGAGCGCGGCGGCGGCGACGGAGCCGAGCATGGCACGCCGGGCGCTGTCGGTGCTCACCGAACGGGCCAACGCCGTCGCCTCCAGTACCAGCCAGGCGGTCTCCAACCCGGGCGCGCAGATCAGGTGAGCACCCCAGGGCGGGCGCCGGGCGGCGGCCCGGATCACCCCGATTCCGCAGTCTGCGGCGGCCAGGGCGACGTCGTTACGGGCGGCGATCAGGGTGACCCCGTGACCGGCCTGCTGCAACGTCCGTACGGAGGCGGCCAGTTTCGATCCCCCGGCCACCGTCCCCGCCGCCTGGCAGCGGCTGGCGAGCATGCTGCCGGTCGGGCCGGTCGCCGGACTGCGGCCGGCCCGGCTGCGGCCCGCGATGAGCAGCTGGCCTACCCGGCGGGCTGCCGTGGTGAGCGCCTCCGCCAGCGGGTCCAGCTCGGCCTCGGCGCGTACCAGGGCCATCGGCTCTCCGTGGTGGGTGAGCACCAGCAGGTCGCCGCCAGGAGTCCCGGCCCGGGCGCCGTTCGGCGGAGCACTGCTGCCGAGCCGGTCCAGCAGGTCGGCTGGCAACGCATGGGTGAGCCGGTGCGGGGCAGTCAACGCCCAGCCGTCGGTGGCTTCGCCGGCGTCTGCTCTGCCGGGGGGCGGCTGGGGCTGGTCGCGGCCGTCCCCCGGGTCGGTGGCGGGATCGACCAGTCGGGCCGCGACCCGGCGGGCCTGCTCCTCTGTTGCGCTGATCGGGACCACCGCGGTGACCAGGGTGCGGCCGGTGAGTAGAACCGAGGCGTCGACGATCACCGTGTCGACCCGGTCCAGCCGGCGCAGCGCGGCGGCTTCCCGCACCACCACGCCCCGCCGGGCGAGGAACCGGCCGAGCTCCCCGCAGTAGGCGTCGCGGCCGGTCCGGGCGCTGCGCGGGGACGCGACCGCGGTGACTCGGGCGGCACGCTGCCGGCCGCCCGGCAGCATGGTGAGCATTCCGGCGGCGACCAGGGTCAGCGTGCTCATCCGTTGGGCGTACCGCTCGATCGGGCCGTCCGGCAACGGTCGAGGGCGGTCCGGCGCCGGCAGCGCCGGTGCGCGACTGCTGTCCGGGTCGGGATGCAGTTCGTGGGCCCGGGCGGCCCACACCTTGTGGTAGGCGGAATCCTCGGCGATCAGCGCGACCCGCAGTACGGCGTCGGTGAGGCTGGTCAGCGGGCGTTGTGAGGCCGCTGCCACGGCGGTGCTGAACAACGCCTGACCGAGGTCGGCGCCGACCGGGCCGAGAGTACGGCGCAACCAGGAACGCAGCTGCGGCACGTGCTCGAAGGCGGCGGGCAGTGCGGCGAGTTCGTTGGGTAGTGCGGGCAGCCGGAGTACCTTGCCTACAGCTCCGACACCGGCGCCGATCAGATCACCGGCCAGTGACACGGCGTTACCGAGGCCGGCGTCGACGTGGGTGGTGCCGGTCGCTCGCGGGGCGAGGCGCCGCTCCGCGTCGGCGAGCGCGGCGACGAGCCGGGAGTTGCCGAGCACCTCCGGGTCGAACCGGATCACCATCCGGCCCAGCGCGCCGTTCCAGGCCGCCCAGTGCACCCCGTCGACCTCGTGCAGAGCCTGCTCCAGCCGCTGCACGTCGGCGATCGCCCGACCATGGTCGTCCGTGCTGACCTCGAGATGGGCGTGGCCGTCGTAGGCCCAGGCGTGCCGGGCGTGGGCCATCCGGCGGTGCCGTACCGAGCTGATAGTGGCTGCCGGACGCTCCAGCACGGGCGTCACCTCCCTGGCGTCGGTCCGCCCCGGGGGATGACGGTCTGTGATGGCTCTCGTCTCCTCACCGTAGAGCCGGGCGATGCGTAGCTGAGCAGGTTTCCTGTTTTCGGGGCCGGTGGCGGTCCGGAAGTGAGGTCGATTGCTCACTTCAAGTAGTTGTCTCGTCGCTCTATGCTTGAGGTGGCCGCTGCGGTCGTCGATCGGCCGTTCGCGGCGCTGGTGGGAGGGGACCGCCGTGACGCAGCCGGATGACTGGGACAGCCGTACGCTGATCGCGCTCGCCGGCCGCCCCCGGGCCGCCCCCGGGCTCGCTGCGGTGCTGCGCGAGGTGGCCTTCCGGTACGGTGACCGGCTCGGCGACGCCGAGCGTGCCGACCGCGACGGCGAACCGCAGTGGCACCACCGGGTCCGGCAGGCGTTGGACCGGCTGCGCGCCGCCAACCTGGTCACCGGTGGCCGGACCTGGTCGTTGACCGACGCCGGTCGGGCGCGGGCTACGCTGCTGGCCGGCCACCGGGCATCGGCTGTGCCGGCACCCGACGGGCCGCCCGCCACCGTCGGCAACGGCGCGCCCGGTCCGGACAGTCCAGCACCGCTCGCCGCGCCCGGGGTGATCACCGATCCGTTGCGGGCGGTAACCGGGCGGCAGCGCCTCGGCTTCCCACTCGGCCCGGACGAGCCGGTGCCGGTGCTGGTCGCGGTCAACCTGCACTTCGCTGGCGGACCGCAGCGCGCCACCGAGCAGTTGGCCGGACTCTGGTTCCGGGTCACCGCGGGTCGGCACCCCCGGCCACTGGCCGGCGAGTACGTCGTCGGTGAACTCAGCGTCAACCAGATGAAGCGGCTGGTAGCGGCGGACACCGTGATCGGCGATCCGCATCAGCGCAGCGTGCACCGGATCTGGCCGGACTTCCCGGTCCGGCCTCAGATCGACGTCTCGGCGGCCACCATCAAGGCGGACGCGGCCCGGCGGACCTTCAACGCCACCGGCGAACGGATCGTCTGGGCGGTGGTCGACTCGGGCATCGACGCGCGGCACCCGCACTTCGCCAGCTACGCGACGCTCAGCGCACCCGAGGTTCGCGACCTGCACCGCAGCTTCCCGCCCGGGGCGCGGCCCCGGTCACATGACGCGCTGACCGACGACAGCGGCCACGGTACCCACGTCGCGGGGATCATCGCCGGCGGCGTGGACGACTGGGTGCGTCGGCATCCGCAGCGGACGGTACGGGTGATCGAGCACCGCTACGACATCGACGATCCGGCCGTCCCGGTCCCGGTGTCACGCCCGGTGGTCGATCCGGCCTCGATGGTGGGTGTCGCGCCGCTGGCCAGGTTGGTCAGCCTGAAGGTGCTGCACGGCGGGGGTGATCTCACCGAACGGGTGTCCCGGGTGATCGCCGCGCTGGCCTACGTGCGCGAGGTCAACGCGCGCAGCGACCGGGTGATGCGCATCCACGGGGTCAACCTCAGCGTCGGGTACGAGTTCGATCCGGAGTGGTTCGCATGTGGCCAGTCCCCACTCTGCCGCGAGGTGGACAAACTGGTCCGGTCCGGGGTGGTCGTGGTGACCGCCGCCGGGAACTCCGGGTACGGCGCGGTGGGCGCGCCGTTCGGCGTACCGTCGCAATTCACGCTGGGCGCGACGATCAACGATCCGGGCAACGCCGAACGCGCGATCACGGTCGGGTCGACGCACCGCGACATGCCGCACACCTACGGGGTGTCCTACTTCTCCTCGAAGGGGCCGACCGGCGACGGCCGCCGTAAGCCCGACCTGGTCGCTCCCGGCGAGCGGATCGTCTCCTGCGCGGCGGGTGCCCGGCTGGCCACCACCCAGGCCGGCGGCCCGGACCCGCGCACGGCGGTCTACCTGGAGGAGTCCGGTACGAGTGTGGCGGCACCACATGTTTCCGGTGCGGTCGCTGCGTTCCTGTCGGTGCGTCGTGAGTTCATCGGCCAGCCTGAGCGGATCAAGCAGATCCTGCTCGACACCGCCGTGCCGCTCGGCCGCGACCGGCGCTACCAGGGCCACGGGCTGGTGGACCTGATGCGGGCACTGCAGTCGGTGTGACCACCGGTGGCGGCGGGAGGGGCCCGATGATGGACCGACGGATCGGCGGTCTTCCATGGTGGGAGCTGCGCTTCGACGCCGGAGGGGATCCGGACCCGGTGTCGGTGGCCGCGCTGCTGTCCGGTGCCCGCGCCCGTGGCGTCACCGATCTGGTGGTGCTCGCGCACGGCTGGAACAACGATCGGGATGTCGCTGACGCGCTCTACGCCGCCTTCTTCAACCTGCTCGCCGGCCAGGCCCGGCGGGCGGGACCGTGGGCCGAGAGTCTGGGGCTGGTCGGCGTGCACTGGCCGGCGCGCCGGTGGCCCGACGAGCCGGCACCGGACTTCGAGCCGGTCGGCGCGACCTGGCCCGGTCCCGGCCCGGCCGGGCTCGCCGGTGCCCGTGCCGGGGCAGGTCCGGTCGGCCGTCGCGGCACGGGCCGTCCCCGATCGGCGGTTCTGGACGACGAGACGCTGAACGTGCTGCGGGCCACCTTCCCTGCTGGCGCGCCGGCCCTGGACCGGATGGCGCACCTGCTGCGCACCTCGCCTACCCAGGCCCGGGTGCGGGCCTTCGCCAACGAACTCCGCCAGTTCGCGACGGTGGCCGACGACGGTTGCGGCGACGACGGCGACGCGGTACCGACCAGCCCGGTCCGGGCGAGGGCCGGGAGACCTGTGGACGGTCCGGCTCCGGCCGGACCCGCATCGGCGCTGCCCGCGATGCTCGACGTGGACCCGGTCACCTTGTACGCCCGCTTCCTCGACGAGCTGCGGCGCTGCCACACCCCACTGGACGCGGCGGTCGGCGGCGCGGCCGGGCTGGTGGACCCGCTGCGCGGAATCTGGTACGGGGCCAAGGAGGCGCTGCGGCAACTGACCTACTGGCAGATGAAGGGCCGGGCCGGCCGGATCGGGCGGGCCGGCCTGGGGCCGGTGCTGACCCGGCTCGCCACGATGGCGCCGTCCGTGCGGATCCACCTGGTCGGGCACAGCTTCGGGGCTCGGCTGGTCAGCTTCGCCGCCGACGCGGCGCAGCCGGCAGCCGGCGGAGCGGTTCGCCCGGTACGGTCGTTGACCCTGCTGCAAGGGGCGTTCTCCAGGTTCGCCTTCGCCCCGGCGCTGCCGTTCGATCCGGTCCGGTCCGGTGCTCTGGCCGGGCTGCCGGCCCGGATCGACGGGCCGGTCTCGGTCTGCTTCTCGACCAACGACTCGGCCCTGGGCGTGTTCTATCCGCTCGCCTCGCTGGCCGCTGGGGACGACGCCGCAGCGACCCCGGCGCTCGCCGAGCGGTGGGGGGCACTCGGCTTCCACGGTGCCACCGCCGTCGGTGCCCGGTCGTTGCCACTGGCGGCAACAGGCCACGGCGGTTACCGACTGGAGCATCGCCGGGTCCACAACGTGAACGCCACCGCCGTCGTGCGCCGCGGAGGGCCACCGGCCGGCGCGCACAGCGACATCGTCCTTCCGGAACTCACCTGGCTGGTCCTGGTGGCCGGCGGACTGGTGCCGCCGCCGGCCGGGGCCTGACCCGGCCGGCGACTAGTCGAAGAACCGGGCGAGGTGGCCGGGTGACGGCTCGGGATCGTTCGGACGGGCGGCGACCAGGTCGGCGAAGACCGTGGCCCCGTCGCAGGAGGCGTGCTGGGGATACCAGCGTCCGGCGGCCCCGGGCTGCTGACAGATGCCCTTGATCGTCTGCAGGTCGAAGAACCGCAGGTGGGTCGGGTCCGCGACCGCGTTGACATGCCGCCACCACGGGGAGAGCACATGCAGCACACCGCCGGGCCGCAGCACCCGGTGGCACTCGTCTATCAGGCGCAGGTAGTCGGTCAGGTGCTCCAGCACGTGCACCGCGAAGATCTGATCCGCCGCGTCGTCGCGCATCGGCAGGCCGTCACGCAGATCGGCGACGACCGCCACCGCCTTGCCCGGTCGCTGGTCCAGGCCGATGTTGCCGGGGTACTGCGGGCCGTCGCCGCAGCCGATGTCGAGGACTACCGGCTCGGCGCCGGCGATCCGGACGCGGTCCCAGACCCCGTGCACCCCCGCCAACCGTCCGATCGCCTCGCGGACCCGCCGCAGTGCCGCCTCGTCGGCGACGTCGCCCGTCACATGCGCGACGCCGCCGTCGAACCGGACCTCGACGTCGAGGTCGCGCAGTCGGGGATCGGCGGCCAGCAGATCGCTGGCGGTGGTGGTCAGGTAACCGTCGTGCAACCGGTGCCGGGTACTGGAGAACTCCGCGTAGAACACCCGACGCCGGTACCCGGCGTCAACCGGACGAAACGCGGTACGTGCACACCGTCCGTCGTGGGTCGGGGGTTCAGCCGGGTGGGCCGATCTCGGCCAGCAACTGCTCGGCGTTGACGAACCGTTCGGCGGGCAGCGCCCGTAGCGCCTGCAGCAACGCGGTGTCCGCGCCGAGTTCCTGTGCCCGCCGGACCAAGTCCTCACGGGAGAGCGGGAAGTCCAGGCCGTCGACGTAGTCGGGGAGCCGCGGTGCGTCGGTCATGGCGGCAGCGGTACCCGGCCCCGGGCCGGTCTACGCCTTCCCGGCGGGCGTCAGATGACCCACGTCCGGTCGCACGCCCGGCCGTCACCCACCCGAGCTCACTCCGCCCGGGTGACGCGGCGTCATCCGGGCGGCTGCCACGATCACGACAGCTCAACCGGCCCGCGCCGGACGCCGGTACGAGGGGGGACGGTCATGCCGCGCGCAGTGGGAATCGACCTGGGCACCACCAACTCGGTCATCGCCGCGGTCTCGGGGGGCCGGCCCACGGTCGTACCGAACCTGACCGGGTCGCGGACCACTCCCTCCGTGGTGGCGTTCACCGAGGCCGGCGCCCTGCTGGTGGGCGACGCCGCCTGCCGGCAGGCGGTGCTCAACCCGCAGGGGACCGTCCACTCCGCCAAACGTTTCGCCGGACGGCGTTACGACGAGGTCGGTCGGGAAGCGGCCGAAGTGGCCTTTGGCGTGGTCGGTGACGGCGGTCTGGCCCGGTTCGACGTCAACGGCCGCCGGTACGCTCCGGAGGAGATCAGCGCGCTGGTGCTACGCAACCTCGTCGACGAGGCGGCCAGGACGCTCGGTGAACGGATCGACCGGGCGGTGGTCACCGTACCGGCGCACTTCGACGACGCCCAGCGCACCGCGACCCGCGAGGCCGGCCGACTCGTCGGCCTGGAGATCCTGCGGCTGATCAACGAACCGACGGCTGCCGCGCTGGCCTACGGGCTGCACCTGCGCCAGCGACAGACGATCCTGGTGGTCGATCTCGGCGGCGGGACCTTCGACGTCAGCGTACTGACCGCCGGTGACGGCACCGTCGAGGTCCGCGCCGCGGCCGGCGACACGCACCTGGGCGGTGACGACTTCGACCACCGCCTGGTGGAGCACCTGGTCGCCGAGTTCCACCGGGACCACGGCATCGACCTGGCGGCGGACCCGCAGACCCGGCGGCGGGTCGTCGAGGCGGCTCGGCGGGCCAAGGAGGAACTGTCCGCGGTCACCGAGGCGGAGGTCAACCTGCCGTTCGTCGCGTCGGACGCCGCAGGTCCCAAACACCTGCGGACCCTGATCGACCGGCCGTCGTTCGACGAACTCACCGGTGACCTGGTGGAACGCTGTCGCAATCCGGTGGAGCAGGCGATGCGGGACGCGCGGGTCACCCCGGCGGACCTCGACCGGGTGCTGATGGTCGGTGGCGCGACCCGGATCCCCGCGGTGCGTGACCTGCTGCGCCGGCTGGCCGACGGTCAGGAGCCGCAGTTGCTGATCAACGCCGACGAGGTGGTGGCGCTCGGCGCCGCAGTGCAGGCCGGGCTGCTCATCGGTACGGGTGGACCGGCCCGGTTGCGGGACGTCACCCCGCTCGCCCTCGGACTGCAGGTACACGACGGGACGATGGCGGCGATCATCGAGCGCAACACCGCCATCCCGGTCCGTCGGACCCAGGTCTTCTCCACCGCGGAGGACGGCCAGACCAGCGTCGACGTCGTCGTCCGGCAGGGCCAGCGCCGACAGGCTGCGGACAACCGGGTCCTCGGGCGGTTCCGGTTGTCCGGAATCCGACCGGCGCCGCGTGGGGTGCCCCGGATCGAGGTCACCATAGACACGGACGCCGACGGAATGGTGACGATCTCGGCGCGCGACGCCGACGGCGGCAGCCGTCAGTCGATCGTGGTGACCGAGATCGTCGAGCCACGGTCGTCGGTGGGTCACGCCGGGCCGGTGGCCGCCGCCACCGACCCTGCCGGGGATCTGGAGTCACTGATCGAGCTGGTCGAGCGGGAGCTGTCCGGACCGGCCACCGGAGCACCCGCCCACGAGCGCGCCCGGGCCCGGATGCTTCTCGACGACGCCGGGGGCGCGTTGCGTGAGCACGCCCCGGTGGAGCGGCTGCGGACGCTCGCCGCGGAGCTGCGACAAGTCGCCGCCGTGTTCGTTTCGGCGATTCCCGGTGCAGTTGGTCGCACCGAGCGCGACTAACTGACGTCCGGCCCGGCGTCGGTTGCCGGCCCGGCGTCGGTTGCCGGCCCGGCGTCTAGTCGCCGGGGCGCGGCGAATCAGCCGCGGCCGAATCGATCGTCCGTTGCCGGCGGTTCGCCGCAGCACTGCCGAACTGCCGGGTGCCGGCGGCGCGGGCCGCTCTTCCGCGCGGTCCGGTGCCGCGGCTGCTTCCCGGATCCGGTCCGCCGGCACCGGGTCGTCCCAACCGGGTCGTGCCCGTGCGGCCGGTCGGCGGGCCGGCGGCTGTGTGCCGGGCCGGCGGCAGTGCTTCCTCTTCGACCGGAGCGGCCAGCTCGCTGCGGGCCCTGGGCAGCCAGTCGGGATGGTGCCGGCGGAGGAACGCGAAGATGCCCTCGCGTAGCTCGCACCGCAGGTCCCACGAGCTTGGCGCGTCGGCGGCCGAGGCGAGCAGCCGTATGCAGATGGTCGTCTCGGTCGCGTCCACCACCTGCATCACCCATTCCCGACGGTCCCACAGCGCGGAGGCGTCGACGATGCGGTGCGCCTCGGCCCGCAGCACGTCGATGTCGGCGGTGAAGTCCAGGTGCAGGATCACGCTGCCCAGCACCTGCGCCTCGTTGCGGGTCCAGTTCTGGAACGGGGTGGTGGTGAAGTAGGACGTCGGCAGAATCAGCCGGCGCTGGTCCCAGACCCGTACCACGACATAGGTGAGCCGGATCTCCTCGACCCGGCCCCACTCCTCGTCGACCACCACGACGTCGTCGAGGCGCAGTTCGTCGCTGAAGGCGAGCTGCAGCCCGGCGAACACGTGGCCGAGCACCGACTGGGCGGCCAGGCCGGCCACCACCCCGGCCACGCCGGCCGAGGCGAGCAGAGACGCGCCCAACGCCCGGAGCTGCGAGAACGTCATCAGCGTCGCAGCCAGCGCGACGATACTGATGATGACCGCGGTGAGCCGGCGGAGCAGACCGATCTGGGTACGGGCGCGTCGCCGCCGTCGGTTGTCCGCCATGTCCACTGGCAGCCGGCGGAACGCGGTGTCCTCGAAGACGAACAGGATCCGGATCACCAGCCAGGCGCCGGCGTAGATCAGCGCGAGCAGCAGGATGTGCAGTGCCTCGTCTCGGACCTCGCCGGTGATGCCGCTGAACGGCACCGCGAGCAGCAATCCGGTGACCAGCAGCGTCGCGCTCCATGGCCGGTGGCATTCGCGGTGCAGGGTGCTGAGGAACGGTGCGACCCGGCCGCGTGCCGCCTGCCGGACCACCTTGCCGGAGAGCCAGGCCAGGGCCAGCGAGCCACCGACCGCGACGACCACCGTCGCCACCGCCCGGCCCAACTGCTCGTCCCACACCGCCCGGTGACCTCCGCCCGCCGCCCGGTCAGCTACCGGGTTCCACGGTGATCCGGTTCTCCACCGCGGTGACTCCTGGCGCCGACCAGGCGATCCGCTCCGCCTCCTCGCGCTCCAGCCAGGAGCGGACCATCCCCTTGACGATGACCCGGCCACCGTCGGTGTCGACGGTGACCTGCCGGGCGTCGGTGGCGGCGCTGCGCACCAGCGCGTCCTCGATGCTGCGTCGCAGCTCCGGTGCCGAAGGGTTGATCCGGGGGCGGACGGCGATCAGATTGGTCACCCCGCGTACCCCGGACAGCCGACGTACCGCCCGCTCCGCCGCTCGTCGCTGAAACTCCCATTCGACCTCACCCTTGAGTGTGACCCACCCGTGGGCGACGGTCACCTCGAGCCGTTCGATCGGAACGAAAGCGTCCCACTCCAACGCTCGGGTGGCGGCGCCGGCGACATCGGCGTCGGTCCGCTCCGCCGAACTGGGCAGTCGTACCTCGATGTCGTTGGCGACCGCGGTCACCCCGCGTACCCGGTGGGTGGTGCGTTCCGCCGCCCACTTCTTGCCGTAGTTGTCGACCCAGCCCAGCAGCGTCACCACGCCCTCCAGGACGGTCACGCCGATCTCGTTGGGCTGGACCCGGGCGTCCCATTTGAGCTCCTCGAGGACGTCACGCTGGATCTCCTCGTCCGTACGCACGGTCGCGGCGGTCAATGTTCCTCCAACGAATGTCGTCGTGCCGGGGCTGCCGGTGGGCTCAGAGCAGACGCAGTTCACGTGCCCGGCGTACGGCTTCCCGGCGGCGGGGGGCACCGAGCTTCTGGTAGATGTTGCGGACGTGGGTCTTGACTGTGTTCACCGACAGGAACAGCTCGGCGGCGATCTCCCCGTTGGACAGCGTGCCCTGCAGGTACCGCAGTACGGTCAGTTCCCGGTCGGTGAGCGGTTCGGTCAGCGCTGGCGCCGGACGGTGCCGGTCGGCGTGCCGCCGACCGGCACCGTCGACGAGATCATTGACCAGGTTCCGGTGCCGGGTCGGTGAGTCGAGGTGCTCGACCAGCAGCTCCCGCGCGGGAGATCCGGCGTGGTTGAACACCAGCCGGTGACCGTCCGGGGCGGCCAGGTCAAGCACCTGTTCGAGCAGCTCGCGGGCTTGACGCCGGTCGCCCATCCGGTGGGTGGCGACGGCCGCGACCAGCCCGGCGTTCAACCGTTCGAGCAGGGTCATCGGCTGGCGTTGCGTCTGGATCACCAGCGGGTCCGCCGGTGGTTCACCGTCCGGTGCCGACCACTGGGGGAGCACCGCCAGAGCATCGGCCGGTCCGTCGGCGAGCAGATGCAGCCGGGCCAGTGCGATCGTCACCGCCGGTGAGCGGTCGTCGTGGATCTCGTTCGACAGCAGTTCCCGGGCCCCGTCGAGGTCGCCGCAGGCCATTCGGGCCTCAGCGAGAGCCAGCCGGCGCAGCCGGCTGTGCTGACCGTCGGGCGGGTCCCGGTCCACCGGTGCCGTCGCGAGCAGATCGGCGACTGCGGCGAAGTCCCCCTCCGCCTGTCGAAGCGCGGCCCGGACCACCGGGAGCAGCCCGGTGACCGTCCCCGGTGTCCCGGGCACGACCAGCGCTGCGGCCAGATCCAGCTGCCGGGTCGCGGCGGGCAGTTCGTCGCGGCACAGGGCGACCATGGCGAGCGCAAGATGAGCGGCGGCGGCGTGGCCGGCACACCGACGTCCCGGGCAGGCCGCAGTGACCAGGGTCTGCTGGGCGATGCGGTGAGCGGCCGTCAGCTCGCCCCGCCGGGCATGCAACAGCGCCAGTTGACCGGCGGCGTACCGGGTCGGGCAACCGTACCCGTCGGTTGACGGAGCGGTGACCAGGCCATTCAGCATCGCCTCGGCGCCGACCAGGTCGCCGTGCGCGAACCGGACGGTTCCGAGCATCGCCGTCGCCACCGCGCGTGCCCGCTCACCCAGGGTCTCCGTGCCCCCGGCCGGTGCACCTGCGGTCGTCGTGGCCAGGCCGCTGGTGGCGAACAACTCGTCGGCGTAGCTCAGCGTCTCGTCGTGATATCTCCCGTCGATCGCGTCCACGAGCCGGGTGGCGATGCTGGTCGGTTCCTGGCCGAAGGTGTCCGGCGGCGGCCCGGCCGGCGCCTGGCCGGCGGTCTCCAACCGGTCGACGGCGGCAGCCAGCGCCAGGCCCGAATGGCCAAGGTCCCGGCCGGTGGGCACCGGGGTGTGTCGGGCGTCCTCGTGACCGCAGAGCAGCAGTTCGGGCCAGTGCTCGTCAACCAGTTGGCCGGCACCGAGCAGGTCACCGCAGGCCAGTCCGTGCCGGACCGCCGCCAGTGGCCGGCCGTGAGCGCGATGCCACCGGTACGCCCGCTCGTGCAACTGCGGGATCTCGTCAGGGAACCGGCTGGTCAACTCGGCGTACAGCACGTCGCTGAGCATCCGGTGACAGCGGTACCAGGCCGGGTCGCCGCCCGCAGCGACGATGAAGCCGCCGGCGTCGCGGGCGGCCGCGGCCAGTTGCTCCTCGCCGTCGTCGCGCCCGGTCAGTTCGTCGGCCAGCGGCCCGCAGACCCGGTCCAGCACCGAGGTGCGGACGAGTGTCTGGTGTGTCAGCGCAGCCTGCCCGGCGAGCACTTCAGCGGACAGGTAGTCGGCGGCCGGGTCAGGATCGGCACCGACGTACTCCCGTACCGTTGCGGGTCTCTCGCCAGCCTGCAACGCCAGGCCAGCCAGCCGCACCCCGGCCGGCCACCCCTCGGCCCGGTGGTGCAGCTCGCGGATCTGGTCGTTGGCCGGGCCGAGACCCTGCGCGCCGACCAGACGGGCGCTCTCGGTCAAGGTCAGCGCGAGCTCGGCGGCCCGGATCTCGGTCAGCTCACCGGTCAGCCGGTACCGGTGCAGTGCGAGTGCCGGTTCGGCGCGGCCGGCCGCCACCAGACGCAGCCGCCCACGGCAGTGCCGCAGCAGGAACTCGATTCCCCGGACCACCTCGGGATCGGTGATGGTGTGCGCGTCGTCCAGCACCAGCAGGACCGGCTCCGGCTGGGCGGCGATCACCGACGCGAACCGGGGCAGGAAAAGCTCGGGATCGGCACGGCCGGGAGCGGGCGGCGCGGGCCGGTCCGGGTGCCGGCGGGCCGTCTCGGCGGCGAGCGCTGCGTGCAGGTACGACCAGAACCGGTCGCCGCGGTCGGCGGGCTCGAGAGTCAGCCAGATCGCACTGCCCCTGGCCCGTCGGTCGACGAACCAGCCGGCCAGCAGCGCGGTCTTGCCCCATCCGGCCGGTGCGACCAGCAGTGTCAACGGGCCACGCGTACCGATCTCCAACCGGGCGGTCAGCCGTGGCCGGTCGAGCAGGCCGGCCGGTGGAGCAGGCGGGGCGGTTTTCGATCCGAGCAGCGGCACCGGATCGAGGTTCGTCGGGGCGGTCGGCCGGAGCGCGCGATGGTGTCCCGCCACGGTTTCCTGTCCGGCTGTGCGCATCCGCCACTCCCGTCGCCGTGCCGGCGGTGCTGGCTGCGCGCCTGCCGGCCCTGACTGTGTGTCGCGGGTGGCGTTCCCCGACCTGTCCGGTTCTAACGCGCCATCGTCGCAGCGGACCATTCCGGTTGAGTTACCTTGGCCCGTCCGGCGCTGACATATCAGTTTTTATCCCTCCCTACCGGGTACCCGGTGAACATCCGGCCGTGGTGTCGGCTCAGCGCAGGGGGTGCGCCGTGAACGACGTTCCGTCCACGCACACCGAGCAGCACAAGCCGCTGCGGATTGCCATGATCGTGCCGCCTTACTACGAGCTACCTCCGCCCGGCTACGGCGGCGTCGAACAGGTCTGCGCCGCTCTGGTCGACGCGTTGGTCGCCCGGGGCAACGAAGTGACGCTTTTTGGAGCCGGCAGTCGGACCGGGACCGCCGCGAACTTCGTCAGTACCGTCCGGGAGTTGCAGTCCGACCGGCTCGGTCACTCACTGCCGGAACTCGTGCACCTGGCTCGGGTGGACCGGCTGATCGAGGACGACACCTTCGACGTCGTGCACGACCACACCACAGTCGGTCCGCTCGCCGCCGCCCGCCGACGGGTACCGACGGTGGTCACCGTGCACAATTCGCCGGACGGCGAGCTAGGTGAGTATCTGCGTGGTATAGATCGATCCGTCGCATTGGTGGCGATTTCCTACGCGCAGCGTCGAGTGGGTAGCGGCCTGCCGTGGGCAGCGACTGTGCACAACGGATTGGCCGCCGAGGTTCGGCCCAAGCCGGTGCCGGCCGACGGCCCGGTGCTGTGGCTCGGACGTTTCGCCGCGGACAAGGGCCCGGACCTGGCGATCGAAGCCTGCCGCAAGGCCGGAGTGCCGCTCGTTCTCGCCGGCAAGGCGACTGAGCCGTCCGAGCGGCGCTATCTCGAGGACGTCGTCCAGCCGATGCTCGGCCCCGACGTCGAACTGCTGGTCAACCCCGACCGACAGCGGTGTTGGCAGCTACTCACCGAGGCCCGGTGCCTGCTCATGCCGATCCGCTGGGAGGAACCGTTCGGGATGGTGATGCTGGAGGCGATGGCCTGCGGCACCCCGGTCGTCGCCCTCAACCGGGGTGCGGTGCCGGAGGTGGTGCGACACGGCGAGACGGGGATGGTCTGCACCGACCCGGCCGAGCTACCGGAGGCCATCGAGCAGGCCGGGGAACTGGACCCGCAGGTGTGCGCGGAGCACGTACGGCTGTCGTTCTCGCCGGATCTGATGGCGTCCCGGTACGAGCGGATCTACCACCGGTGGAAGTACGCAATGTCGCTCGCGGTGCCGTCCGACGGCGAACCGGAGCTGGCGCGGCGACCGGAGCGCGACCTGTTGCCGCTGGTGGTCGACGGTTGAGCCAGTTGGTGCGGGCGGCTGGCCGTCGCCCGCACCAACTGCGGAGGCGGGCGGCCCACGGCCAGCCGACTGCGCAACTACCGGGTGGCGATTCGCGACCAGCCGCGTAGGGTGGAGCACGAGCAACGGTCCCGGTGCGCCTGTCCGGGCCGGTCGACCGGGACAAGGGAGTGAGGCCTGGCTGGTGAGCACCGCCGAAGTCACGGACCGGGAACCGGGCGATGGGCGGGTCTGTACACCCGAGTCGACGGCGACGGGGCCTTCCGGAGCTGTCCCGTTCGGTGCCACGGCTGACCCGCGACTGCGGCACGGGGAGCCGTCCACCGCGACCCCCGGTGGACCGCCCGGTCAGGCCACCGTCGACAACTTCCGCGAAGGGCTGCTGATCTGCGACGGTGCCGGGGTGGTCCGGCAGCTGGACGCCACCGCCCGACGGCTGCTGCCGGAGCTGGTTCTTGGGCAGGCGGCCTCCGCCAGCGGCATCGCCGGGCTGGACCTGGCTACCTTCGACACCTCCTCTACCGCTGAGCTGACTCACCACGGGCATCGGCTGCGGTTGCGCCGGGTTCCCCTGGCGCACGACCGGATCGCCTGGTATGTCGATGATACGACCGAGCGCACCGCGCGCGCCGACGCTTTGCTCGCCGAGCGGGCCCGCTGGATGTTCCTGGCCAACGCGAGCCAGCAACTCGGCAACCCACTGCATGAGGACCGGGCGGCTCGGGCCGCCGTGCGGCTCGCGGTGCCAACGCTCGGACAGTTCGCGGTGCTGGTGGTCGCACCTCACCGTGGTCGCGCCAGTTGGTGGCGGGCCAGCGACCCGGGTACCGGTGGGAAACCACCGGTCGACGGCGGCACGATCGCGGTGGACGAGTTGCCACCGGCGTTCACCGAGGCGTTGCGTGGCGTCGAGGTGACGTCCCTGGACTGGCTTGCCGAGCAACTCGTCGACCTGGGTTGGCTGTTCCCGCCGCCGGGCCGGGATTTCGCCGTACGGGTCGCCGCCCTGCCGGGCAGCACGCATCCGACCGGTGTGCTGCTGGTCGCCCGACCTGGTCCGGTCGGGTTCGACGACGCCGACCTGCACCTGTTGCGGGGGTTTGCCGCCCGCGCCGGCTCCGCCCTCGACGCCGCGGTGCTCTACCGCCACCAGTCGGAAGTCGCGGAGACCCTGCAGGCTAGCCTGTTGCCGGCGGTGCCCCGACGGGTGCCGGGTGTGCAGTGGGGCACCGCGTACCGGCCGGCCCCGTCGTCGCTGCGTATCGGCGGCGACTTCTACGGCGCATTCGACCTGCCCGAGCGCGGGGTGCTGTTCTTTCTCGGCGACGTCTCCGGGAAGGGCGTTGAAGCGGCGGTGTTCACCGGCCAGGTACGCCAGGCGCTGCAGGCGCTGCGTAGTGTCGAGACCGATCCGAGACGACTGCTCCGGCTGCTCAACGAGTCGGTCCTGGAGACGACTCAGGCCCAGGGGCAGGGCCGGTTCGCGACGATGGTGCTCGGGTCGGCCCGTCCGGCCCGCGACGGTGGTCTGACGCTCACCCTGGCCGGCGGTGGTCACCTTCCGCCGTTGGTGCTGCGCGGCGACGCGACGGTGCAGACGGTGCCGCTCAGCGGCATGCTGATCGGCGTGGTCCCGCAGCCGAGGATCGGCCAGTTGACCGTCGACCTCGCGCCCGGTGAGACGTGCCTGCTCTACAGCGACGGGGTCACCGAGGCCCGTGGCGGGCGGTACGGTACCGAGCAGTACGGTCTCGACCGACTCACGCAGGCGCTGCAGGGGTGTCATCAGATGCCGGCGCCGGCACTCGCCGAACGGGTGGAGCAGTTGGCGGGGGACTGGCTGGCCGGCCGCGAGCACGACGACATCGCCGTGCTCGCGGTGCGCGCCGATCCGCCTGGCCACCGGCAGCGGGACCGGCATGTGCCCGTGGCGCCCGACCCACGGCGGGAGAACCGCCGGTAGTGGCCGCACCGACACCTGTCGAGGTAGGTGGCGCGTACCCGGCACTGCTGGCCTGCCTGGCGGCCGCAGACGAGGTCGCCGCGCTGGCGTTGGCCGACGAACTGCTGGCGGCCGGGGTCCCGGCCGAATCGGTACTGCTGGATCTGATCGCGCCGGCCCAGGTCCAGGTCGGCCGATGGTGGCAGCGCAACGAGTGGTCGGTGGCCCAGGAGCATGCAGCGACGCACATCAGTGAGTTGATGGTCGCCGCGGTCACTACCCGGGCCGCGCCCCGGCCACACCGGGGCAGGGTGATCGTGGCCTGCATGGACGGGGAGTGGCACGCGTTGCCTCCCCGACTGGTCGCCGAGGTCCTGCGGCTGCGTGGCTGGCAGGTCACCTTCCTGGGCGCAAGTGTGCCGGCCGTGCACCTGATGACCTATCTGCACCGGCACGACCCGGTGGCGGTGGCACTGGCCTGCGCGTTGCCGATGCGTCTACCGCAGGCGCATCGCACCGTCCAGGCCTGCCAGCGGGCCGACGTGCCGGTCCTGGTCGGCGGCCGGGGCTTCGGACCCGACGGCCGGTGGGCCCGGGCAATGGGGGTTGCGTGGGCTCCGGACGCCCGTGCCGCGGCGGACCTGCTCGCCGACTCCGACGGTGACCTGGCCCGGACCGTCCGGGCGACCAGCCGGCTCGGCGGTGAGGAGTACGCCGGGCTGGTGAGCCGGCGCGCCGAGATCATCGACGTCGCGCTGGACGATCTGCGGCACCGGGAACCGTCGACGGCCGGCTACACCACCGGGCAGTGGGACGCGACGATCGTCGATCTCGGTCACCTGGTGGACTTCCTCTCCGCCGCGGTCTACATGGACGACTCCACGCTGTTCGTCGATGCCGTCGACTGGACGGCCGAGATACTCGGGTCCCGCGGCGTCCCGGTGATCGGGGTACGACGTACTCTGAGTGCATTCGCGAGTACATTGCGCGACTTTCCTCGGGCCTATCAATTTCTGCTCGACGGCCGGCGAGCCCTTGACCCCTGCGATCCAAGCTGATTTCACTGGCGGGGTCGGCGGATTCGGTGGCTGGCAGTTGATCGGTCTGTCCCCTTTGCGGGGCACTAGTCGCGAACGTGTTCACCGACTGTTCCCAAAAACGGGCGCAAAGTAATTAACGCAATAATAATCGCGTACTGGCGCAAAAGACATTTAGCTATACCAAGCGCAACTTATCTTCCCTATCCTTCGGGTGTATCCCAGGGGACTGAGGGGGTGGCGACATGCGTGACAACGATTGGCTGTGATCCCGGACCTGTTCGATGGACGGTGAGTTATGAGACGCTGACGCGAGGCTCATGTGGATGAAGCTGTCCAGGCGGGAAGTGAGGCGACGGCAACGGTGCGTGGCGACGGGGTGGATCGGCGGCTGACGCCGCTCGTCGGGCTCATCGTCTGCTGTGGTCTGGTGGCGATGGCATGGGCGGTGTCCGGGATCGGCGCACCGCCCAGCCTCCCCGCCCTCTACTACCCCCTGGTGCTCACCAGCCTCGTCGCTGTCGCGAGTGGCTGCACCGTACCGATCCGGATCCGAACCCCGCAGGGCATCTCGCCGACCAGCGCCGCGGTGCTGGTGTCGGTCGCGGTGCTGCCGGCGCACTGGGTCGTCGTGTGCACGGCCGTAGGCGTGGCCGTCGGGCGTTCCGTCGCCCGGTCCACGCCGGTCAAGGTGGCGTTTGCCACGGCTAAGGAATCGATCGGCGCGCTGGCCGCGGCGGCAGCCGCGATGTGGGCCGGTCTCGTGCCGGTGCTGGGCGGCACCAGCCACCTCACCCGCTCCTGGACGGTCACCGTCGTCTCGCTCTGCGTCGCGGCGCTGGCCTACGCGGTGGTCGACGAGACGCTGCCGGTGCCGGTGGTCGCGCTTGCCGACCGGACGTCCTGGCGGCGGGTGGTGCGCCGGGGCGCTCGGATGCGGGCCGGTGTGAAGGTCGCCACGTTGCTGCTCGCCCTGGCCACGGTGGTGGTGGTGGCGGTCGACGCACGCCTGCTGGTGGCCACCCCGTTGGCGGTCCTGCTGCTGCACTCGAGCTTTCGACGGCGGCTGCATCTGGCTGAGGAACGGTCTGCCTGGCGGCAGTTGGCCGAGACCACCGACGCCCTCAACAGTGTGGACCTCGACGCGGTACTGCGCACCGCGTCGTCCGGAGCCGCGCGGCTCTTCTCGGCCCGAACCGTCGAGATCGAGTTCCAGCACGGCCCGCAGCGACGCCTGGTGCGGGGCGATGAGCACGGCCTACGGTACGACGGTCCGGCCGATCATGCGGTGCCCGGTGTCGGTGGTGACCTGGTGACGGTGCCGCTCGGCGCCACCGGTGGCACCGAGTGGGCCGCCGGTGCGCTGCGGCTCGCCCTCGCCGGCGCGGGTCTGTCCGACCGCGAGCGCTACACGTTGCGTACCTTCGGCGCGGCGCTGACCACCGCGATCCGCAACGCCATCGCCTACGCACAGGTGATCGACCTTGCGGCCCGGCACGAGCACGACGCCACCCATGATCCGCTGACCGGCCTGGCCAACCGTCGACACCTGCGGGAACGACTCACCGCCACCTTGGCCGACCGGCACAGCCTGCCGCGTACCGCCCTGACGCTGATCGATCTCGATCATTTCAAAGAGGTCAACGACACGCTCGGGCACTCCGCTGGCGACCAGGTTCTGGTGGAGGTCGCCCGACGACTGGACCGGGCGGCCGCCGGTAACCTTGTGGCCCGGCTGGGTGGCGACGAGTTCGCCATTCTGCTCACCGGACACGCGGCACCGGCCCGCGCCGAGCACCAAGCGGCACGGATCCTGCAGGTGCTGCATGACCCGATGGATCTCAACGGGATCCGGATCAGCCTTCGGGCCAGCGCCGGACTGGCCACGGCGGACGGCAACGCCAGCACCGAGGAACTGTTGCGGCGGGCGGACGTCGCGATGTACCAGGCCAAGGAGAGCGGCCGCGGGCTGACCAGGTACGACCGTAGTCGGGACACCGCTGACCCGGACCGGCTGGCCCTGCGCGGGGAGCTCCCCGCCGCGCTGGCCGGTCACCACTACGCGGTCGGCTTCGACCCGATCGTCGATCTCGGCAGCGGGTCGGCGGTCGCCGCCGAGGCGGTGGTGCGGTGGGGCAACGCCGACCTCGGTGACCAGCCGGCGGCCGGGATACTCGCGCTGGTCGAGCGCTCCGGCTGGCTCGCCGAGTTCACCCGGGGGATGTTCGACCGGACGCTCGCCGCCACCCGGCTGCTACGGGACGCCGGCTTCGAGCTCCCCGTGTCCATCGGCATCTCCGCGCGGAGCCTGCTGGATACCGGGTTCCCCGCCGACGTGCGGCACCAGTTGGATGCGCACCGCGTGCCAGCCGACCAGCTGATCGTCGAACTCACCGAGACGACCGGGATCAGCTGCCCGGACATGGCGCTGAGTGCCCTGCACCAGTTGCATGACGACGGGGTGCGGATCGCGTTCGCCGGATTCGGCACCTCCGACGCGCCGCTCTCCGCGCTGCTCCGCATTCCAGTGCACCTGGTGAAGGTCGACCATCGGCTGCTCGCCGTACCGGAGAACTCGCCTGCCGCGCTGCGGTCACTGGTCGGCCTGGGCCGCGACCTCGCACACACCGTGGTCGCCAACGGGGTGTCCACCACGGGACAGCGACGGACGCTGTGGGAGCTGGGCTGCGCCGCAGGTCAGGGCAGTCTGTTCGGTCCGGCCGCCGCCAACGTCGACGAACTGGTCGCGATGCTGCGCCTTGGCCGAGACGGGGTCGTTGGCGCGCTCGCCCCGAGCCTGCATCCGGGAGCGAACATCGTCCGGATGCCGCGGCTGCGTCGGGCCGGATCAGGGTGACGGTGAGTCGGATCTGGTCAACGCGGCGGCGTCCGGACCGGGTTGCCGCCACTGCCGACTGGATGGTGGTGCTCTGCTGCGGCGCGGTCGTCGTCCGCTCTGGCGGCGACGACGTCGACGGTGTGCCGCGCGCCGTCCTGTCCGGAGAACGGCCAGAGTAGGTCGGCCCGTCGGGCCAGGGCGGAAAGCTGCTCGACGGTCAGCCCGCAGGAGGCGACGCTGGCCCGCACGTCGGCGCGGTACCGGCCGTCGGGGTCGCGTCGTAGCCGGGTCTCGGCGTGCACCTCGACGGTGTGCGACTCGTCGGTGATCTCGGAGGCCGCCTCGACCGCCGCGTGGTGCAGGCAGGACGCGAACGCTGCAGCCAGCAACTGCTCCGGGGTGAGGCCGCCGCCGTGCGGCGCCAAAGGGGAGGCGAGCCGGCTGGAGAACTCGCCGTCGTCGGTGCGGACCCGACCCGCCTCGGCGGTTGCCGAAGCCTGGTGAACCCAGGGTTCCGAAGCACCCATCACGCCTCCTCCGCGTCCTGCCCGGCGGGTGCGTACCCGTGGGTGAACCGGCGAAACACGGGCGGTCGCCTGGCGAACCGGTCGGCAGCACCGAGATCGGGCCGGCGGCGAGGCCAGGCAAGCGAGGAAGACGGTGGCGACGACCAGCGGCTATCGTTGACGTTCCGCCAACGAAGGTGCTCTCGTCAGCGAGATGTCTTCGTCAGCGACGTGGTTCCGTCAGCGATGCGTCCTCGTCGGCGATGTGCTTCGTCAACGCATCCTCACAAGAAAGAAGACGCCTCTGCGGCGTCTGACAATCGCGGCTAACAACAAGGGGGCACACTTGTCAAGTGCGGTGCAGGCACCCGGGCGTGACAACATCAACGGTGTGGATCAGACCGTCACCGACACCGACCGGCCCGAGGAACTGGACCGGGCCGCCGATCTCGCCGCGGAGCAGCAGTACGTCACCATGCTGCATGAACAGCTGGACTCTCTGCGGGGGATGGCGCAACGGCGGCTCGCGACCGCGCTCCGGCAGACCGGTGGCACGCCGCAGGCGCGCTCCGAACGCGAGGCCACGGTAGCACTGCACACCGAACGGATAGCGCAGTACAGCGCAGTGGAGAACGGACTGTGTTTCGGTCGGCTCGATCTGACCGACGAGGGACACCGCTACATCGGCCGGATCGGGCTCTTCGACGAACAGGGCGATTATGAGCCGTTGTTGATCGACTGGCGGGCCCCGGCCGCCCGACCCTTCTACCTGGCGACCGCCGCGGCGCCGGACGGTGTCCGCCGCCGGAGGCACATCCGCAGCCGGCTGCGGACCGTCACCGCGATCGACGACGAGCTGCTCGATCTGGAACTCGCCCGGGACCACCGGACGAGCACGCTGACCGGTGAGGCGGCGCTGTTCGCCGCGATCACCGCGGGTCGGACCGGGCGGATGAAGGACATCGTCCAGACCATCCAGGCCGAACAGGATGAGATCATTCGGGCACCGGTGGACGGGGCGCTGGTGGTCCAGGGAGGCCCGGGTACCGGTAAGACCGCCGTCGCGCTGCACCGCGCCGCGTACCTGCTCTACACCCACCGCCGAGAGCTGTCCAGCCGGGGTGTGCTGGTGGTCGGGCCGAACGCGACCTTCCTACGGTACATCGCTCAGGTCCTGCCGTCGTTGGCCGAGACCGGGGTGCTGTTGCGTACCCTCGGAGAGCTGTATCCCGGGGTGCGTGCGACCCGGACCGAACCGGACCGGGTCGCGGAGATCAAGGGTCGGGCGGCGATGGCGGAAGTGGTGGCGGCCGCGATCCGGGACCGGCAGGAGGTGCCGGACGAGCCGGTGCTGGTCGACGTGGACGGCCACCAGCTGCGGATCACCGCGCAGATCTGCGCCGACGCGCGCGAACGTACCCGCCGGTCGGGACGGCTGCACAACCTGGCCCGCCCACTGTTCGACACCGAGATCGTGCACGCGTTGGCTGACCAGATCGCCGACCAGATCGGCATCGACCCGTACGCGGACGATCCGCTCGGTGGCGACGACGCTCCCGGTGATCCGCAGGTGCTGGCCGAGGCGGACCTCGCGGAGATCCGACGGGAACTGCGCGCCGACCCGGCGCTGCGGTCGGTCCTGGACCGGTTCTGGCCGGTGCTGACCCCGCAGCGACTGCTCACCGACCTCTTCGCCTCGCCCGAGCGGCTCGCGGCCGCCGCCCCCGACCTCGGTTCCGCCGAACGCGACGCGCTCCGGCGCGCCCCCGGCGGTGGCTGGTCGCCGGCGGACGTACCGCTGCTCGACGAGGCAGCCGAGTTGCTCGGTGTCGACGACAGCGCCCAGCAGGCGCTCGCCGAGGCTCAGCGCCGCCAGCGGCTCGAGTACGCCGAGGGAGCGTTGGACGTGCTGCGCGGGTCGGAGTCCATCGACGTGGAGGACGAGGCGGAGCCGGAGATCCTCGGCGCGACCGACCTGCTCGACGCCGAGGCGCTGGCGACCCGGCAGGTGGCTGGTGACCACCGGACGGCTGCCGAACGGGCGGCGGCGGACCGTACCTGGACCTTCGGCCACGTCGTCGTCGACGAGGCCCAGGAACTGTCCGCCATGGCGTGGCGCCTGCTGATGCGCCGCTGCCCGAACCGGTCGATGACAATCGTCGGGGATGTGGCCCAGACCGGGGCGTTGGCCGGCGCGGAGTCCTGGGCGCAGCTGCTGCGGCCGTACGTGGCGGACCGCTGGAGGCTGGCCGAGCTGACGGTGAGCTACCGCACTCCGGCCGAGATCCTGGCGGTGGCTGGTCGGGTGCTCGGCGCCATCGATCCCGCCGCCTCGGTGCCCCGGGCGGTCCGCGAGTCGGGCGTGCCGGTTCGGTGGGAGCGGGTGCCCCGGGCCGGCCAGCTCGTCGACGGGCTGGTCGAGCTGATCCGGGCGGAACTGTCCACAGTCGGCGACGGGCGGCTCGGGGTGATCGTGCCGGCCGGCCGGCACGACGGGTTGGTGGAGCAGGTACGGGGGGCAGTTGACCGGGTCGCGTCCGGTGAGCAGCCCGACCTCGAGTCGCCCGTGGTGGTGTTGACCGTCGCGCAGGTCAAAGGGTTGGAGTTCGACTCGGTCGTGGTGGTGGATCCCGCCGCGATCGTCGCTGACTCGCCACGGGGCCGCAACGATCTGTACGTGGCGCTGACCCGGGCTACCGCGCGGCTGGCGGTGCTGTACCCCGGGGAGCTCCCGTCGATTCTCGGCGCGGTCGGCTCCGGCGGCGCTGGCGAGTAGATCGGCTAGCAGGCCGGCTGTGGCGCGGTCCCGGGCGCTGTCCGGTGGAGGGGGAGAGCGACCGCGGCCGTTGCTGAACCGTTATCTGACCCGGGCGGTGCGTCCGGCTTGTCCACCAGCTGTGGACGAGCCGGACGCGCCGTTGGTCATAGGAGCGACAAATATCGCCAAAACCAGACAACCTCGGGTCCGTTTCCGATCGTCGGGGGGCGGGGTGCCGGTGGGGCTGGCGGTGTCCACGGGGTCGGCCGCGTAGGGTGGTGTACGGCAGCTGTCCGTAAGATGGCGTGTCAGACAACCTTCGGTGACGTCGGCCCCTGTCCGGGCCGCAGTTGACAGACGCACCGCACGAAACTCGACACAGTTGGGAGGTGGCCGGCGTGGATTACCTGGCCTACCTGGATGCCGGTTCTGGCAGCCTGATCGTTCAAGCGGTGGTGGCTGGCGCCGCCGGCGTGGTCGTCGCGACCAAGCTCTACTGGCGCCGGCTGGTCAGCCGGTTCCGTAAGCAGCCCACCAAGAAGGACTGAGCGGCCCGGCACCGATGATCTCCGAATCGACCACCTCGACCCTCCGTGACGAGCCCGGCTCGTTCCGGGACCCGGACAACCAAGTCTTCTACGCCGACGGCGCGGTGCTCCGCGGCCTGGGACCCCAGGCTGCGAGTGACTGGGCGGCAGTCCGGGACAGCGCCTTCCTGGCGCCGCTGATGGCTGCCGGCAAGGTCGTCGCCACCAAGGCCGTCGAGCCGGGAGACCTGCCCGCAACGGTCGCCGACCGGTGGACGACGGTGCTGCGACACGAGCGGGTGCCGTTCGTGTCCTACCCCTACGAGTGGTCCTTCGCCCAACTGCGCGACGCCGCCCGGCTGCATCTGGAAGTGCTGGAGGCGGCGCTCGCCGACGGGGTCACCATGACCGACGGCTCGGCGTACAACCTGCAGTGGCGCGGCGCCGACCCGGTCTTCATCGACGTGGGCTCGTTCCAGCCGGCCGCCACTGGCGAACCCTGGGCCGGCTACCGGCAGTTCTGCCAGACCATGCTCTACCCGTTGATGCTGCAGGCGCATCTGGGACTGGACTTCCAACCGTTGCTGCGGTCGCGCATCGACGGCATCGAGTCGGGTCAGATGCGGCGGCTGTTCCGCGGTGCCCGGCGGTGGCGGGCCGGTGTTTTCAAGCACGTCCACCTGCACGACGCGATGCAGACCCGGCACGCCTCGGCCAGTACCGGATCGGTGCGGGCGGAGATCCGCGACGCCGGCTTCTCCACCGAGCTCGTCCGGGCCACGGTCCGGGCCGTCGCCAAGCTGGTGGACCGCCTGGACTGGGCGCCGCCGGGCAGTCACTGGGTCGACTACCAGCAGACCTGTACCTACTCCGACGCCGACCGCACGGCGAAGACCACCTTCGTCGACGCCGAACTCGCCGCACACCGCCCGGGGACAGTGTTCGACCTCGGTGCCAACGACGGCACGTACTCCCGGATCGCCGCCGCCCACGCCGAGCAGGTGGTGGCCGTGGAAAGCGACCCGGCGGTCGTCGACCACCTGTACCGGCGGCTGCGCGCCGACGGGCAGCGGCGGATCCTGCCGATCCTGATGGACCTCGCCGACCCGTCGCCCGGCGGTGGCTGGGCCGGCAACGAGCGTACGTCGTTTACCGCCCGGGCCCGGGCGGACACGGTGCTTGCCCTGGCGGTCATCCACCACCTGGCGATCGGGCGCAACGTGCCGCTGCCAAGGGTCTTGGACTGGCTGACCGGTCTGCTGCCGGCCGGCGGCGGCACCGGCCAGATGATCATCGAGTTCGTCCACCCGGACGACCCGATGGCCCGGCAACTGCTTGCCAACAAGCCCGCCGGGCTCTTCCCCGACTACCACCGGGCGGAGTTCGAGCGGCTGCTCGCCGAACGGTACGAGATCACCCGGCGGGAGGAACTCCCGTCCGGCACCCGGACGTTGTACGCCGGGATCCCGCGTGGCTGACTCGGAGCCCGGTACCGCTGCGGCGGTACCGGCCCCGGCCGGCCCGCCGTCCGCCGATTCCCGTCCGTTGTCAGCCGACCCGGCCCCGCCTACCCGCAGGTCGACGGAGCTGCGTCGGCTGCTCGAGATCGTCGCACTGTGCGGCCTGGTCGTTGCGCAGCCGTTGCTGGATGTCGTCGGGCGCAGCCCGGACTTTTTCCTCTTCCACGGTGCCGGGACGGCCGAGATCCTGCTGCTGGTGGCGTTCTACGTGGTCGTACCGCCGCTGGTGTGCTGGTTGCCCGGCGCGCTGATCGGGCTGGCCGGTCCGTCGGTCCGCCGGACCGTTCACCTGGTGACGGTCGGGCTGCTGCTGGTAGCCCTGGCGGTACAGGTCGGCAAGCACCTGTTGCCGGTCCGAGGCCTGCCGCTGCTGGCCGCCGCGCTGCTGACCGGCGTGGCCGTGACCTGGGCCTACCGGCGCTGGCTTGGGCTGGGACAGCTGCTGCGGCTGGCTGCTGTCGGACCAGCGGTCTTCGTGGTGCTGTTCGTGTTCACCTCGCCGGCCTCGGCGGTAGTGCTCGGCAGCGAGCAGACCAGCGCCGGGCCTGGCACGGCCACCGGCGACGGCAGACACCCGCCGGTGGTGGTGCTGATCCTCGACGAGCTGCCGCTGTTGTCGCTGCTCGGCCCAGACGGGCGGATCGACGCCGAACGCTACCCGCACTTCGCCGAGCTGGCCGCCGGTTCGACCTGGTACCGCAACGCCACCGCGGTCAGTGGCTGGACCCCGTACGCGCTGCCGGCGATGCTGTCCGGCCGGTACCCCGAACGCGAAGTGGCACCGCACTACTCCCAGCATCCGGACAACCTGTTCAGCGCGCTCGGCGGTACCTACCAGATACGGGCGCAGGAGAGCATTACCGAGCTCTGCGCGCCGAGTCGCTGCGAGGCGGAGCCCACCACGGCGGCCCTGCCGGTGCTGTTCCAGGAGACCGCCGCCCTGCTCGGCCAGATCCTGTCGCCGGTGGAGAGCCATGACGACCCGACGGCGAGTTTCCGCGAGCCGACCCGCCGCGACGCCGGGCTCACCGGCGCGGCCCTGGTCGGCGCCGACGCCCCGACCGACCCCAGATTCCGGTTCGACGCCCTCGACGACAACCAACCAGCCCGGTTCACCACGTTCCTCGACGGCCTGGCCACCCCGGACCAGGGGCCAACGCTGCATTTTCTCCACCTGCTGATGCCGCACGCACCGTGGAGCTACCTGCCGTCCGGTGTCCGCTACGAGGCTCCCGAGGACTTCCCGAACGAAGGCGCCGGCTGGGTGGAGCTGGCCCGTCAGCGGCACCTGGCCCAGCTCGGCTACACCGACGGCCTGATCGGGCAGACCCTGGCGGCGTTGCGGTCGAGCGGCCGCTACGACGACGCGCTGCTGGTCGTCACCGCCGACCACGGGGTGAGCTTCACCCTTGGGGAGCAGGGGCGGGGCATGGGTGCGGTGCGGGCCGCACCGGCCGAGGTGCTGTGGGTGCCGACCTTCGTCAAGGAGCCGGGCCAGCAGACGGGTCGGGTCGACGACCGCAACTGGGAGCACGTCGACCTGCTGCCGACCATCGCGGCGCACGCGGACATCGACCTGCCGTTCGAGGTCGACGGCCGATGCGGCACCTGCCCGCCCCGGGAACGGGTGGACAAGCAGTTCCGGGACGTTCCGGGTGAGCCGGTGACGGTGCCGGGCCCGGCGACGTACACCGCCCTGACCACCGGCCAGGCCGGTCCGCCGTTACCCGCGCCGCTGGTGCCGGAGCTGGTCGGTCGCCCGGTCGTCGAGCTGCCGGTCACCGACGACGGCATTCGCGCCACCGTCAGCAACGAGAGCAGTTACACCGACGTCGACCCGGCAAGCGGCAACCTGCCTGCGCTGGCGTACGGCGAGCTGCCCGACCAGGTGGCGACCGGCGCTCCGCTCGCGGTGGCGGTGAACGGGCGGATCGCCACTGTGGTGCCGGCACTGGCCCCCGACGCCGAGGGGCGGCGGTTCGCCGCACTGATCACCGACGAGTCGCTGTGGCGCTCCGGCGACAACCGGGTGGAGATCTTCGAGGTGGTCGATGCCGGTACCGAGCTGCGGCGGCGCACTGACTGACTGGTGCTTTCATCCGTTTCTGGAGTATTTCGTGGTGTCCGACCACCGGATCGGGTGACGCATCCCTCACCCTCACCTGCTCGCTGCGGCAGCGCACCACCGCAGGATTACGGTAAGAAATGAGGCACTCGACGAAGATCTGCCGGCGAAGTGAGGGACCATATGACGGATGTGAAGCTGGACCATCCCGGTGGCCAACTGTCGATGCCGGTGCAGCCGGCCATCGAAGGTCCGCCCGGGATCGAGGTCGGGGCGCTGCTGAAGGAGACCGGTCACGTCACGTTCGACCCGGGCTACGTCAACACCGCCTCCTGTGCGTCGGCGATCACCTACATCGACGGCGATGCCGGGATTCTGCGCTACCGGGGCTACCCCATCGACCAACTGGCCGGCAAGGCGTCCTTCCTTGAGGTCAGCTACCTGCTCATCTACGGTGAGTTGCCGACCAGTGATGAGCTGGCTGCTTTCAGTGAGCAGATTCGGCTGCACACGCTGCTGCACGAGGAGATGCGTCGGTTCTTCGACGGCTTTCCCCGCGACGCGCACCCGATGGCGGTGCTCTCCTCTGCGGTGAGCGCCCTGTCAACCTTCTACCAGGACAGCCTGGACCCGTTCGACACCGACCACGTCGAAATTTCCACGGTGCGGTTGATGGCCAAGGTGCCGACCATCGCCTCGTACGCGTACAAGAAGTCGATCGGCCAGCCGCTGCTCTACCCGGACAACGCGCTCGGCTACGTGGAGAACTTCCTGCGGATGACGTTCGGTGTGCCGGCCACCGAGTACCAGGCCGACCCGGTCATCGCGCAGGTGCTGGACATGTTGTTCGTGCTGCACGCCGATCACGAGCAGAACTGCTCGACGTCAACGGTGCGGCTGGTCGGCTCCAGCAACGCCAACCTGTTCGCCTCGGTCTCGGCCGGGGTCAACGCGTTGTTCGGCCCGCTGCATGGCGGTGCGAACCAGGCGGTGCTGGAGATGCTGCAGGAGATCCACGCCTCCGGCGGCGACGTGCAGGACTTCGTCCGGCGGGTCAAGAACAAGGAGGCCGGCGTCAAGCTGATGGGCTTCGGCCATCGGGTCTACAAGAACTACGACCCGCGGGCGGCCATCGTCAAGCAGGCGGCGCAGGACGTGCTGGGCCGGCTGGACAAACCGGACCCGTTGCTGGACATCGCGATGCGGCTGGAGGAGATCGCGCTCGCCGACGACTTCTTTGTCTCCCGCAGGCTCTACCCGAACGTGGACTTCTACACCGGGCTGATCTACAAGGCGATGGGTTTCCCACCGAAGATGTTCACCGTGCTGTTCGCCCTGGGCCGACTGCCCGGTTGGATCGCACAGTGGCGGGAGATGATCGCCGACCCGACCAACAAGATCGGCCGGCCCCGACAGCTCTACGTCGGTCCGCAGGAGCGTCAGTTCGTCCCGGTCGGCCAGCGCTGAACCTCGTCGGCGGGGGCGCCTGCGCTCGCAGGCGCCCCCGCCGACGGCGTCGGACTGTCAGCCGGCGCGCGTCTCGGCCGTCTCGGTCGCTGGTCGGCCGCCACCGCCGTCGGTCCGCGCCACCGGGTCCGGGCGCAGCCAGACCATGGCGAACGGCCCGACCTGCAGCCCAGCGGACACCGGCTGACCGTGCAGTGGCGCACCGTCAGCCACGACGGCCCCGAGGTTGCCGACGTTCGATCCGCCATACCACTCGGCATCGGTGTTGATCGTCTCCTGCCAGCGGCCGGGCTGCGGCAGTCCGATCCGGTATCCGTGCCGGGGCACCCCGGAGAAATTGACCACGCAGGCCAGGACGCTACCGTCGCGGGCGCGCCGGAGGAACGAGACGACGTTGGCCTGCCGGTCGGTGTGGTCGATCCACCCGAATCCGCCCGGTGTCACGTCCAGCTCCCACAACGCCGGGCACTGCCGGTAGACCGCGTTCAGGTCCCGGAGCAGATTGAGAACCCCGCCGGCCGCCGGGTCTGCGGCCAGTGACCAGTCGAGCCCGCGCTGCTCGCTCCACTCCTGCTCGTCGGCCAGTTCACTGCCCATGAACAGCAGTTGCTTGCCGGGGAACGCCCACATGTAGGCAAGCAGCCCGCGTAGCCCGGCCAGCCGCTGCCACCGGTCGCCGGGCAGCTTCGCGGTCAGTGAGCCCTTGCCATGCACCACCTCGTCGTGACTGATCGGCAGCAGGAACTGCTCGGTGTGTGCGTACGCCGCCGGCCAGGTCATCTCGTCGTGGTGGTGGCTGCGGTGCACCGGATCGCGGGCGAGGTAGCTCAGCGTGTCGTGCATCCAGCCCATGTTCCACTTGAGCCCGAAGCCGAGCCCGCCCCAGTCGGTGGGTCTGGTGACCCCCGGCCAGGCGGTGGACTCCTCCGCGATCATCACGACGCCCGGATTGAGCCGGTACGCGGTCGCGTTGAGCTCCTTGAGCAACTCGATCGCCTCGGTGTGGGCGTTGCCGCCGGAGTCGTTGGGCAGCCACTGGCCCGGCCCCCGCGAATAGTCCAGGTACAGCATCGAGGCGACCGCGTCGACCCGCAGCCCGTCAACGTGGAACTCCTCCAGCCAGTACAGGGCGTTGGCGACGAGGAAGTTGCGTACCTCCCGCCGGCCATAGTCGAAGATCAGGCTGCCCCAGTCAGGGTGCTCGCCACGGCGCGGATCCGGATGTTCGTACAGCGCGGTGCCGTCGAACCGGGCCAGGGCCCAGGCATCGCGGGGGAAGTGCGCCGGCACCCAGTCCAGCAGGACTCCGATACCCGCGCCGTGCAGCCGGTCGACCAGATGCCGGAAGTCATCCGGGGTGCCGAACCGGGAGGTCGGCGCGTAGTAGCCGGTCACCTGGTACCCCCAGGAGCCGCCGAACGGATGCTCCATCACCGGCATCAACTCGACGTGGGTGAAGCCCAGGTCCGACACGTAGGAGACCAGTTGGTCGGCCAGTTCCCGGTAGCTGAGCCCGGGGCGCCACGAGCCGAGGTGCACCTCGTAGACGGACATCGGCCGGGCGTGGTGGTCACCCCGCCGGTTGCGCAACCAGTCCGCGTCCTGCCAGACGTACCCGGACTGGTACACCACCGAGGCCGTCCGGGGCGGCACCTCGGTGGCCTGCGCCATCGGGTCGGCCCGGTCCGCCCAGGAGCCGTCGCACCCCTGGACGCGGTACTTGTAGCGCTGTCCGGCGACGACGCCCGGCACGAAACCGGCCCACACGCCACCGGATTCGAGCCGGTCCAACTCCTGGCCGTCGTACGGGCCCCAGCCGGGACCGTCGCCGATCACCCGGACCCGGCGGGCGTTCGGCGCCCACACCGCGAACCGGCATCCGCCGGGCTGCGGGTGGGCGCCGAGCATCCGCCACAGTTGTTCGTGGCGTCCTTCGGCGAACAGGTGCAGGTCGATGTCGCCGATCGTCTCGGTCAGGGCAGCCTCCCGGGTAGCGGTCATCTGCTCCCCGCGCCGGCGAGGAGGTTTCCGTCCGGGATGACGATAGTGGCCTGTCCCTGCGCCATTCGGGCGGCTGCCCGTTCGGTGGCGAACGCCGAGGACTGGACGATCGCGGCGGAGTAGGTCACCGCGGTGCGGTGCGCGATCGCAGCCCAGCCGTACTGGTCGTGGACCATCCGGCGGGCCCGCCGGGCAACCTGCCGGGCCAGCGTCGTGTCGGCCAGCAGGGCGCCGACGGCGTCGGCCAGTCCGTCCGGGTCCTTCGGCTGGAAGGTCATTCCGGTGACCCGGGGTTCGACGATCTCGGCGAGCCCGCCGGTGGCCGACACAGCCAGCGGCGCGCCGGCTGCAGCGCCCTCCAACGCCACCATGCCGAATGGCTCGTAGACGCTGGGCACCGCGAAGCAGTCCGACGCCGCCATCAGGGCCGGCAGGTCGGTGCCGCCGAGGAAGCCGGGCAGCGTGACGGCGTCGCATAGCCCGAGCCGGTCGATGTCGGCCTCCAGTTCGGAGCGGTACGGTCCGTCGCCAGCGATCACCAGCCGCAGGTTGGGGTGCTGACGGCGCAGCCGGGGCAGCGCGGCGATCAGGTGCTGGACGCCCTTTTCGTAGACCAGCCGGCCGACGAACGACACCAGCGGCCCGTCGCCGGCGAACCGTGCCCGGGCGGCGGTGACCGCGTCCGTCGGCACCTGCCAGCGGCGGGCGTCCACTCCGTTGGCGACCACGTCGACCCGGTCCGGGCGCACCCCGAACAGGCTCAGCACCTCGTCGCGCATGTACGCCGAGCAGGTGATCACCCGGCACGACTCGTGGCCGAGCCAGTGTTCGATGGAGTGGATGGACTTGTTCATCTCGTCGGGGAGCCAGCCCTGGTGGCGGCCGGCCTCGGTGGCGTGGATGGTGGCGACGAGGGGGATGTCGAGGTGTTCCTTGAGGGTGACGGCGGTGTGGGTGACGAGCCAGTCGTGGGCGTGGATGACGTCGTATTCGGCGGTCTGGGTGGCGCGGAGTGCGGCGCGGGTGAGGGTGTGGTTGAAGGCCATGGTCCAGGCGAGGAGGCTGGGGGTGGCCAGGGGGAACAGGGGTGGGTCCTCGGCGGCGCGGATGATGCGGACGCCGTCGGCGTATTCCTCGAGGGGGGCGCCGGTGGCGTGGCGGGTGACGACGGTGACCTCGTGGCCGGCGTTGGCCAGGGCGACGGAGAGGGCGTGCACGTGCCGGCCCAGTCCGCCCACCAGCACCGGCGGGTACTCCCAGGACAGCATCAGGATCCGTCGGCGTCCGTCGGCGGCGTCACCGCCGGCCGGCAGCGGGGGGTGCGGTCGGGACGTCGGGACCGGACGGCACAGGCCGTCCTGAGTGACCAGTGCGTTGGCGAACTGGTCGCCGACCCGCAGGGGCATCGCGATCTTCTCCATTCATTCGAACAGGTGCGGGTGCGCCGGCGCCGGTGACGGCAGGACAGGCGGTGAGAGGGTGTTGCGGCGGTGATCTGGTGCTGCGCGACGAGGTCGAGCGGTGGCCGATGGCCGTGGCGCGGTTGAGAAGAGGTGGCCGACGGCCGGTGGCGGGTGGGCTGCCACGCTGCGGTGCGTGGTGCCGCCGTACTCAAGGAAACGACATCCCGACCGGATTCGCATCCTGTAGGTACCGGAGGTGACCGAAGACACTCGACCTCGGGTCGCCGGTGCCCCTGATGCCCGGCCGGCCGGCGGTCAGCGGCGGCAGAGCGCCAGCGGACGCGGCCGGTCGGAGACCGGGTCCATCGGGTCGGCGGTGTCGGTCGCTGCGGTCGGCGGTGCCAGCAGCAGGATCCCGACACCGGCGGTGCCGCAGGCGCTCACCAGCAGCACCATAGCGAGCGGCCCGTCAGCGAAGCGTTCCCCGAACAGCGCCACCCCGATCACCGCTGACGCGACCGGGTTGGCCAGGGTGACCGTGGCCAGCGGCGCGCCAAGGCCGCCGCCGCGGTAGGCGAGCTGTGACAGCAGCACCCCGGCGATGGCCATCGCGGCGATGGCCGGCACGGTCGGGCCGATCAGGGCGGCCACTGAGTGCTCGGCGTACTCGCGGGTCACCGCGTGGGTCAGCGCGGATGCGACGGCGAACGCGACGCCGGCGCCGGTGGCGTAGAGCAGGCTGCGGGGCACCGGGCGCCGCAGCGCCGCAGTGCCGGCGATCATCGCGGTGAGCACGACGGCGCTGGCCACGATCAGGACGGTGCCGTCCGCTGCGGTCATCCCGTCGCCGCTGCCCGGCACTGTCAGGGTGAGTAGCAGGAGCAGACCGAGCACGGTCGCCGCAGCCCCGACCCACTGCCGGGCGGCGACCCGCCGGGCGGTGAACGCGGCGCCGATCGGCAGGGCCAGCACGAGGGTCAGGACACCGAGCGGCTGTACCACCGACAGCGGGCCGTACGCGAGCGCCGCAACGTGCAGCAGCGCGCCGGCAGCGTTCAGCGCCACCGACAGCCACCAGCGCCGGGCCCGGAGCAGCGCCCGGACGATCGCCCGCCAGGGGGTCTGGGCCCCGAGCCGGACGGCGAGCCGTTCCTGGACCACGGCGCCGAGGGCGTACGCGCCGGCGGAGGCGACAGCGAAGGCCACGGAGATCAGTAAGTCGGTCACGACCGGGCCCGTCGGCACCCTTGGCGCGTCATCGTCCCATGATCCCTCACCCGACGCCCGTCACCCTCACCCCGTCGGGGGGCAGTTGTCTCCGTCTCACGAAGTACCCCGGTGCCGGGGTTCCTCCGTCAGGCGGAGGACGGAACCGGAGTGGATCTCCGGGTGGTGGCCACAAACGGTCAGGCCAGTATGACGACCAGCCCGGCGAGTGCGACCAGGAAGAGGAGCCCGAGGACCGCCTGGAACAGCAGCGCCGGACCGAGGTGCGACCAGACGGTCGGGGTCCGTGGGGTGAGGAACTGGCCGGTGGTGAGGTTGACGATGCGTTCCACCCTGGGTGGCAGCTCGGGGTCCTTCTGTCGGCGTACCGTCACCTGCACGTGGTCGGCCGGGTCAAGGGCGCTCTGCGGCACATGTCCGTGGATCTCCATCTCGCACAGCACCCCGGTGGTGTCCCGGATGTGCAGGGGGGTCACCAGGAACTCCGGCCCGTTGCGCAGTTCCTTCCACTTGCGGCGAGCGGCGGTGGAGCCGCTTCCGGCCAGGCGGACCGAGGCGAGCGCCGCCCCGAGTGCTCGGATCACCCCGGCCGCCGCGAGTACTCCGATCAGGACGGGCTGACCGATTTTGATCGGCCGGGAGTAGCCGCCGACCAGACGGACCACGTGTCCGGTGATGATCGGCCCGGGCCGGTGGACGGCTCGCTCAGGGAACAGTTCGGGATCCATCCATCACCACCCAATGTTTGTGTTTGTTCACGCATTGTATCGAGATAGTCGAGTGAATGCCGTGAATGAATGGGTTCATGGGGGAGGTGGTGGTTGATTTGAGGTGATTAGTCGAGCTGTCCGGGTATGCCGGTGGAGAGAGGGGGGTACGTCATGGATCTGTCCTTCCTGCGGCCGCTCTACGCCCGGCCCGGACCGTGGGCGTCGGTATACCTGGACGCCTCACACGACACCGAGGACGCGGTGGACGCGCTCGAACTGCGCTGGCGGGCGCTGCGTGATCAGTTGGACCAGCAGGGCGCCGATCCGGCGTCGGTCGCGGCGCTCGGCGCGGCGGTGACCCGGCATGTGCCCCGCACCGGTGAGTACGGTCTCGCGCTCAGCGCCGCCAGCGGCGAGGTGGTGCTGCACAACTATCTGCCGGCACCGCCCCAGCGTGACCTCGCCACGGTCGGCCCGCTGCCGCACGCGATGCCGCTGGTCGCTCAGCGGGGCGAGGAGATCAGTTGGCTGCGGGTACTGGTTAGTCGCACCGGGGCCGAAATCGACGCGGTCAGCGCCGGCGGGCTGCCCCGGCAGGCCGGCGTCGACGGCCCGGCCGCCCACCCGATCCGCAAGGTGAAACCAGGGGCCTGGTCCCAGGCCCGGTTCCAGCGGGCGGCCGAGGTGTCGTGGCGGCGCAACGCCGGTGCCAGCGCCGCGGCGACGGCAGCGCTGGCCGACCAGATCGGGGCCGAGGCGCTGGTGGTCGCCGGCGACCCGGACGCACGCCAACTTCTGGTCGGCCAACTACCGAGACGCTGGCAGTCGCGTACGGTGCAGACCGATGCCGGGTCGCGCGCGGTGGGTGCCGATCCCGAGCCGTTGACCGAGGCCACCATCCAGGCCATCGCCGCGGTGGCCGCCGAGCACACCGACCGGGCACTGGACCGCTACGGCGCGCAACAGGGCCGGGGCGATGGTCTGCCCGCCGTGGTCGACGCGCTGCAGCGGGCTCAGGTCGACACGCTGCTGCTGGTCGATGACCCCTCCTCGACCCAGCGGGTCTGGATCGGTCCGGAGCCGACCCAGATCGCCCTGGATCCGGCCGACCTGGCCGTCATGGCGGTGGACGAGCCCTGCGAGGTCCGCGCCGACGCGGCGCTGCTGCGCGCACTGGCGGCCACCGACGCCGATCTGGTGCTGGTCGGGCCCGGTGACGCTGATCTGGATGGCGGGGTCGGCGCCGTGCTGCGGTATTCCGATCCGGTCACCAGTTGAACGCACGGCCGGTGCGTCGGACGCCGTCCTCGGCGTGGAATTTTCATGGCATTCGGATCGGCTGGCGTCGTCACTGCCAGTAGGGTCCGGCTTAGTGAGGGCGTCGAGTCCGGTGCCGCACCGGACTCGCGACCCGATCAATGTGCCGGAATGCGGAGCTCAGGGCCGGATCACCGGGGAGGGGCGAAATGTCCGGACAAAGGCGTACGGTAACTCGTTCGGAACACGCGCTGGAGGACCTCGACGGAGCAGCTCTGTCCTACGCGGCCCGGTTCGCCGACCAGGCTGAGAGCCGGCGCCGGGACCTGCGGGAGGAGCTCGTCCAACTGGCCCTGCCGTTCGCCGGTCGGCTGGCCCGACGCTACCGCGGCCGCGGCGAGCCGCTGGAGGATCTTGAGCAGGTCGCCCGGCTCGGGCTGGTCAAGGCCGTGGACCGCTACGACCCGGACCGCGGCTCGTTCACCGCCTACGCGGCGGTGACCATCACCGGAGAGATCAAACGCCACTTCCGGGACCGGACCTGGGGTGTGCACGTGCCCCGCCGGCTGCAGGACCTCACCATCGAGGTGAGCCAGGCGACCGCGGTGCTGACCAGCGAGCTGTCCCGGTCGCCGACCGTCGCCGAACTCGCCGAGCGGCTGGACACCTCCGAAGAGGACATCCTCGCGGCCCTGGAATCCGCCGCCGGCTACACGCCCGCGTCGCTGAACGGGCCGGTCGGCGACGACGGACCCGCCGAGCTGGGCGACATGTTCGGCGCCCTCGACGCCGACCTGGAGTCCGTCGACGACCGGCTCACGGTCAGCGGGCTGCTCTACCGGCTGCCGGCTCGGGAACGCCGGATCCTCGCCATGCGCTTCTACGGCAACTACACCCAGTCGGACATCGCCGCCGAGTTCGGCATCTCCCAGATGCATGTCTCCCGGCTGCTGTCCCGGACCTTGACCTGGCTGCGCCAGGCGATGCTGACCGACGCCCCGCCCCGGTGGGAGTCCGGGATCGCCCAGCCGGAGCCGACCGACGCCGCGCTCACCATCTCCGTGCACCGCGTTGACGGCCGAACCGAGATCGGCCTGACCGGCGAACTCGACCGGGAGGCAGCCGAACGGGTCCGCGCCGGACTGGTCGACGCGGTGCGGGCCGCCGGCAGCGACGCCGAGGTCCTGGTCGACCTGGACGGCGTCGGCTTTGTCGACGCCGCCGGCATCGCCGCGTTGCTGGCCAGCCACGAGGCCGCCCGCCGCGCGGCGGTACGGCTACGGTTCGTCCGGCCGCAGCCCTACGTGCGACGCAGCCTGACCGTGGCCGGCCTGGCACCGCTGTTCGCCGTGGCCTGAGCCGCGTCCCGCTGGTCACCTCGATCGGGGGAACCCGTGCCGGCCGGTGCCGGCGGCGTCACCGGCGCCGATAGCGTGCCGACCGTGAAGCAACGTGGAAACCGCCTGGTCGCAGCGATCGTCGCAGGCGCGGGAACGTTCGCCTTCGGCCTCTCCGGAGCCGGGGACGACACATCGAACTCCGGTGCCATCGCACTGGTCGGGTTGGTGGTCGGTCTGATCGTGTTCCACGCCACCAAGCCGAGCGCGGGAAGCAAATAGCCGGTCGGCGGTCCGGCCGGGCTCGGCGTCAGCCGGCAGCCGCGGTTGCCAGCGCCCGCCGGTGCTGGCCCAGCGGGGGCCGTTCCTGGACCGACACGTCGCTGACGACGACCTCGCGTTCCAGATTGCTCAGTGCCTCGGCCTCGCCGCGGCGGAACTGGGTGAGTAGACCGCCGGGCGGACGTTCCGAGATCACCCAGCCCTTGCGGTAGAGCCGCGACCAGGCGGTCAACAGGATCTGGGCGGACATCCGTCCCAACGCCTCGGTGCTCTGGTGCCGGTGCCGCCGCTCGCCGAGGTCGACCTGGGCCAGGGAGTCCAGCCCACAGACGTCGAGCAGGTCGATCAGCATCGCGGTCTCCACCCCGTAGCCGGAGACGAACGGGATCTGCTCCAGCACGTCGCGTCGGCCGGCGTATTCGCCGGCCAACGGCTGGACGAATCCCGACAGGTCCGGCCAGAAGAGATTGAACAGCGGCCGGGCCATGATCTCCGTGACCCGGCCACCGGCATCCGCCTCGACGTCGCTCGACCGGACCAGCGGCCGGTGGTAGAAACCCTTGACGAAGCTGACCGACTCGTCGGTGAGCAGCGGGCCGAGCAGCCCGGTCACGAAGGCAGGCTGAAACTCCCGCAGGTCGGCGTCGACGAAGGCGATCAGATCCCCGTCGGCGGCGGCCAGCCCGGCCCAGAGCGCGTCGCCCTTGCCCTCCAGCCGCGGCAGGCCCCGGGTCATCTCGTCCTGGCCGACGACTCGGGCGCCGGCGGCCGCGGCCACGGCCGCCGTACTGTCGTCGGACCGGGAGTCGACCACCAACACGTCGTCGACCAGCGGCACCCGGTCCACCAGGTTCCCGACGATCGACTCGACGATGGCGCCGACGGTGGCCTCCTCGTTGCGGGCCGGCAGTACGACGCTCACCCGTCGGCCGGACCTGGCCTTGGCCATGGCCAGTTCCCAGGGCGTCCACCGGCCCGCCGACCCGGTGCGACGGGCGGTCCAGTCCGCAACCGTGGGAGCGACGGCCGTTCGCGCGTACCCCATGATCCACCCCCGTGACGACACTCGATCAGCTGCTGGCTACCCCACCCGGCGGGCGGTATGCGTCGTCCGATCGGGGTTCGGCCGCCACGGCTGAGCGTCCTGGGGCGGGTGGGGCACCGCGAGCCGGACGCGTCGCGTAGCGTTGACGGTCATGGGTGTGTCGCAGCGTCTGAAGAGTCGGTTCCGGCGTTTCCTCCAGCGGCCGGGCAGCACGGTCGACCTCGCTCCGTTGGCGAAACTGCTCCCCGACATCGCCGGCCGGGAGGACGACCTGCGGGCGCTCGACGACGCCGAGTTGACCGCCGAGGCCGGCCGGGCCAGCGAGTTCGTCGACCTCTGCGCAGTCGGCCGGGAGGCTGCCCGGCGGGCCATCGGCGAGCGGCCGTTCGACGAGCAACTGCTCGGCGCGATGTCCCTGCTGGCCGGCAAGGTCGCGGAGATGGCCACCGGTGAGGGCAAGACCCTGACCGCCACGATCGCCGCCTACGGGCACGTGCGGCGGGGCAACGGCCCGGTGCACGTGCTGACGGTCAACGACTACCTCGCCCGCCGCGACGCCGAGTGGATGGCGCCGGTCTACCAGTTGCTCGGGCTGACCGTCGGCTGGGTCACCGAGGCCAGCAGCCCCGAGCAGCGGCGCACCGCGTACCAGCGGGACGTCACCTACGTCTCGGTGAGCGAGGCCGGCTTCGACTTCCTGCGTGACCAGCTGGTCACCGACATCGCCGACCGGGTCCAGCCGCCGCTGTCCACGGCGATCGTCGACGAGGCCGACTCGATCCTCATCGACGAGGCCCGGGTGCCGATGGTGCTGGCCGGGGCGGTCGTCGGTGAACAGGACCCGGTGCACACCGCCGCCGCGCTGGTACGCGGGCTGCGCGCCGGCCGGGACTACGAGGTCGCCGACGACGGCCGCAGCGTCGCGTTCACCTCCGCCGGGCTGGCCGCGGTCGAGGCCAAGCTGGACGGCGTCGACCTGTACGCCGACGACAACGTCGGGCAGCTGTCCGCGATCCACGTCGCCCTGCACGCCCACGCGTTGCTGCACCGCGACGTCGACTACATCGTCCGCGACGGCGCCGTGGAGCTGGTGGACGAGATGCGCGGTCGGGTGGCGCAGCGCCGCCGGTGGCCGGACGGGCTGCAGGCGGCGGTCGAGGCCAAGGAGGGTCTCAACGCCACGGCCGAGGGTGAGGTGCTCGGCACCATCACCGTGCAGGCGTTCGTCGCGGCGTACCGCACCCTGTGCGGGATGACCGCGACGGCGGTCCTCGTCGGCGACCAGCTCCGCGAGTTCTTCAAGCTGGAGGTGGCGGTGATCCCGCCACACACCCCGTGCGTACGGACCGACGAGTCGGACCGGATCTACGCCACCCGCGCGGAGAAGGACGAGGCGCTGGTCGCCGAGATCAGCTCGGCCCACGCCACCGGGCGTCCGGTGCTGATCGGCACCCTCGACGTCAAGGAGTCGGAGAGCCTGGCTGCGTCGCTGGGCGAGGCCGGTGTGCCCTGCGTGGTACTCAACGCCAAGAACGACGACGAGGAAGCCGCGATCATCGCCGAGGCCGGCGCGCTGGGTGCGGTGACGGTGTCCACCCAGATGGCCGGGCGCGGCGTGGACATCCGCCTCGGCGGCAGCGACCAGTCCGACCGGGACCAGGTCGCGGAGCTGGGCGGGCTGTACGTGATCGGCAGCGGTCGGCACGACAGCCGGCGGGTGGACAACCAGTTGCGCGGCCGGGCCGGTCGCCAGGGCGACCCGGGTGGTTCGGTGTTCTTCGTCAGCCTGGAGGACGACCTGGTCGTCCGGCACGCCCCGGACGCGATCCCACCCTCGCCCCGGATGACGCCCGACGGCATCGTCCAGGACGAGCAGGTGGATTTCGCCATCGAACACGCCCAGCGGATCGCCGAGGGTGTCGACTACGAGATCCACCGGAACACCTGGCGCTACAGCGTGGTGATCGAACAGCAGCGCAAGGCGCTCGCTGAGCGGCGGGAGCGGCTGCTGACCACCGAAGTCGCCGCGCTGATGCTGATGGACCGGTTTCCGCAGCGGTGCGCCGAGATGGACGAGGACCTGCTGTCGCGGGCGGCCCGTTCGATCGCCCTCTACCACCTGGACCGGCTCTGGACCGAACACCTCGCCGAACTGTCCGAGGTGCGCGAGGGTGTGCATCTGCGGGCGCTCGGCCGGCTCGATCCACTCGACGAGTTCCACCGGGCTGCCGTGCCCGCGTTCAACCAGCTGATCCCGGAGATCGAGGCCCGCACCGTCGCGACGTTCGAGCAGACCGAGTTCGACGAGGACTGGCAGCCTGACGAGGCCCAGCTGGTACGGCCCAGTGCGACCTGGACCTACCTGGTACACGACAACCCGTTCGGCTCCGAACTGGACCGGCTGATCTCCTCCGTTGGCCGCCGGCTCAGTGGCAGCGGCCGCCGCTGAGCGCGGCCAGGGCTCGATCACGTTGACCCAGGCCGACCCGGCGGACAGCAGGCTGGCCGTACTGGAGACCGCCGCCCTGCTGCGGGAGCTGACCGCCGGCATGATCCGGTGCACCGATTTCGACCAGGCGGTGGAGCATCTCGCCCGCACCACCCGATCCGCGCTGCCCGGGGTGACGTATGCGAGCGTCTGTTTTCTCCGGGCCGGCCGGCCCGCTTCGGTGGCGGCGTCCGATCCACTGGTCAAGGATCTGGATGAGCTTCAGTACGCCTCCGACGGACCGGCGATGACCGCGATCCGGGACCGCGAGATCGTGCTGGCCGATCCGGGTGCCGACTCGCCGCGCTGGCCGCAGTGGAGCCGGGCGGCGGTCGACCGGGGGATCCGTTCCGTGCTCTGCGCGCCGGTGGACGTCGACGACGAGGCGATCGGTGCGATCAACCTGTACGCGGAGCGGGTCGGGGCGCTCGGCGTCGGCGAGCAGTTGACCGCCCTGCTCCTCGCCGAGCACGCCGGACTGCTCCTCGCAGCGGTGCGGGACCGGCGTCGCGGCGGGGCGGCGGGCGGGGCCGACGCCGACCGTCCGGAGTACGGCGACGTGATCGGCCCGGCGATCGGCATCGTGATGACCCAGCGGCGGTGCCCGGCCGGGGAAGCGCTCGCGGTGCTGCGCGAGGCGGCCGAGGCGACCGCGATGCCGTTGCCGGAGGTCGCCGAGCGGCTGGTGGCGTCGGTGCTGCGGGCCGACAGCCAGCAGCGGTGAATGGCGGGTGGGTTCGCGGCGGGAGATACTCGGGTAGCACCGGCGGTGTGACCGGTGCGACCAGTGGGAAGGGCGTGAGGGCGATGCAGGCGCAATTCCGCGTGCCCGGCCAGCCGATCCAGCCGATGCTGGTGACCCTGCCGTTCGGACTATTCGTCTGTGCGGCCCTGTTCGACATCTCGGTGGTGGCCGGGGCACCCGACCTGTTCGGTGAGGTCGGCTACTGGACGTTGGTCGCCGGGCTGGCCGCCATGGCGCTGACCGTGGCGGTGGGTCTGGTCGATCTCTGGGACGAGCCGTCCGGTCCGGTCCGCTCCTCGCTGGTCCGGTTCAACCTGATCAGTACGGCGATGGGTGGGCTGTTCCTGCTCGCCGGCTTGATCCGTACCTCCGGTCCGACGTCGTTGGCCGGCGTCCCGTTGTTGATCGTGGAGCTGGTCGGCCTCGGCGTGGGGGTGGCGGGCCTGCGTCACGGCACGGCTCTGCTGCGCCACGTCGGGGAGGTGGCGGCCGCCGATGAGGGCATTCGCCGGTCGGACGGGTTGGACGCGCTGGCCCGCCGCTAGCTCGCCGCACAGCGGCCGGTCCCGCGTGACCCGGTCCCGCGCGATGCGGTGGGTGCCGGTTCAGCTGTCCAGCAGGTCCCGCATCCGGTTGATCTCGACGGCCTGTTCGGCCGCGATCGAGGTGGCGAGTTCCTCGACGGTCACGTCGCTGCCGCCGGTGAGCACCCGGTCGGACATTTCGACGGCACCTTGGTGGTGGTCGGTCATCATCGCCACGAAGAGCCGGTCGAACTCGGCTCCCCGGGCGGCCGCCAGTTCCCGGACGGCCTGCTCGGTCTGCATCCCGGGCATCGTGTCGTGGTCGTGTTCACCGGCGGGTAGCCGCCGGTCCTGCAGCCATTGCCGGAGTACGGCGATCTCGGCGGCCTGCCCAGCCCGGATGCGGTCGGCGAACGCCCGTACCCCTGGGTCGGCACTGCGGTCGGCGGCGAGCGCTGCCATCTGCACGGCCTGGGTGTGGTGCGGGATCATCATCTGGACGTACCAGGTGTCCAGCGCGTTGTACTGCGGTGGATCGATGGTCACGTCCGCACCGGGGCGCAGCTCGGCCGGCTCGCCGGGCCGGCCGGGAAGGATCACCGGCGGTGCGTCCGTGCCGGTGGACGTTCCCGCCGACCCGGTCGCTGCGTCGTTGGTGGTGGCCGAGGTCGTTGCGGTGGTCCGTAGCACGACCACCGCGACGACGACCACGGCCGGGATCAGGGCGAGTGCCAGTAGCCGCCGGTGCCGGCCGAGTGACAGTCGGGACATCGGACCTCCCGAGGTGGACGGTCGCGATGCTATCCGGCTAACTCCATGTATCGATGTGATTACTGTCACATCGATGTCGGGAACTCGGCGGTATCGTCGCAGCATCATCAATCCCTTTCGAAGGGTGCCGCACATGATCAGACGTTCCCCACGAGGGCCGCGGCAGCTCCGGACGGTGGCAGTGGCGGCGATCGCCGTCCTGTTCGGCAGCACCGCGTTGGCGACACCGAGTCATGCAGGGACCCCGTTCGACGTCGACTGCGCCGACGCCACCGACGCGCTGGCGGTCGAGTTGTGCCTGGCCCAGGCGTCGGCGGCGGGCACCGACGACCCCGGACTCGGCGTCGACGAGATCGACAGCAGTCGGAACCTGCGCCAGATCGCCAGCCTGCCCAAGCCCGCGCCGTTCGACACCGAGTCCTCGTTGAACTCGGACCTCGCCTTCCAGGGCAGGTACGCCTTCGTCGGCAACTACAACGGTTTCGTGATCTACGACATCGCCAACCCGCGGCGGCCGCGACTGGTGTCGCAGGTGGTCTGCCCGGGTGGGCAGAACGACGTGTCGGTCCACGGTGACCTGTTGTTCCTGTCCACAGACTCGTCGCGCAGTGACGACTCCTGCGCCAGCACCTCCCAGTCCGCGTCGGTGAAGGAGTCCTGGGAGGGCATCAAGATCTTCGATATCCGGGACAAGGAGAACCCCCGGTACGTCAAGTCCGTCGAGACGAACTGCGGCTCACACACCCACACCCTGGTGCCGGCGAAGAGCCGTGCGTTCGTGTACCTCTACGTGTCGTCGTACAGTCCGTCGACGAATTTCCCGGACTGCCAGCCACCGCACGACCTGATCTCGATCGTCAAGGTGCCGTTGAAGAAGCCGACCGACGCGGCCGTGGTGGCCACCCCGGCGATCTTCCCGGACGGCGGCAACCCGGGTGGCAACGGCAGTTCCACCACCACCGGCTGCCACGACATCACCGCGTACCCGCAGAAGGACCTCGCGGCGGGCGCCTGCATGGGCGACGGCGTGCTGCTGGACATCTCCGACCGGGAGGCGCCCCGGGTCATCCACCAGGTCCGGGACACCACCAACTTCGCCTTCTGGCACTCGGCGACGTTCAACAACTCGGGCACCAAGGTGGTCTTCACCGACGAACTCGGCGGCGGCGGGGCGGCGACCTGCAACCCGACCATCGGTCCGGACCGGGGAGCCAACGCCATCTACGACATCACCGGTACGGGTGACGCGCGGACGCTGGTCTTCCGCAGCTACTTCAAGATCCCCCGGACCAACGGGTCGACCGAGAACTGTGTGGCCCACAACGGTTCGCTGATCCCGGTCCTGGGCCGCGACATCATGGTCCAGGCCTGGTACCAGGGCGGCATCTCGGTCTGGGACTTCACCAACTCGGCCAGGCCGCAGGAGATCGCCTACTGGGAGCGGGGACCGGTCTCGGACACCCGGATGGTCACCGGCGGACCATGGTCGACGTACTACTACAACGGCTACATCTACTCCAGTGACATCCAGAAGGGCCTGGATGTGCTGGACCTCAAGGACTGGCGGACGGCGAGCGCCAAGCTGGTCCGGTTCCCGGAGCTGAACGTGCAGACCCAGCCCTGGTACCTCAGCTGGTGACACCGCCCTTTTGAGACCGAGCGGGCGGTGGGTGGTCGGACTGCGGTCCGACCACCCACCGCGCCTGACCGACCTGGCTGGTTGTCCGGATGTTCATCCATAGGTAGCCGGGCGTTCGGCTTCGGCGCGTTGCGCTCGGTGGCGGTGCCGCCGGCAGGGCTGGAGTGGTTGGACGGACGGCGGTCCCGTCGTCGAGGTCGACGCGTCGGAGGTGGCGGTGACGGGACGAGCTGTGGTGTTCGGCGCTGGCGGGGACGGCTGGGCCGGCTGGCAGTTGGGGATGCTCGTCGGACTCGATCGGGCTGGCGCCGGACTGCGCACGCCGGACCTGGTGGTAGGGACGTCGACCGGCGCCCTGGTGGCGGCGCTGGTCTACGGCGACGCTGGTCCTGCCGCGGCCGTGCGGACCGTACGGCGGGTCGGGACCTGGCCGGTGACAGCCCGGCAGACCGACTACGAACTGGTCGACGAGACCCGCCGGAGCCTGCGTGCCGGCGGTGCCACGTCGTCGCAGGCCCGGGCGCAGCTTGGGCGGCTGGCACTCGCCGCCGACCCGTCGGACGCCGCCGTGGGTGCCGTTGCGGACCTGCTGCGGGACCACCGCTGGCCCAGCGCGCCCCGGCTGCTGGTCACCGCGGTCGACGCGGACAGCGGTCAGCTGGTGGCGTGGGACTCGACGTCCGGCATCGCCCTGCCACGGGCAGTCGCGGCCAGTTGCGCGCTGCCGGGGGTGACCGGGCCGGTGGCGGTGGACGGCCGCCGCTACATCAGCGGCGCAGTCCGTTCGACGAGCAACCCGGACCTGGCGGCCGGCGCGGCGACGGTGCTGGTTCTGGCCGACGGCGGGCCGGCGGAGGCCGAGGCGGCGGCCGAGGCGGCGGCCTGGCGAGATCGTCCCGCCGAGGGTTGTCCCGCCACGCCCATGTTCCTGACGCCGGATGCGACAGCACGGGCGGCGCTCACCGGTGACCCGGATGATGCTGTCGTGTTCGCGGCGGCGCTCGCCGCCGGTGAGCGTCAGTCGTCGGGGTACGCCGGCCAGGTTCGCGCCCACTGGGGGACGTCAGCCGAGCACGGCGGCGATCAGCATCAGGGTGACGGCGGTGGCGACCGTGGAGAGCACCACCGAGTCCCGGGCGAGGCGTTGACCGCGCTGGTACCGGGTGGCGAAGATGAAGACGTTCTGCGCCGTCGGTAGCGCGGCGGTGACCACTGCGGCGAGCAACGCGGTGCCGCTGAGGCCGAGACCGTGTCGGGCGATCAGGTAGGCCGCCGCCGGCTGGCCGAGCACCTTGAGGGCGACGGCGGTGTAGCGTTCCCGGGCCTGCGGGTCGGCCGCCAGCGGCCGGCTTCCGGGCAGGGACATTCCGAGGGCCAGCAGAGCCAGCGGTACGGCGGCCGCACCAAGCAGTTCGGCGGGGCGCAGCAGCTCGGCGGGTGGCTGCCACCGGCTGATCGCCAGTGCCAGGCCCGCCGCCGAGGCGATCATGATCGGGTTGCGGGCCGGCAGGGACAGCAGCCGACGGACGGACGGGCGGCGGTCGCCGGCGGTGAAGTCCAGGACGGCGAAGGCCACCGGTGCCGCGACGAGCACCTGGAACAGCAGCACCGGCGCGACGACCGAAACGTCGTCGAGCACGTACGCCGCTACCGGGATGCCGAGGTTGGCTGCGTTCACATAGGAGGCGCCGAGCGCGCCGATGGTGACATCGCCGGCCGGCCGCTGCCACAGCCAACCGGCGAGCGCCAGGTAGGCGGCCGCCACCACCACGGTGCTCGCCAGGTAGGCGAGGAACGCGGGGGTGAACACCTCGGTCGGGGACGTGCCCGCCAAGGTGGTGAACAACAGCGCCGGCGTCGCGATGAAGAAGGCCAGCCGGGCCAGGACGGCGGTGCCATCCGGGCCGAGCAGCTCGAAACGGCCGATCAGGTACCCGATCAGGGTCACCGACCAGATCGCGGCGAACCCGGCGACGATGGCGCGCATGTGATCATCCTGCCGGTTCGGCAATAGCACCGAGGTCGGGTATCCAGAGCGAGCAATCGATTACGGTGCGCTTGTCAATCATCACATTCCTGCAACGCCGTCCGGTATTGACCCGGGAGCGTGGGAGCGGCAGCATCGGTTCGTGCGCAGCCGCCGGCGCACCGGGTCGTCCCCTGTGTCCGGTGCTGGCTGCCGCGTCCCAGCCGGCTGCCGTTGCGTACGGACACCAGCCGGCGGCCGGGATACACGCTTCCGGCCGGAACTGTCTAGGAGGACCATGTCGGTCAGCCCTGCCTCGCCGCGCGCCGGCTGGTCCGGTTTGCCACCGTCTGGTGCGGCCCGTCCGCCCGCCGCGCCGCGGCGGGGGACCGGCCCGGCGATGGCGACCGTGACCGTCACCGTGTCGATTCCGCTCACCGCCGGCGAGGAGGCGCTCTCGTCGTCCGCCCGCCGGTTGTTGGAGGCCGCCCGGGAGCTGGTGGAACGGGGTGAGGCGACGGTGGAGATGCCGACGGTCGACGCGACCCGGGCGCAGCCCGGCGCGGCGCTCGACCAGATCGGCGCCGGCCGCGACGCGCCGGGTCCGACGTCGGCGGCCGGTGGGGTGTTCACCGACCCCGCCACCCGGTCACGGCGGACCACCACGGTCGCCGTGCCGGCACTGCACGTCATGGTCGCGTCGCGGACCGTTCTGTTGGACGGCGAGCCGCTGCTGCTGACCCGACTCGAGTTCGATCTCCTGCTGCACCTGGTGGAGAACCCTCGCCGGGTCTTCACCCGGTTGCAGTTGCTCGCCGCGGTATGGGGCTACGAGCACACCGGGGTGCGTACCGTGGACGTGCACATCCGCCGGCTCCGCGGCAAGGTGGGCAACTCGCCCCTGATCACCACCGTGTACGGCGTCGGCTACCGGCTCGCCGACGACGTCCGGATCAGCATCGACACCGCCGGCTGACCGCACTGCCGGGACCGCACTGCCGGCGGCCCCGATCGACGTCGGCGAGGCCCGGAGGCCGCGTGGCTGGCCAGGGGTTGGACGGGGTTTGCCGGCCGTCGGCGACGGGTAAGTGGCGGATCTTCGCGGCGACCCGGTGCCGGAGTCCGAGCCGGTCATGGCTCGCCGTAACCGATCTGAAGGGGGATGGGCGCATGCTGACGCATGACGTGAACCGGCGACCGGGACTCGGCGTACCGGGAACCATCGACAGTGATCGTATCCGCACCGCGCTGACCAGCCGGTACCAGGAGTTGACGGCTGAGTACGAGCAGGCGATGACGCAGAGCCAGGTGCTGCGGCTGGTCGAAGGGGGCGACACCGCCGGCGACGACCAGGCCGACAGCGGCACGAAGACCGCCGAGCGGGACGCGGCCCAGTCTTTGATCCGTACCATCCTGGAGCGTCGCACCCAGTTCGAGCATGCCCTGGCCCGTCTCGCCGCCGGCGACTACGGGCGTTGCGAGGGCTGCGCCGTAGCCATTCCGGTGGAGCGGCTGGAGATCTACCCCTCGGCCACCACCTGCGTCACCTGCAAGCAGTCCCGGGAACGGCGGGCGGCCTGACCGGGACCGTGCGGATCACGAGCGCCCCCCGGATCACCGGCACCACGAACCGACGAGGGAGCACGAAGATGACGACTGCCCAGCTGACTGCCATTGACGCCACCGTGGACAAGACCAACCGGTTGCTCAGCGAGATCGAGCACGAACTCGGCTGGCCGGCGCAGCGCCGCCAACAGTCCTATTCGGCGCTCGCCGCCGTGCTGCACACGTTGCGCGACCGGCTACCACTGGCCGAGGTGGTGCAGCTCGCGGCGCAACTGCCGCTGCTGGTCCGCGGGCTGTACTACGAGGGCTGGGACGCCACCTCGGCTCCGACGAAGCTGGACCGTGCCGAGTTCGTCGCCCGGGTGCGCCGGGACTTCCCGTTCGACGTCGAGGGCGGCGCCGAGCAGGTGATCCGGACGGTCAGCCGGGTGCTTCGACGGCACGTCAGCTCCGGCGAGTGGGACGACGTGCTGGCCACCGTACCGGTCGAACTGCGTGACCTGCTGAGCGACTGACGCCGCTGCCCGCACCGCAGCGGGCAGCGGCACCCCCGTCACCGTACGGTCACCTCGGTGGCCAGCCGGCGTCGGTGGTCGACCTGCCGCTGGGCGCCGACCAGCCGGACCGCGACCCGGTGGCGGACGTCGGTGCTCGACGCGGCCAGCCGCAGCTCCAGATCGCCGGGCTCGACGACCCGGCGCCCGTCCCGCCCGGTGAAACACGACAGGTCGGCGGAGAAGTCGAACTCGACCCAGCGCGCCTGGCCAGCCTGCAACAGCACCCGGGCGTACCCGACCAGCCGGATCACCGGTCGGGTGACCTGCGCCACCGGGTCGTGCAGGTACAGCTGGACGATCTCGCTGCCCGCGCGGTCACCGGTGTTGCGTACCCGCAGTCGGATCCGCAGCGTGCCGTCGGTGCCGATCTGCGCCGGAGCCGCACCCCGGTCGTGCTCGACCCCGTCGACCAGCGGCGTCGACCACTCGAACGAGGTGTACGACAGGCCATGACCGAACGGGTACAGCGGACCGGGATCGACATTGCTCACCTCGGTCCGGTGTCCCAGCAGCGGGCTGAGATAGCTGGTCGGCTGGCCGCCGGCCTGCCGAGGAACCCCGATCGGCAACCTGCCGGACGGGCAGACCCGGCCGCTGAGCACACCGGCGACCGCGCGGCCCCCCTCGGCACCGGGGAAGAACGCCTGCACCACCCCGGCCAGCCGGTCGGCGTACCGGCCGAGCGCGTACGGGCGTCCGGTCAGCAGCACCAGTACCACCGGGGTGCCGGTGGCGACCAACGCCTCGATCAACTCACCCTGCCGTCCGGGCAGTTCCAGGTCGGTGGCGTCGCAGCCCTCGCCGGAGGTTCCGGCGCCGAACAGCCCGGCCCGGTCCCCAACCACCGCGACACAGACGTCGGCCCGCGCCGCAGCGTCTGCGGCCACCACGATGCCCGGAGTGTCCTGCCCGTCCACCGGGCCGGTGGTGACGTGCTCGATGGCCGCTGCAGGCAGCTCGGCCCGCAGCGCGGCCAGGACGGTCCCCATCGGGAGTTGGTCACCGGCGTCGGCCGGGACGGTACCGACGTGGCTGGGGAACGTGTAGCAGCCCAGCAGCCCGTTGACTGAGTCGGCCAGCGGTCCGACCACCGCTACCCGCCCCTGCTCGGGCAGCGGGAGGACGGTGTCGTTGGCCAGCAGGACCACCGATTCCTCGGCCAGCCGCCGGGCCAGGTCCCGATTCACCGGCGGGTCCAGGTCGATACCCGGCCCAGCGGACGGCCCGCCCGCCTCGCTCGGGTGGTCCGCCCCGGCCAGTGCCGGTGGCACCGGATCCCAGTCCGGGTCGAGCAACCCCAGCTCACATTTCTGCCGCAGGACGCGGGTGACGGCCCGATCGACCACCGACTCCGGCACGGCACCCTGCCGGACTGCCTCGACAAGCGGGGCTCCGTAGCACCGTACCGCCGGCAGTTCGACGTCGACCCCGGCGCTGAGCGCCAGAGCGGCGGCGGTGGTGGGACCGTCGGCCACCCGGTGCAGCAGCTCCAGGAACGACACACCGAAGTAGTCCGCGACCACGGTGCCGGTGAACCCCCAGCGGCCACGGAGCAGATCGGTGAGCAGACCGCCGTCTGCCGCCGCCGGTACGCCGTCCACCTCCGCGTACGAGTGCATCACCGATCGAGCGCCACCGTCGCGGACGGCCATCTCGAACGGTGGGAGCAGGACGTCGGCGAACTCTCGCGGGCCGACCGACACCGGCGCGAAGTTGCGCCCGGCCCGGGAGGCCGAGTAACCGGCGAAGTGCTTGAGGGTGGCCACCACCCCGGCCGATTCGAGCCCACGCACGTATGCGGTGCCGATCGTGGCGACCAGGTACGGATCCTCGCCGATAGTCTCCTCGGTACGACCCCAACGGGGGTCCCTGACCACGTCGAGCACCGGGGCGAGTCCCTGGTGCACCCCGACCGACCGCATGTCCTGCCCGATCCGACGCGCCATCTGTGTCACCAGGTCAGGGTCGAAGCTGGCACCCCAGGCCAGTGGGGTCGGGTACACGGTGGCGCCCCAGGTCATGAACCCGGTCAGGCACTCTTCGTGGATCAGCGCGGGAATACCGAAGCGGTTGCCGGCGACGATCTCGGCCTGCAGCCGGTGCAGCGCCCGGGCACCGTCGGCCGGAGTCACCGCCGTGGTGCCGAACGGGCGGGTCAACTGCCCCAAGCCGGTGTGCAGCAGGTCGGCCCAGTCAACTGACTCGTCGACCAGATCATGCTGCAGCGGGGCCATGTCGTCGATCGAGGCATTGGCGCCCCGCCAGTAGCTGTACAGCTGTGCGATCTTCTCCGTCAGCGACATCCGACTAAGCAGGTCGAACACCCGTTCCTCCACCGGTAGGGTGAGATCGCGCCACGGCGCTGACCGATCGAGGGCCTCGTCCAGGGCATGGTTCGTGCCGCTCACCGGCAGCCTCCTGTCGATCGCGCCGCGCCAGTCCAGTACCGGCGTCGCCGGACCGTCGCGCCTGTTCTCCGACATGTTTCCGGAAACTTGCGGCTTCGTCGAGATCTGGCAGTCCACAGTTTGCTGGCAGTGTCCGGGTATGCTCCCGCATCGTGGCAGCCGGATGTGTCCCGTCCGGCCGCCGTTCAGGCAACCGCCGCCCGGGCGGTTCCGGAAAGTTCCGGTCGGTGGCGCGGCCGACTCGGTCGCCGGCATGTGCGACACACTGCCGGCCGGGTCGATGCCAAGCGTTTTCCAACTGCGGCAAGATGGGGCCCGGACTCGGCGTTCGGAGCCGGACCGACTGGCGGAAGGTTCGGCCGTACGCTGAAGCCTCGACGAAGGAGTTGCTGCCGTGACGGTCGATGAAGGACGCAGGATCACGATCACCGCGATCGCCCAGGAAGCCGGTGTCTCCGTGCCGACCGTGTCACGGGTGCTCAACGGGCGCAACGACGTCGCCCCGCAGACCCGTGAACGGGTCGAGGAGCTCCTGCGTCGGCACGGCTACCGACGGCGGGCGACCCGGTCCCGCGCCGGTGCCAGCCTGATCGACCTGGTCTTCAACGATCTGGACAGCCCGTGGGCCGTGGAGATAATCCGCGGCGTGGAGGATGTCGCGCACGCCGCCGGGGTCGGAACCGTCGTCTCCGCCATCCACCGTCGGTCCGCGGCGACCCGGCAGTGGCTGCAGAACCTGCGGACCCGGGCCACTGACGGTGTAATCCTGGTCACCAGTGAACTCGCTCCGCCATTACACACCGAGCTGCGACGGCTGAACGTACCGATGGTACTGGTCGACCCGGCCGGCGTGCCGAGCCTGGACATCCCCACTATCGGGGCGACCAACTGGGCCGGCGGACTGCGAGCGACGGAACACCTCATCTCCCTGGGACACCGCAGGATCGGCTTCATCGCCGGTCCGCCCCGGCTGCTGTGCAGCCGGGCCCGGCTCGACGGCTACCGGGCCGCGTTGGAGGCGGCTGAGATCCCGCTGCGCCCCGAGTACGTCGTCCCCGGCGACTTCTACCACGAGTCGGGCTTCGCTGGCGCGGCCGCGTTGTTCGACCTCGACGAACCACCGAGTGCGATCTTCGCGTCCAGCGACCAGATGGCCCTCGGCGCATTCGAAGCCCTGCGGCAACGCGGCCTGCGGGTTCCGGACGACGTCAGCGTGGTCGGCTTCGACGACCTGCCCGAGGTGCAGTGGTCGTCGCCACCGCTGACCACGGTGCGCCAGCCGCTGGCCGAGATGGGGCTGCTGGCGGCGCGGACAGTACTGCGTCTGGCGCAAGGGGAAGCGCTGGAGACGCCGCGGGTGGAGCTCGCCACCGAGCTGGTCGTGCGGGACAGCTGCGCGCCGTACCAGGAGCTGTAATCCGGCCGGCCCCGCGTTTACCCGAGGTTAGTGACGATCCGCCTCGGGTACCACCCGCAGGCAGGAGCGCGCCGGCGCCGCCGGCGCGTGCCGACCGACCCGCAGGGGGCAGTCATGACACTTGACGACGACGACATCCGCAGCACCGGGCCCGCGACGGGTCACGGCCCGGCTGATGGTGGGGCGAATCCGGCTGGGCGCGACGGTGGTGCCGACGGCGGCGCTGGTCCGAAGGCGCAGGAGGGCCCGGCTGATGGTGGGGCGAATCCGGCTGGGCGCGACGGTGGTGCCGACGGCGGGGCGAACCGGCGTTGACTCGGCTGCCCACCGCGACACGTGGTGCCGGCTGCACCGGCGGGCACGGACTTACCGACCCGCCGCAGATCGCCGCGTCACCGGGCTCGCCGGGCGGTGCGGGCGCGTCCCGCCGCCCGGCGGCGCTGACCCGGTGCGTTGCGGTGGATCCGACGACGTTCGCCGATGTCTACTGGGGGCGTAGACCGCTGCTGTCGCGCGCTGTCGACCTGGCCGGCCCCGCCGGCTTCACCGATCTGCTCGACGGCCCCGCAGCCGACCAGCTGCTGAGCCAGCACGGCCTGCGTACGCCGTTCCTCCGGGTGGCCCGGGACGGTGAGGTCTTCGCGGAACGGACCTACACCGGCAGCGCCGGCGCCGGCGCCGAGATCGACGACCAGGTGCTCGACGAGCGGGTGTTGGATCTGTATGCGGACGGTGCCACCCTGGTCCTGCAGGGCCTGCACCGGCTCTGGCCACCGATCATCTCGTTCATCGGCGAGCTGTCCACCACACTGGGCCAGCCGTTGCAGACGAACGCCTACCTCACACCGGCTGGCAGCCGTGGATTCGCCACCCACTACGACACCCACGACGTGTTCGTGCTGCAGACCGAGGGTCGCAAGCGGTGGCGGGTGCACGAACCGGTACTGACCGATCCGCTGCCCCAGCAGACCTGGTCGGGTCGGGCCGATGAGGTGGTTGCCCGGTCCGAGGCCGCACCTGCGCTGGACGTCGTGCTCGGCCCCGGCGATGCCCTCTACCTGCCTCGAGGCTGGCTGCACAGTGCCACCGCGCAGCAGGAGAGCTCGATCCACCTCACCGTCGGGATTCGCGCGTTCACCCGGTACTCGCTGGTCGAGGCGCTGCTCGAGCTCGCCGTCACCGAGCCGCAGCTGCGCACGTCGCTGCCGTTCGGCGCCGACCCGTGCGAACCCGCCGGGATCACCTCGGAGCTGACCGCGACGGTGGCGGTACTGCGTGACTGGTTGGCCTCTGTCGAGCCGGACCAGGTCGCGGCGCCTATGCGCCGCCGGGCCTGGTCGGCGGTGCGCCCGGCCCCATTGCCACCACTGCAGCAGGCGGACCGGATCCGGACGCTGACCGTCGACGACGTCATCCGCCGCCGACCCGGATTGCGCTGGCGGCTCACCTCGCAGTCGGACGAGCGGGTCACCCTGCAGATCTTCGACCGTACGGTGAACTTTCCGGGCAGGTGCGTCCCCGCCCTGCGGGCGGTGCTGGACACCGCCGGTGTCCGGGTCGGCGACCTGCCAGGACTGGACACCACCGCCGACCAACTGGTGCTGGCCCGCCGTCTGCTGCGCGAAGCGGTCGCGGTCGTCGGCTGATCCACCATCGGCCCGGGCGGGTCAGCCCAGCCCCGTCAGCAGGACGGCGGTCGCCGCCAGGCCGGCGACCAGGACGATCGACACGGTACGCAGGTCGAGCTCGGCATGCCAGCGGTCGGCCAGCGCCTTCGCCGGCACCAGCCCGAGTAGCGGACCGACCAGGGTGACGACGAGCGCGATCACCGGCATCCCGACCGCCAGGTCGCCGCCGTAGCGCTGCCCGGCCCACCGCGCGGCAGTGGACAACCCGAACGCGGCGACGGCTCCGGCGGCGCCGAACAGCGCCAGCACCGGATATGCCGCTCGGGACAGGGGACCCACGTCGCCGGACCGCTCGACCAGGGCGCGGGCGGCCGCCAGCCAGTGCTCCGGATCGTCGTCAACGGCGGTACCAGGGGGCGGCGGCAGTGGTGCCGGAAGGCCACCAAGCCGTCCGGCCAACGGCCCGAACCGGTGACCGACCTCGGTCCAGATGTCGGCGGCCGCCCGGTCGACGTCCGCCAGCTCCCGGCTTGCCTGCTCGTGGAGTTGGTGCAGCTCCGCCAGGTCGGTCTCCACCTCGGCCACCGCGGCCTGCGCGCCGTCGCACCGTTGCGCGTACCACTGCTGCGCTTCGTTCCGGCGGTTCTGCAGCGCGGCGGCGAGTTCGGCGAGCCGGCGCATCAGCTCGGGGTAGGAGGCATCCATCAGGTCAGCCCGTACGGGATGATGACCTCGGCGCTGCGGTGCACGGCCCGGTCGAAGAACAGCGCCCGCCACGGCCGGGGATACCACGCCGGGCCGCCGGCCCGGGGGTACAGCGGCGGTCCGAGGTCGGAGCCGTGCACGTCCAACGCCACCCAGGCGCCGATCTGGTCGGTCCGTGAGCCAATCCCGCCGAGGTCGTCACGCATCCGCGCCACACCGCGCCACCAGCCCAGCACATGGGTGTGTCGCTCGGGCCCGAGGTGCAGCACCCGGCGGAGCCGGTCCAGGCCGGAGCGGCCGGCGAACTTCGCCGCCAGCCGTCCGGCGGCGGCGTCGACCGCGTACAGCACCAGGAAGTGTGGGCGGACCGGACCGTCCAGCACGTCACCGGAGAGCCGGTCAGCGGTGTCCGCGAGCAGCCCGCCGACGGTATCCAAGTCGTACAGTCCGGTGCCGGCCGGTAACGCCGCGTGTAGCCGGCGGGCGGCGGCTTCCGCGTCCGGGTCCAGACAGGCGATGTCGAACCGCGCCGCGCCGGGCGGGTACTGCCGGGCCAGGGACCGGGCACCCGCGTCGAGCAGGGCGCACGCCTCGTCCACCCGGGTGCCCAGTACCGCGAGATTGCGTCCGGGCGCCCGGGCCAGGCCGAGCCGGGCGGAGCGGGCCAGCACGTCGATCGTCTCGCCGAGCAACGCCACCGGTACCCGCGGTCCGTCGCTGTCGGCGATGAGCGCCTGGTAGTCCGGCGCCTCGGCCAGCCGGGGTACCACGTCGCCGTCGAACAGCCGCGGCGGGGGCAGGTCGGCGGACCGTCGTCGCCACAGTCGGTGTTGCAGTTCCTGCCAGGTGTCCCGGTCGCTGGCGGGCGGAACCCGGACGACCTGGTTGGCCTCCATCGCCCCGGACTCGGCGTTGACCACGGCGTGGTGGCGGGGCAGTGACTCCGCCGCGGTGTTGGTCTCCGGCAGGACGCGGCGCGCCTTCGGTAGCGCGATCCGTAGTGCGAACTGGGCGATCAGCGCGGTACGCCCCCATAACGCCTGGATACCGGAGACGTCCTGGGACGCCAGGATCAGGTGGATGCCCTGTGACCGGCCACGCCGGGCCAGGTCCTCCAGCAACGTCGCGGCCTCGGTGGCCAGTGCGTCGTTGCCGGCGAGCAGCACCTGGAACTCGTCGATCACCGCCACGATGCGCGGCCACCGGCCCTGTGGGTCCTCGGCGCGCAACTCCGCCAGCTTCGTCACCTCGTGGCGTTTGGCGGCGTCGGCCCGCTGCCGCAGTTGCGCACCCAGGAAGTGCAGCATCGCCAGGCCGAACTCCCGGTCGGTGTTGACGTTCACCCCGACCAGCCGGACATGTGGCAGGAAGCTCGGATCCCGCCGGCCCGGCGCGAACCGGGCGAAGGACACCCCCTCCTTGAAATCCAGCAGGTAGAACTCCAGCTCGGTCGGGGAGTAGCGGGCGGCCAGGGCACCGATCCAGGCGTAGATCAGGTTGGTCTTGCCGGTGCCGGATGGCCCACCGATCAGCGCGTGCGGCGGATAGTCGCTCAGCGTCACCGTCACCGGCCGACCCTGTGGGCTGTCGCCGACCGGCGCGGTCAGCCCGGCGGTGGCGTCCTCGGTCCATTCCTGTTCGGGCAGCAGATCGCTGAACACCGCCGGGACCGGGCCGGCGGCGACCGCAGCGGCGATCTCCCGGCAGGTACGGGTGACCAACTCAGCCGGCGGTGGCGGGTCGATCCGTACCGGCAACTGCGGATAGCCGCTGACCCGGGCCGTGCCGCCGGAGACCGACACGGTGGTCACGGTGGGCGCGGCGCTGAGCCCGACACCGCGGACGATCAGATGGACGCCGCAGGCGGCACCGGCGCGGGTGATCCGGTCCAGCTGAGCCCGTTCGTGCCGGGACAGCTCCTCCCCGGGCCCGCCCAGCAGGACGGCGATCCGCCACGGCTCGGGCCGTCGGCCGGTGGCTGTCGCCAGTTCGCTCAGCGTCCGGAACTCTCCGGCCAGCACCGTCTCGTTGATCCGGCGGATGTGGTCGACCAGGTCGTCCAGGTGCCGGCTCAGCCCACCGGGGCCGGCGAAGGTGAGCAGGCCGGGTCCGGCCAGCGGGGCGAAACCGGCGAGGCCGCCACCGAGCTGTTCCGGGTCGTAGCCGGTCAGTCGGACGGCGCCGGGCGCGGTACGGCCGAGGATCCGCAGCAGTAGCGCGGACAGCACGGCGTCACACCCCGCTCGGTCGGCGCCGTCCAGCGCCACGTGGCCGTGGTCCAGGACCGCGACGAGCGCGGGTACGGCGGCACCCCCGGCCAGCCCGGCCAGCCCGGTCAGGCCGATCCGGCACGATCCCGGTGATTCCGTGCGTGCCGCCGGGGCGGGATGCCACCGGGCCCAGTCGGCGGCGGCGGCTCCCGGTGCCGCCCGGTCCACTGCCGCGACGGCTCCCCGGGTGACGACCGTTATCTGGTCGCGGTACTGCTCGGCGAGGTCGGCGAGCCGGCGGTCGCGGTGCACTGCGGCTCGGTGCGGCACCTGCTCGGCTGCCAGTCGTACCCGGTTGAGCTGTTGTTGCGCCGCGGCGATGTCCTGTTCGACGTCGTCAAGTCGGTTGCGGGCCGCCGCCCGGGCATGCCCGAGCGCCCGGCGGACCGCGGCTACCAGATCGGCCCGCGCGTCAGGCATCGCGCCCCCGCAGCGGTCGGGGCTGCTCCGGGCGCAGCGTCTGCGGCTCGCGGTCGAGCAGCCGCAGCAGTACGCCGGTGAGTACCGCTCCGGCGACGGCCGAGTCGGCCGGATGCGGCGGATCCGGGGGCTGCCCGGCCTGGTCACCGTCGGCCCGGCGACCGTCGTCGCGCCGCTCGTCGGCCGGCACCCGGCAGATCCGGGCGAGCAGGGTCTGCAGCACCGGATCCGGCATGCCGGGGAGCAGCTCGCGTACCCGTCGGGTGGTGGCGGAGGCGAGCTGACGCAGGTCCTCGGCCTGCGGCTCGTGGTCCAGCAGGTCTCCGGCGAGGCGGTGCAGCAGCGGTGGGGTGATCGCGGCGAGATTCAGCCCGGTCGGCGCGGCCACTGCGGCGAGGTCGCGGTGCAGTCCGGCCCGGTCCTCCCGACGGACCGCCGTCGCGACCCTGCGCAGCAGTTCGGGGGTGTCGGTGGCGGCGGCCGGCCGGGTCGTGTCGGTGGCGGCGTCCGGCCCTGGCCAGACCCCGGCGGACTCCCGGTCGGTCAGCTCCGCGACCCGGGCGGCCCACCAGTTGCCGAGCTCGGGCGCGGCGGGCGCACCCGCCCGCCCGCCCGGTGCCGCCGTCGGTTCCTGGTCGCCGTCCAGTGCCGCCCGCCACCCGCTGTCGCCCCCCGCCGCCGGGCCGGCGCCGAAGCCGATCGCAGCCAGGTAGTCGTCCACCGACTGCGCAGCCACCCGCATCGCGTGGCCGGTCTGCTCCGCGTGTTCGGTCGCGCCGGTGAGCTGCGGCACCGCCAGCGGGTCCGCCGACTCCTGGCGGACCCAGATGAGCAACTCGGTCGCGGCGCGCAGCCGCTGCACCGCGACCGCGAGCTGGCCCACCGGCAGGTCGTCGGCGGCCGCCCGGACCCGGGCGGCGAGATTCTCGGCGAGGGACATTGGTGACTACAGCGTCGCGGAGTACGTCTGCGCCTGTTCGACGGCGGCGAGCGTGGCGGCGAGGCACTCCTCGAGCTCGGAGCTGGCCTGGAACAGCGCGGCCTGGGCCGCTCCGACCGCCTCGTGGCCGCTGCCTTCGAAGGCCGCCGCCAAGCTCTGCTGCGCCTCGGCGATCTTTTCGCTGGCTGCCTGGACGGCAGCCTGGCCCTCCGACACCTGCATGATCGCGGCTTCGATGGCGGACTTGACCTCGGCGACACTCGCCACGGGTGAAACCTCCTCAAGGGGCTGGAAGGTTCTATTAGAGCTTACCGCTGGTGGGTGATTGCTGCCCGGCTGTCCGGTCCCGCAGATGGGCTGGTCCGCGACGGACGCGCGGTCATCGGTGCTTGACCGGTGCGACCTGGGCAACTGCCGGCAGCGGATCAGGTATTCAGTCTGAATACCGGTCAGAATTCCGACACCGGACCGGTCAGCTGCCTGGTCAGCCATCGAGGCCCGCGAACCTGCGCGCCCACGTCGGTGACTCGGTCCCGCAATCGGCGGTCGGCCGTGACGACCACCACCCGCCGGTCTGGTCCGCCCTCGGCGGCGATCTCGACGATCAGATCGTCTCCCGACCCGAGAGCCGCGCCGATCCGTACCCCGCCGGCCGGCGGCAGACCGCGGGCCGCCCCCTCGACCACCAGGACCACCTCCAGCGGGCCGGTCAGCTCGGGCAGCCCCCGGCCGGCGACGTCGACCAGCTGATCGCGCAGCCGGACGGCCGCCGCCATCCGGTCGCGCCACCAGCCGTCGGGTCGGGAGCCGACCACGTTCGCGCCGTCCACGATCAGCAAAGTCCGCATCCGCCCAAGCCTGCCAGCATCCGCGGCCGTGGACCCGGCACCGGTTGAGCGCGCCTGTCCCGACCCACGCGCCGGTACCTCAAACGCGGTGCGGTGGTGGTCCCGGACGGCGGGGACGTTTGGCCCGGGGCGGCCCGGGTAGCCACAGTCCGGTTCACAGCCGGCGGGGCGTAACGGCGAGGGGGCGCAGATGAGTGACGGACCGTACGGCCCGGGAGGGCTCGGCACCGATCCCTGGGAGGACCTGCTGGCCCGGTTTCTCACCGGCGGTGAGCCCCGGCTGCCGGTGCACCGGGTCGACATCACCCGGCTGATGAGCGGCGACGCCCGTGACCTGCTGACCGCCGCCGCCCGCCGGGCGGCCCAGGCCGGCACCAGTGACCTGGACACCGATCACCTGCTCTGGGCGGCGTTGCAGCGTCAACCGCTACGGGAGTTGGTCCGCCGGGCCGGGGCCGACCCGAACGGGCTGCTCGCTGAGCTGGGCGGACCGGCGGCCGGCCGGGGCGAGGTGCCGGCGAACCTCTCGCTGACCCCGGCGGCGAAACGTGCCCTGCTGGACGCGCATCAGCTTTCCCGGGCCACCGGCGCGACCTACATCGGACCCGAGCACGTGCTGATGGCGCTGGCGGTCAATCCGGAGTCTGCCGCTGGCCGGATGCTGGCGGCCGGCCACGTCGAACCCCGGTCGCTGCAGAACGCCAGCGCGGAACGCGGCGGTGCGGCCAAACCGCGGACGGCCCGTGGGACCCCGACCCTCGACCAGTACGGGCAGGATCTGACCGAACTCGCCGCCCAGGGCGCGATCGACCCGGTCGTCGGCCGGGGTGAGGAGATCGAGCAGGCGGTGGAGATCCTGTCCCGGCGAACCAAGAACAACCCGGTGCTGATCGGGGAGGCCGGGGTCGGCAAGACTGCGATCGTTGAGGGACTGGCGCAGCGCATTGTCGACGGGGACGTACCACAGACGCTGATCGGCAAGCGGGTGGTGCAGCTGGACCTCGCCGGGCTGGTCGCCGGTACCCGGTACCGCGGCGACTTCGAGGAACGGCTGAAGAAGGTCATTGACGAGATCCGTAGCCACGGCGACGACCTCATCGTCTTCCTCGACGAGCTGCACACCCTGGTCGGGGCGGGCGGCGGCGGCGCCGAAGGGTCGATGGACGCCAGCAACATGCTGAAACCCGCGTTGTCCCGGGGTCAGTTGCGGGTGGTCGGTGCGACTACTTTGGACGAGTACCGGCGCAACATCGAAAAGGACGCCGCATTGGCCCGGCGGTTCCAGCCGGTCCTGGTGCCCGAGCCGACCGTGGCGGACACCATCGCGATCCTGCACGGTCTGCGGGACCGCTACGAGGCGCATCACCAGGTGCGGTTCACCGACGACGCGTTGCTGTCGGCGGCGGAACTCGCCGACCGCTACATCAGCGACCGGTTCCTGCCGGACAAGGCGATCGACCTGATCGACCAGGCCGGGGCCCGGGTCCGGCTGCGCACCCGCACACCGGCGGCCGACGTTCGGGACCTGGAACGGCAGCTCGAGCAGCTGCACCGGGACAAGGCCCAGGCGGTCGCCGACGAACAGTACGAACGGGCGTCCGACCTGCGGGACCAGCTGACGCAGGTGCAACGGCTGATCGAGACGGCCCGCAGCCCGGACAGCGCCGGGGTTCCCCAGGTCAGCATCGAGGAGATCGCCGAGGTGGTCTCCCGGGCCACCGGCATCCCGGTCAGTCAGCTCACCGAGGAGGAGCGGGACCGGTTGCTGCGGCTGGAGGGCGAACTGCACCAACGGGTGGTCGGTCAGGACGATGCGGTCACCGCGGTCGCCGAGGCGGTCCGGCGCTCGCGGGCCGGGCTGGGCGACCCGGACCGGCCGGTCGGCAGTTTCCTGTTCCTCGGACCCACCGGCGTCGGCAAGACCGAGTTGGCCCGGGCCCTCGCGGCGGCCCTGTTCGGTGACGCTGACCGGATGGTCCGCCTCGACATGAGTGAATTCCAGGAACGGCACACCGTCAGTCGGCTGGTCGGGGCACCGCCCGGGTACGTCGGCTACGAGGAGGCGGGCCAGCTCACCGAGGCGGTTCGCCGACGACCGTACGCGGTGGTGCTGCTCGACGAGATCGAGAAGGCGCACGCCGACGTGTTCAACGTCCTGCTGCAGCTGATCGACGACGGCCGGCTGACCGACAGTCAGGGCCGGACTGTCAACTTCCGCAACGTGGTTCTGATCATGACGAGCAACCTCGGCTCGGAGCTGATCACCGGCGGCGGCCGCAGTGTCGGCTTCGGTGGGGTGGACGGCGACAGTCCCGACGACGACCTGCGCGAGCGCCTGCTGCGCCGGCTGCAGGAGGACTTCCGTCCGGAGTTCCTCAACCGGATCGACGAGATCATCATCTTCCGGCAACTGGCCTCGCAGCAGCTGCGCCAGATCACCGACCTGCTGCTGGAGGAGACCCGCCGGCGGCTGCACGCCCAGGACATCGCGGTGGAGGTCACCGACGCGGCGGCCGACTGGATAGCCGGAGCCGGATACCAGCCGGAGTTCGGCGCGCGGCCGATGCGTCGGACGATCCAGCGGGAGGTCGACAACCAACTGTCCCGGTTGCTGCTCGACGGCACGTTGGCGGCGGGGCAACGGGTCACCGTCGACGCGCGGGACGGTGGCCTGCGGTTCGACGTCGACAGCGCCGCCGACCGGGATCCGGCGCCGGCAGGCGCCGGCTGGTGAACCCACCGGGTGGGTGCCGATCCGACCGGGCCCCCGCCGCTCGGCAGACGAACGGAGATGACGACGATGAGCCAACCTGAGGAACAGCGTGAGAAGTCCGCGAAGACCGACGAACTGCTGGCCCGCAACAGCCCTCTCGACACTGGGACCGGACCCGGCGCCGTCCTGGCGGACACCGATGTGCGTCCGGAACCGGCCGGTACGCAGACCCGGGCCGACCGCGACGACCCGGTGAGTAGCACCGAGCCCCCCGACTGACCGTCGTAGTGAGGAGGTTGTCGATGGCGGCGCACCGTCGAACCGACACCGGCACTGATCAGTTGTGGAACGAGTTCCACGCGTACGTGAACATTAGTTCGGAACAGTTGCGTGACTGGCTGCTGACCGAGGCGTCCGGTGAACGGGCGTTCGTCGGCCCCGGCGTCGACCTACCCCAGCCCGGTGGTGCCGTACTGGCGGTGCTGGGCAAACGGCGGGTGGATCTGACCGAACCGGACCGGCAGGTGATGGCGCAGGTCGTCGAGGGGATCCGGGACCTGCTCGCCCGCCGCCCGCCGACGGGCGCGGCGGACGACCGGTGGCGGCGGGCGCTGCTGGATCTGGGGCACGATCCGCTGCGGGCCGACGCGGACACGGCCGGTTGACCGGTCACCACCTGCACCCGTGCGGGACGACACGACCCGCCCCGGCGGCGGGTACCGGGAATCGGTACCCGCCGCCGGTCGCGGACCTGGCAGCCTCAGTCTCCCGGCCCGACCGGCCCGGCCGGGAGACAAACGGCTACGGCCGGGTGATGCCGAGCGAGTAGCTGCCCGAACCGCTGTACGCGTGGACCACGTACCGGTAGTAGCCGGCGGAGCCACTGTAGGTCAGCGTCTCGTCCGGACCGGGGCTGGTGCCGCTGGCCACGCTCACCCACCCGCTGCCGCTCCAGCGCTGCAGGTAGAGGTCGAAGTCACGGCTGGTCGGCCCGTCCAGGCAGGCCCGGTGGGTGCCGGAGCCGGCGGTGAAGTAGCTGCCGTTGGGCTGGATCTGGGTGCCGCCGGAGGAGAGCGACCCGGTGTAGGTGTTCTGGTACCCGCTGCAGGTACCGCTGCCCGGCGGCGGGGTGGTCGGCGGCGGGTTGCCGCCACCGCTGGTGCGCAGCGTCAGGCCGTACACCGAGAGGATCTCGTTGACCGGCTGGAAGTAGGTGGTGCCGCCGGTCGAGCAGTTGCCCGAGCCGCCGGAGGTGACACCCTGGGCCTGCTGGCCGGACAGCCATGAGCCGCCGGAGTCACCGGGCTCGGCGCAGGCGTTGGTCCGGGTCAGGCCGGACACCCGCCCCTGCGGGTAGTTCACCGTCGAGTTCTTGGCCTGGATGGTGCCGCAGCGCCAGCCGGTGGTGGACCCGGACCGGCAGATCGACGCGCCGACCGCCGCCTCGGCCGAGCCGGCGACCGTGACGTTGCCGCCGCTGTAGTTGTTCACCCACGGCTGCGGCGTCCAGTTCGAGTTGGTCTGCACCCAGGCGTAGTCGTTGCCGGGGAACGACGACCCGCGGAAGGTGCCCTGCGACACCTGGTTGTAGCCCTGGGTGGCGGTGCCCACGCTGCCGCAGTGCCCGGCGGTGACGAACCCGCCGGTCACCGAGAAGCCGACCGAGCAGCGGCCGCCCATGTAGTAGGCGTCGCCGCCCCGGACGTCGTACAGGGTGGTCGGGGTCTCGTCGGTGCGCACGATCCGTACCGCGTCCGCTGCGGCGCCGCTGCCGGCGACGAAGCTCTCGGCGACCGTGGCGTTGCCGCGGGCCAGCACCACCACGGTGTTGGTGGCCACGTCGACGTACCAGCCGGCGACGGCGGTCGCCGGCGCCTTCGCCGCAGTGCGGTCGAGCTTGGCCTTGACCCGGTCGAGTTCGGCCGCGCTGCGGTCGACCAGCTTGGCCTTCGCCCCGGCTGCGGTCACCGCTTCGGCCTGGGCCGGGTCGGTGACAGCCACGGTCAGGGTGCCGCCGTCGGGGGACAGCCATGCCCCACCGAAGTCGGCGCCGAGGGTGGCGCGCAGCATCGCTTCCTTCTTGTTGGCGCTGGCTTCCTTGGCGATCCGGGTCCGCGCCTGGTCCGCGGTCAGCCCCAGGTCGCGCTGCATCGCGGCAAGCATCCCGGGTGCGGCCGCGTCGGCGGCCGGCTGGGTGACCGGACCGGCGCTGGGTGCTGCCATCGCGGGCATCGCGGCCAGACCGGCCGCGCCCAGTGGCAGGATAGCGGCCGCGGTGGCCGCGATCAGTGCTCGTCTCATTTGCTCCCCTGACGATCGAACGGAAGTGACTCCGGTGGGCGGCCAGGGATCGCCTGGCTGAGCCGGCCGGAGGCACATGGCAACCCGACGTTTCCGACGCCGACGGGCCGGGCCCGGATGGTCCGCCGGTCGTGGTGTGCCGTCGGGACCCGGATGTCGGTGATCGGGGGAACGTCGAGCTGCTGTCAACTTAATGGCGGTCTATGTCAGCAGGCAGATACCAGCTGGCTCATACCGTCACAGCGACCGGTAGGGCGGAGCGGGGCCGGCAGGGGCGGGGCTGGTCGGCCCGGTCAGCCGTCCGCGACCGGGATCCCGGCCAGGCTCTGCGCCCCGAAACCGGGGTTGTCTGCGAGCCAGCCGAGATACTGCGGGTTACGTGCCAGGGAGTCGGTGTACGCCGTGGTGGCGTGGGTGAACACCCGGTCGGCGAGGGCGGCGGCGGTCGCGTCCGGGTGCCAGCCCAGCAGCAGCCGCCACCGCAGCGGCGCACCGGCCAGCGGTCGGGTCACCAGCCCACTGATCGGCCGGAACGTCGCCTGGCACAGGGCGATCGCCTCGCCAGACTCGACCAGGTCGACGCAGCCGCGGATGTCGGTCTCGTACATTTTGCGGGGAGTGAACCCGGACCGGGCACAGGCGGCGGCGAAGCAGTCGCCGAAGCATCCGTCGCCGGGCGCCGCGACCCACTGTTCGTCGGCGAGCATGCCGAGCTCGATCTCCTGACGGTGCGCCAGCGGGTGGGACTCCGGCAACAAGACGAAGATCGCGTCGACGGCGACCGCCCGCCACGCCAGTCCGAACTCGGCCGACGGGGTGGCGTCGCCGCACACCCCGGTGAGCGCGTAGTCCAGCCGGCCGCTGAGCACCATCCGGGCGAGCTCGTCGACGTACCAGGAGGCGTAGGTGCTGATCTGCGCCTGCGGCTGGTCGGCGGCGAGCCGGTGCACCAGGCCACCCAGGATCGGGCTGTTGACCCCGCCGAGCCGGAACCTGCTCATCACGCTGCCTGTGCCGGCCAGTCGGGCTGCTTCGTCCTGCAGCCCTTTCATCGCCGGCAGCAGCACCCGGGCCCGGGCCAGGACCAGTTCGCCCAGCGCGGTCGGTCGGGCACCCCGCCGGTCGCGCTCGAACAAGGGCCCGCCGAGGGTCCGTTCGATCCGTTGTAGTTGCGCGGTGAGCGCGGGCTGCGCCAACCCCAACATGGAGGCCGCCTTGGTGACGCTTCCCGTCTCCGCGATGGCGCAGACCACCCGCAGGTGCCGCAGCTCCAGGTTCATAACGTGACGGTAGGACCAGAACGGGATCGACGGGAAGACCTTCGATGGGGGAAACGTTCTCCGACATCAATATGAAACAGAACTGAACGGATATTACGGACTAGCTATCGCGATCGACCGGCGTCGTCGTCAGATCCTCGGGATAGGTAGTACGGCCGGACAGCAGATCCCAGGCCTTGTCCAGCACCCCCAGCGCCGGGTCCACCACCCGATTCCACGGCGGCCGCTGCGGGGCGTCGGGATGCGGCCGGGTCGGGGCGGCCTCCTCGGCTGTCTCCGCGCGGTTGCCCAGCCGGATGAGCTCCTCGTCGGTCGCCGCCGCCCGTAGCCGTGGCAGCAGCTCCTGCTCGACGACCGTACGGTGGTGCCGCCAGGCGGAGGCGATCCCGGCCGGTACCCCGGCCGCCGCCACGTCGGATGAGCTGAGCACGTTCCGCAGCGGGCGGTCCGTCGCGATGCCCCGGTCGGCCAGCGGGTCTCCGTCGGGCAGGGCGGTCCGCACAGCCGGGTACAGGTACTGCTCCTCGGCCGACAGATGCCGGCTCACCACGGCGACCAGCACGTCCGCGATCTGGCGCCGCCGGTCCGGGTCGGCCGCCGCGTCGAGCCGCTCGCAGAGCTGCTCGATCCGGCGGTGCTCCTCGACGAGCAGCATGGTGAGCCGAGGTCCGCCCGGGTCGTGCGGCAGGTGGTCGTCGCCGAGTTCGGGGATGGGGGGAAGGCCTACCGACACGGTCGTCTCCTTCGGTGGCGGGCCGGGGACGTCGTACTGCCCGGCGGATGCGGCGATACCCACCACACCGTCGCCCGAAACCGTGAGGCGTGTCGCGGCAGGGCTGGGGCAGCGGCCGGACGGCTGGTAAGAAGAACCGCATGACTGCACCCTCCCCGCCGCCGGCACCGACTGACGAGGTCGTGCGGATCTGCCGCGACCTGCTGCGGATCGACACCACCAACACCGGTGACCCGCTGACCAGCGTCGGTGAACGGGTCGCCGCGGAGTACGTCGCCGACCAGCTCGCCGAGGTCGGCGTCACTAGCACGATCGTGGAGTCCGCGCCCGGCCGGGCCAGCCTGGTGGCCCGGCTCGGTGGCACCGACCCGTCCCGCGGGGCGTTGCTCGTGCACGGCCACCTCGACGTGGTCCCAGCCGACGCCTCCGAATGGTCGGTCCCACCGTTCGCCGGTGAGTTGCGCGACGGCTACCTGTGGGGCCGCGGGGCGATCGACATGAAGGACTTCGACGCGATGGTGCTCGCCGTGGTCCGTGACTGGCAGCGCAGCGGGACCCGGCCACCTCGCGACATCGTGCTGACCTTCACCGCCGACGAGGAGGCCGGCGGCCGGTACGGCGCTCACCACCTGGTGCAGCGGCACCCCGGGCTGTTCGACGGCTGCACCGAGGCGATCGGCGAGGTCGGCGGCTTTTCCTACACGGTCAGTGACGACCTGCGGCTGTATCTGATCGAGACGGCGGAGAAGGGCATCAACTGGCTGCGGCTGCACACCCGGGGCCGTCCCGGACACGGCTCGATGATGCACGACGACAACGCGGTCACGGCGTTGTGCGAGGCGGTGGCGAGGCTCGGCCGGCACCGTTTCCCGATCGTCGTCACCCCGACCGTGCGGGACTTCCTGGCTGAGGTCTCCGACCTGCTCGGTATCGAGTTCGACCCGGACGACCCGGAGACGACGATCGCCAAGCTGGGCCCGATCGCGAACATCATCGGTGCCACGGTCCGCAACACCGCCAACCCGACCCGGCTGGACGCCGGCTACAAGGAGAACGTCATCCCCGGTCGGGCCAGCGCCACCATCGACTGCCGGGTGCTGCCCGGCCAGGAAACCCAGTTCCTGACCGAGCTCCGCCAGCTGATCGGCCCGGACGTGGAGATCGAACACGTTGAGCGGCAGCCGGCGATCGAGACGACCTTCGACGGTGCACTGGTCGACGCGATGGCCGCCGCGCTGCGCCACGCCGACCCCGGTGCCCGGACCGTGCCGTACATGCTCTCCGGCGGCACCGACGCCAAGGCATTCCGTCAACTCGGCATCCGATGCTTCGGGTTCACCCCGCTGCGGCTGCCGGCGGAGTTGAACTTCTCTGCGCTGTTCCATGGCATCGACGAGCGGGTCCCGGTCGAGGGGCTACAGTTCGGCGTGCATGTGCTCGACCGCTTCCTGCGCCAGAGCTGACCGCCGGCGCCCCATCGACGGTGAAGGGAATTCCACCCGTATGACCGACCAGCACACCGACCTCGACGCCGCGCTGGAGCAGGTGTTCCAGGCGGCCCGGGCACATCTGGCCACGGTCAAGGCCGCCGACGGCCGGATCGACGACGACGCCGTCTGGCAGGCGTACGTGACGCTCAACAACGCGTCGTACGCCTACGACGAGCAACTGTTGGACGCCTTCGGTGAGGTGACACCCTGGGACGTCGAGTCGATCGATCCGCAGGAGGCGGACGAACGGTTCGGCGTCGGCGTCGGCGGCGTCGACGGCGCCGAACTGGCCGACCCGCACCCGCAGGTCGTCTCGGTACGCCAGCGTCGGGACTACCGGGTGCCGTCGGTCGCCGCGCTGGTCCGCATCGCCGACGCGGCCCGCCGCCAGGGCAGCCCGTCCGCCGAGGCGGCCGAGCCGGTCGGTGGTGTCGGAGAGGCGGTGCTCGAGCTGCTGCAGGCCGGCGACGGCTCACTCGGCGCGCTGGACATCCCGGAGCTGGAACCGCTCGACGGCGTGGTCATGGTGCACGAGGTCACCACACCGCTGGATCCGGAGGCGTTCAGCGACGGCGATGTCGACGGACCGTTCCGGTCGGTTCCCGGCGACGAGATCGTCGGCCGACTCGACGAGCACGCCTACCTGCCGGACGATGACGACGAGGCCCCGGGCGGCGACCCGCGCTGATCGTACCGACTACGTACTGAGCCCGGGTTGCGGCTGCCGGGCGATTCTGCGCCGGAGCACCACCTGGCGCGTGCCGTCACGGAACAGCCGCACCCGGGCGAGCTCCCAGCCGGAGAACTCGGCCTGGATCGCCAACTGCGCGGCTGCGGTCACCCGGTCGACGTTCGGCGGTAACCGCAGCGGCGCGTACTCGTAGTCCATGACCACCATCCTGCCGTCGGCCCCCGAGCTGTGTCACCCGTCGGCCTCCTTCGGAGGCTCAGTCACCCGTCGCGTTCCGGGTAGCCGACGGGCGGCGCCGACACGTCGTCGAGTGCCCGGGTGATCTCCGTGGGCAGCGTCATCCGTTCAACCTGCAGCGCCCCGAGCAGCTGCCCCGCCGTGCGTGCCCCGAGGATCGGCGCAGTGACCCCGGGGCGGTCCCGGACCCAGGCCAGCGCGACCTCCAGCGGCGCCACCCCCAGGCCGGCGGCGGCCGTCGAGACCGCCTCGACGATGCTGGAGCAGCGCGGCTCCAGGTAGGTCGCGACGAACAGCTCCAGATGCGGCGACGCGGCCCGGGAGTCGACCGGGCGGCCGTGCCGGTACTTACCCGTGAGCACGCCGCGGCCGAGCGGTGACCAGGGCAGTACACCCAGCCCCAACGCGGCGCAGGCGGGCAGCACCTCCCGTTCGATCCCACGTTGCAGCAAGGAGTACTCGACCTGAGCGGCGACCACGGCGGCCCGGCCGGGCACCGCGGCCTGCCAGGCCGCCGCCCGGGCGGTCTGCCAGCCGCTGAAGTTCGACACCCCGACGTACCGGACCCGTCCGCTGGTCACCGCCGTGTCCAACGCGCCGAGGGTCTCCTCCATCGGGGTGTCCGGGTCGTATCCGTGTACCTGCCACAGGTCGATGTAGTCGGTGCCGAGCCGCCGCAACGAGGCGTCGAGGGTACGCAGCAGATGCCAACGGGAGGTGTCGCGCCGCCGTGGCCCGCCCGGCCGTAGCCCGGCCTTGGTCGCGATGACCAGATCCTCGCGGGGCACCATGCTGTCCAGCAGCGAACCAATGACCGCCTCGGCGTCGCCGTCGCCGTACACGTCGGCGGTGTCGATCAGATTGCCCCCGGCGTCCAGGTAACTCTTCAGTTGCGCCGCGGCGTCGTCGGCGTCGGTGTCCCGGCCCCAGGTCATGGTGCCGAGCGCGAGCCGGGAGACCGCCAGCCCGCTGCGGCCGAGCGGTCGCTGCTGCATGGATGCACCTTAAGCAGATCCTGGCGGTACGGACATCCTCACTCCCGCCGTCGTCCGCTGCCGACCGGCACCGAGCCGGTCGGCGAGTCACCCGGCCGGTTGTCTAATGGCGGCGGACGATTGCGTACCCTGGTGCGGCTTGGCCACGGCCGCTGCCCGGCAGCGCCGTCGACGCCCCGCCTGGCGGGGGATGGGGGATGACTGGGAGTGCGACTCGGACTCAATCTCGGCTACCTCACGGGCGCTGGCTCGCCGGCCGACCAACTGGCGCTCGTCCAGGAGGCGGAGCGGCTCGGCTACACGGTGGTCTGGGCCGCCGAGGCGTACGGGTCCGACTCGCCGAGTCTGCTCGCCTGGCTGGCCGGCCAGACCAGCCGGATCGACGTGGGTTCGGCGGTGATGCAGATCCCGGCCCGGACCCCGGCGTCGACCGCGATGACCGCCGCCACCATCGACACGTTGTCCGGTGGCCGGTTCCGGCTCGGCCTGGGGGTCTCCGGTCCGCAGGTCTCCGAGGGCTGGCACGGTGTACGGTTCGGTCAGCCGTTGGCCAGGACCCGCGAGTACGTGGAGATCGTCCGGCTCGCGGTCGGACGCCAGCGGGTCGAGTATGCGGGCACGCACTACACCCTGCCGCTGCCCGATGGCCCGGGCAAGGTCTTGAAGCTCAACTTCCGCCCGCCCCGGCCGCGGATTCCCGTGTATCTGGCCGCGGTCGGCCCCCGCAACCTCGAACTGGCCGGCGAGATCGCCGACGGCTGGCTGGCGGTCTTCTTCTCGCCCAGCACCGCCGCCGACCAGTTGGCGTTGATCGCCGCCGGCCGGGCCCGCACCGGTCGCGACCTCACCGGCTTCGACGTGGTGCCGGCCGTGCCGGTGGTGGTCGGCGACGACGTCGCCGCCTGCGCCGACCTGCTGCGCGGGTACGCCGCGCTGTACGTCGGCGGGATGGGCAGCCGGACGCAGAACTTCTACCACCAGTTGGCCACCCGGATGGGCTTCGGGGCCGCCGCAGACGAGGTGCAGGACCATTATCTGGCCGGCCGGCTGCGGGAGGCTGCAGCCGCCGTACCGCTGGAATTCATCGATCAGACCGCGCTGCTGGGCCCGCCGGACCGGATCGCGCAGCGCATCGGCGAGTATGCCGCCGCGGGCGTGACCACCCTGTCGGTCAGCCTGTTCGACGCCGACACCGAGGCGCGGTTGGCGACGCTGCGGACTGTGGCGCGGGCCCTCGACGTGGCCGGGGTGGGGCGGTGAGCTGGGTCGAGGTCATCGTGCTCGGCGTGGTGCAGGGGCTCACCGAGTTCCTGCCGATCAGCTCGTCGGCGCATCTGCGGATCACCTCGGCGCTGTTCTTCGAGGCGGACGCGGGGGCCTCCTTCACCGCCGTGACCCAGTTGGGCACCGAGGCTGCGGTGCTGCTCTATTTCGCCAAGGACATCTGGCGGATCACCCGGACCTGGGTCGTTGGCATCTGGGATCCCTCGGTACGCGGCGAGCCGGACTACCGGATGGGCTGGTACGTCATCGTCGGGTCGATCCCGATCGGGGTGATCGGCCTGCTGTTCAAGGATCAGATCCGCGACGGTCTGCGGAACCTGTGGATCACGGCGACCGTGCTGATCGTGTTCGCGCTGGTCCTCGCCGTCGCGGAGTACCTCGGCCGGCAGACCCGTACCCTGGAGCGGTTGACCCTGCGGGACGGCGTGGTCATGGGTTTCGCCCAGGCGATGGCGCTCATCCCGGGCGTCTCCCGGTCCGGTGGCACACTGACCGCCGGACTGTTGCTGAACCTCACCCGGGAGGCGGCCGCGCGGTTCTCCTTCCTGCTGGCCATTCCCGCGGTGGTGATGTCCGGGCTGTTCAGCCTGCCCGACGTGTTCGACCCGCAGGGCCGGGCACCCACGGCGGCCCAGATGGTGGTGGCGACCGCCATCGCGTTCGTGGTCGGCTACGCGGCGATCGCCTGGTTGCTGCGCTATGTCGCGCATCACACCCTGTACGCCTTCGTGCTCTATCGGGTGGCGCTCGGTTCCCTCGTGATGGCGCTGCTGGTCACCGGCACCATTTCCGCCACCTGAGGGACCCGACCCGACTGCTGACCGGGTCGGTCGCCGGCCCGGCACGCAGCCGCCCCCCGTAGGCTGGTTTGGTGGCGACGTTGGTACTTCTGCGACATGGTCGGACGACCGCCAACGCTGCGGGCGGTCTGGCCGGCCGGCAGCCGGTCGAGCTCGACGAGACCGGCCAGGAGCAGGCCCGGGCGGTCGGCGCCCGGCTGGCCGGGCTGCCCTGGGCACAGGTGGTCAGCAGCCCGCTGGTCCGATGCCGGCAGACCCTGGCGCTGACCGTTCCCGAGGCGACCCCGGCGATCGACGACGGCCTGATCGAGTGCGGGTACGGCGAGTGGGAGGGCCAGTCTCTGCGGTCACTGGTGAAACAGCCGCTGTGGCGGGTCGTGCAGGAGCATCCGAGTGCCGCGGTGTTCCCCGGCGGGGAGGCGCTGGCCGCGGTCGCAGCCCGCGCGGTGGCTGCGGTACGGCACTGGAACGGTGTGGTGGACGCCGAACGGGGGCCCGACGCTCTCTGGCTGGCCTGCACCCACGGCGATGTGATCAAGGCCATCGTGGCCGATGCGCTCGGCCTGCACCTGGACCTGTTCCAGCGGATCGTGGCCGATCCCGCCTCGTTGACGGTAATCCGGTACACGGCGACCCGGCCGTTCCTGGTGCGGCTCAACGACACCGGCGGTGACCTGGCCGGGTTGGTGCCGGCGAAACAGCGTCGGCCGAGGCGACGGGGTGGGTCGGCCGATTCCGATTCCGATGCCGCTGTCGGCGGCGGCGCCGGTGCCGGCGGACGTGACCGGCAGTGAGCGTACCGGTCAATCGGGTCGGTGCGTTACCGGATCGACCCGGACGCCCGATAGGGTCGATGACATGACCCACCAGGTGCATGCCTTCGAGCCGCCGGAGCGGTTCGTCGCGGGGACCGTCGGGCCGCCGGGGGAGCGGATGTTCTTCCTGCAGGCCCGGGGTGGCGGTCGCGTGGTCAGCGTGGCCCTGGAGAAGGTCCAGGTGTCGCTGCTGGCCGAGAAGCTCGAGGAGCTGCTGGCCGAGGCGCAGCGGCGGTTCGGTGTCGACGTGCCGGAACTACCGACCGGGCAGTCGGACAACGAACCGCTGGAGACGCCGGTCGACGAGGAGTTCCGGGTCGGCACGCTCGGCCTGGCCTTCGACGTGGACACCACCACCGTCGTCATCGAGGCCATCGCCGCCGGCGAGCCGGAAGCCGGGCTCGAAACCGGCGACGACGACGGCCTGCTCGACGACGATGACGACGACGACAGCGAGGACGAGGTCGACGCCAGCCTGGACCGGCTCCGGGTCCGGCTGACCCCGGCGGCGGCCCGCGGCTTCATAGATCGGGCACGCCGGGTGGTGGCCGCCGGCCGTCCACCCTGTCCGCTCTGCGGTCAGCCGCTGGACCCGCGCGGCCACCTCTGTCCACGGCACAACGGCTACCACCGCTGAGGTGATGGAGACGGGCCGGCAGCCGGCGGTGGACCGGGACGCCACCGTGCTGCGATTGCTCCGTACCGGCGAGATGCGGCTCGAAGGCCAGTTGATCGACGCATCGAACACGACGTTGCGGGCTGTCATCGAGGCCGACGGGACAGCGATCCGGTGCGTGTACAAGCCAGTCCGCGGCGAGCGTCCACTGTGGGATTTTCCGGACGGCACGTTGGCCGGCCGGGAGGTCGCCGCCCACCTGGTGGCACAGGCGCTCGGGTGGCCGTTGGTACCGCCGACGGTGTTGCGGGACGGTCCGATCGGTCCGGGTGCCTGCCAGCTGTGGATCGACGAGCCGGACGGATCGGTGCCGCTGGTCGACTTCGTCGCGGCCGACCAGGTGCCGACCGACTGGCTGCCGGTGGCGGCGGCCCGGGACACCGACGGCAGGCCGTACGCCTTGGCGCATGCCGACGATCCGCGGCTGGCCCGACTCGCGGTGTTCGACGTCCTGGTCAACAACGCCGACCGCAAGGGCGGGCACGTGCTGGCCGGGACGGACAACCAGGTGTACGGCGTCGACCACGGGCTGTGCTTCCATGTCGACGACAAGCTGCGTACGGTCTTGTGGGGCTGGTCCGGCCGTCCGTTGCCACCGGAGGCCGGGTCGGCGTTGCGTCAGCTGCGTACGGCGGTCGACGCGAAGCTGGGCGGGCAGCTGGCGTCGCTGCTCACCCAGGCCGAGGTCACCCAGCTGGGCGGGCGGGTCGACGCACTGATCGAGGCCGGGTGCTTTCCGCCGCCGCCGGCGACGCGTAGCGCGATTCCCTGGCCGCCGATGTGATTCGTCTGCCGTTCTCCGGTGCCGCCGGCACCCTGGATAGGGTGGCGGCATGGACTCCTGGACCGGTCATGAGGTGCCCCGGCTGCCCGGCACGGGTGTGCCGTTGGCGCTGTTCGACTCTGCTCGGCGGGCGGTGGCACCGACCCGGCCGGTCGACCCTGCGACGATGTACGTATGCGGGATCACCCCGTATGACGCCACCCACCTGGGGCACGCCGCGACCATGCTCGCGTTCGATCTGGTGCAGCGGATGTGGCGGGACGCCGGGCACCGGGTGCGGTACGTGCAGAACGTCACCGATGTCGATGATCCGCTGCTGGAGCGGGCGGCCCGCGACGGGGAGGACTGGATTGTTCTCGCGATGCGGGAGACCGCGCTGTTCCGGGAGGACATGGAGGCGTTGCGGATCATCCCGCCGGACCACTACGTGGGTGCGGTGGAATCGATCCCGGCCATCGCCGAGCGGGTCGGCGCCCTTCTTGACCGCGGTGCCGGCTACCGGCTGGCCGACGGCACCGGTGACGTGTACTTCGACGTGGCCGCCGCGCCGCGGTTCGGCTACGAGTCGAATCTGTCCCGGGAGCAGATGTTGACCTTCGCCGCTGAGCGGGGTGGCGATCCGCAGCGTCCGGGTAAACGTGACCCGCTGGACCCGCTGCTGTGGCGCGGTGCCCGCGACGGTGAACCGGCCTGGGACGGCGGTGCGCTGGGCCCCGGCCGACCGGGCTGGCACATCGAGTGCGCGGTGATCGCACTGGGTCTGCTGGGTGACCGGATCGACGTCCAGGGCGGCGGCAACGACCTGCTGTTCCCCCATCACGAGTGTTCCGCCGCGCACGCGGAGGTGCTGACCGGCACCGGCCCGTTCGCCGCCCACTACGCGCACGCCGGCATGATCGGCCTCAACGGGGAGAAGATGTCCAAGTCCCGGGGCAACCTGGTCTTCGTCTCCCGGCTGCGGGGCGACGGGGTGCCACCGATGGCTCTGCGGCTGGCGCTGATCTCCGGGCACTACCGGGCTGATCGCCAGTGGACCGACGACACCCTCAAAAGCGGTCAGCAGCGGTGGCACCGGTGGCGCGAGGCCGCCCGGTGTGACGCTGGGCCGTCCGGCGCGGAGCTGCTCGCCGGGGTCCGCGGCCGGCTGGCCGACGATCTCGACACCCCTGGCGCGTTGGCCCTGATCGACGAGTGGGCCGACCACGCGCTCGCCGGCACCGGTGCGGATCCGCAGGCACCGACGCTGATGGCCGAGACCTGCGACGCCCTGCTCGGTGTGCGCCTGCACGACTGACTCGGTTGACCGTACCGGTGTCCGGTCGGGTCCTGCAGCGGCGCCGGACCCGACCGGACTTCGTGGACAGGTCAGTTCGGCGTGCAGGTCAGGGTCGGTGCCACCGGCGTGCCGGTGGCCGAGCCGAGCAGGCCGAAGCTGGTGGACGCTCCGGACCCGATGCTGCCGTTGTAGCTGACGTTGGTGGCGGTGACGGCCGAACCGTTGCTGCTGACCGTGGCGTTCCACGCCTGGGTGACCTGCTGTCCGGTGGGATTGGTCCAGTTCAACGTCCAGCGGCTGATCGGCGTACCGCCGGCAGTCACCCGCACTTCGGCCTGGAAGCCGCCCTGCCAGGTGGCGACGATGGAGAAGGTTGCGGTACAGCCGCCCGGCGCCGGGGTGGTGGGTGGTGCGGTGGTCGGGGCCGGCGTGGGTGGTGCGGTGGTGGGTGGTGCGGTGGTCGGGGCCGGGGTCCCGCCGAAGTTCACGTCGCTGCAGAAGTAGTAGGTCTGGTCGGCGTGGCTGGCCTTCCAGATCAGGTAGACGATGTGCCGGCCGGTCCTGCCGGGCGCGCTGACTGGGATGTCGACCGACACGCCGTTGAGGTTCGGGTTGCTGGTCCGGGTGCCCTCACCGGGGTCCGCGCCGTCGGTGGTCCACACCAGCTCCAGATCGCTCCAGCGCAGTCGCTGGGTGAGTGGGTTGAAACCCTGCCGGGTGACGTACACCAGGTGGTAGTCGGCACCGTGCAGCGCCTGGTCGTGGTACGTGAGCGTGAAGTTCGTGCCGACGTTGGCGGCACGCCAGTTGCCGGGTTGGTCCAGTGCGGCATACCGGACACCGCCGGTGTTGCCGGCGCTGCACAGCTGACCGTCGGGGATGTGTGCCTGGTGCTGGCCGTTGACCCCGTCGATGTAAAGACTGTTCCAGTTCCACATGGCGGTGGAGTCTGCCTGCCAGGCCTGCCAGCACATCGGGTCCTCGGTGGCCATCCGGGGGTTCTGAAAGTCGCTGGCCCAGCGTTCGTAGCACCCGTAGTTGCGTGACGGTGGGGCGATCGATGAGCCGTGTGCGGCGGCTACGTCGGCCAGCGCGGTGGTGAACAGCAACGCGGCGACAGCCGCAACGGTGAGTACCCGGCGCAGGGGTGCCCACGGGGTGACGGTGAGGGAAGGCATGTCTGCTCCCGGACAAGGTTGGACGGCGGTGGCGGGGTTTGCCGGGACACAGGCGTTCCCGCCGGATCGGACGGCGGGTAGCCCGGTCCCGCCGTGCCGCGCGGCCCTCGCGACAGTCCCGTGCCGAGATTCACATGCCTCGATTTTCAAGTCAATAGTTTGAATGGAAAACAAAGTAAGCCGCAAGAAGTACCGGGTCAGCCGAGTACGAGACCGGGATCTGGGTCCGGATCCGGCATGGGTGCCGGGACCCGGTACTCTTCGGTCAAGGTGGTCACCGGGCCGGGCCAGGTCGCCTGGGCCACCTCGATCGGTCGCCGGTCGCCGTCGTAGGCCACGTGCAGCAGATGTAGCACCGGGGTGTCCGGACGAATTCGGAGCAGCTGCGCCTCCTGTCGGCTGGGCTGACGGGCGCTGAGCACGTCGCGCGCCCAGACGTATCGTCGGCCCGTCACCTCCTCGGCCTCCTGGTAGGTGGGTCGGCCGAACGGCTCGGCCCGCTCCAGGCTGGTGCCGGCGGCGTCGGCCACTCGGAACCAGGAGGCTCCCACCTCGACCGGGGAGTCCTCGGTGCGCACCAGGTGCCGGCGGACGATCAGCTCGGTGCCGTCAGTGACGCCGAACGCGTCGGCCACCTCGGGTACCGCCGGAGCGCGGCCGACCTCGGTCAGCTGCTGCCGGTAGCGCGCCGCCAGGTCGGCGTGGTATCCGCGGTGTCCGCCGTACCGGCCACGGGCGAGCCTGTTGAGTCGGCGTCGGGTGCCCCGGACGAACGTGCCGGAGCCCGGCTTGGTGATCAACAGTCCTTCGACGCGGAGCTGATCGACGGTACGCTGGGCGGTCTGCTTGGCCACACCGTACATTTCGGCGAGGGCGGGGATGGCGGGCAGCCGTTCGCCGGGTGCCCACTCGCCGCGGCGGATCCGTTCCCGAATCAGGTCGGCGATCTGGCGGTGTGGAACCTCGGCGGCTCCAGGATTGACCTGCATCTCTACGGACCGACCACCCTTCAACCGATATACCTAGCATCCTAGGATAACAAAGGGAGTGTGTCCAGCCCGACCACCGCCAGACAACACCCATCGGCGTGACCAGTAACCGGACGCACCAGCCCGACCACTCGTCAATCAGCGTCCGACGACGGTCACCGCTTGCGGGCGATCAGCGCGCCGTTCGCCCCGGGGGCGTCAAAGACCACGGTACGGATGGAGCCGAACCCGGCGTCGGCCAACCAATCGGCGTACTCGGTCTCCGAGTAGTTGCGCCCGCCCTCCGTCTCCACCAGCATGTTCATCCCCATGAGGGCGGCCTCGGGTGGACCGGTGCGTTCGGGGTTGAGCAGCAACTCGCAGACGACGATCGTGCCGCCTGACGGCAGCGCGTCGTGGCAGCGGGTCAGCAGCGCCCGGTTGGTCGGTTCATCCCAGTCGTGCAGGATCATGCTGAGCAGGATGACGTCATGTCCCTGCGGCAGCTTCTCGTCGACGAAGAAGTCACCGGTGACCGTGTCGATCCGGTCGGCCAGACCGGCGGCGGCGGCCTTCTCCGCAGCGACCGGCACGACATGTAGCAGGTCGTAGACGCTCGCCCGCAGATGCGGGTACCGCCGGCACAACTCGATGGGGTACGCGCCCGACCCGCCGCCCAGATCGAGTAGCCGGTGATGGGCGCTGAAGTCGTAGGCCTCACCCAGCGCGCGGGCGGTGAAGATCGACGCGGCGTACATAGCCTCCAGAAACAGGTTCAGGATCCGCGGATCCACGTCGGCGAAGAGCGACTCCTGGGTGTCCGGGTCCCAGGTCAGTGGCCGGTCGGTACGCAACGCCTCACCGATGCGATGCCACGGTAGGTAGGTACGTTCGTCGCAGTAGCGAACCTGACCGCCGAAGTAGTAGGGGCGGCCGGCTACCAGGAACTCCTCGGCGATCGGCGCGTTGCGGTAGCTGTCGGAGCCGGGTTGCTTGGTGAGCAGTCCGAGCGAGGCGCAGGCGGCGAGCAGAGTGCCCGCTGGGCGCTCAGCCAGCCCGTACTCGTCGCACAGCTGCCCGACGGTGATGGTCCGTCCGCCGGCGAGCCTGGTGAACAGGTTCAGCTCGACGGCGGCGGCCAGGGTCTTGAAGCTCCAGAAACCGGTCACCAGACGCATAAGAGGGGTGGGGGTTAGCATCCGGACATTTTCCGGTAAAGGGCCGCCCGACTGACGGAGCTGTCAGTTAGCCGATAGATCCGGGTCGGGTATCCGTCCGGCCGGTCACCACGAACCGGCTGTCGGGCCGGCCGACCCACCCCTGCGGCGCAGGTACTTCTCGAACTCCTGGGCGATCTCGTCACCGGTCAGCGGCTGGATACCAGCGTCGCCGACCCGTTCCTCCAACTCGCGGACATACTCGCCCAGCTCGGCGTCCTGCTCGGCGGTGGTCCGTACCCGGGCCTCCCACTTGGCCGCCTCCTCGGCCATGTCGGCCATCGGAACCGGCAGGTCGAGAACGTCCTCCACCCGGTGCAGCAGCGCCAGTGTCGCCTTCGGGCAGGGGGGGTTGTTGGCGTAGTGCGGCACGTGTACCCAGAACGAGACCGCGTCCACCTCCGCGCGGGCGCAGGCGTCCTGCAGCACTCCGACGATCCCGGTGGGACCGTCGTACCGGGTGGGGACGAGCTGGAGCCGCTGTGCCGCCTCCTTCTCCGACGCGGTCCCGCTGATCGGCAACGGCCGGGTGTACGGCACGTCGGCGAGCAGAGCGCCGAGCAGCACCACCCGGTTGACCTCCAGACTGTGGCACAGCTCCAGGACCTGTTCGCAGAAGGTACGCCAGCGCATGCTCGGTTCGATCCCGTGGATCAGCACCACGTCCCGGTCGGTGCCTTCCGGGCTGGCCACCATGAACCGGGTCGTCGGCCACTCGATACGGCGCGCGTCGCCGCTGGAGCCGGTAATGGTCGGCCGGCTGACCTGGAAGTCGTAGAAGTCCTCCGGGTCTAGCGCGGCGATCTCCCGGGCCTGCCAGACCTCCTGCAGGTGCTCGACGGCCGCGGTGGAGGCGTCCGCGGCGTCGTTCCAGCCTTCGAACGCGGCGATAGCCACCGGTGACCGCAGCACCGGCAGACCGTCGAACTCGGTCACCGGGCCTCCTCGCCGTCATACCGACCTGGCAGCATGCTCGCGGTCGTTGCGACTACTCGTCGACGTCTGGGTGCGGGGTAGTTGTCGTGCCTCACCCTGTCAGCCTACGTGCCGGCCGACGACCCGGCCCGGTGGCCGCGCCGGCTCCACCGTCGGCCTGATCCGCATACCGACGCCGTACGTATTGCGCAACTGGGGCAGCATGGACCGCAGACGGCCACGCGTCGCCGTCCGACAACTGAGCGAGGAGGCCGGTATGCGTCAGCCCGGCGACCGTGTCCGCAGCCGGTTTCAGCTGGTGGCGTTGTGTGCCGCCGTCGTCGCGGCGGCGGCCTGCGCCGCGGTGCCGCTGCCCGACGCCGGGCCGGGTGAACCCAACCAGCCGGCGGTGCCCGGGGGCGGTGCCACCGGGGCGGCCGACGGGTCACTCGACGGCACCGACACGGTCGAGGAGTTCGAGCAGGACATCGCGGGGGCCGAAGCTCTCGCCGACCAGTACTGGTCGCAGCGGTTCGCCGGGTTCGGTGCGGCGTTCGAGCCGATCGGGCAGGCGATCGCCTACCAACGCGACGGCGAACTGAGCTGCGGCGACCAGCTCATTCCGCGCAACAACGCGGTCTACTGCCTGACCAGCGGGTCCGAGTTCATCGCCTACGACGCGAACTGGGCATTCGATGTCTTCCAGACGGTCGGCGACTCGTTCCTGTTCTACCTCATCGGCCATGAATACGCGCACGGCATCCAGGTGCGGCTGGATCTGGAGTACCGGTTCAGCATCCAGCGGGAGCTGGCCGCCGACTGTCTGGCCGGGGCCTATCTCGGTGACTCGGTACGCGACGGCACGCTGCAGCTCGACGACGGTGACCTGGAGGAGTTCCAACGCGGTCTGGCGAGCGTGGCGGACGATCCCGACCAGCCGTGGTTCGAGGAGGGCTCGCACGGCACCGCCGACCAGCGGAGCGCAGCCTTCTTCAACGGGTATGACCGGTCGCTGGCCGGGTGTGACCTGACCTGACTCACGCCGGCCGGCGACCTGCGCCGTCGCCGTCGCCGGCTGGGCGACAGCGCTGTGATCAGGCAGGATCGTGGGACAACCCGTCGTGCCCGGACCAGGGAGGTTCCGCTGAATACCCCGCCACCCGCCGCCGTCCTGTTCGACATGGACGGAACGTTGATCGACAGCGAGAATCTCTGGGACGTGGCCCTGCGGGAGCTGGCCGTGCACTACGGCGGGCAACTGTCCGCCGAGGCGCGGTTGGCGATGGTGGGTTCGGACATGGCCACCACGATGGGGCTGCTGCATGAGGACCTGGACCAGCCGTGGCGGGACCCGGCGGCCGGCGCAGCCTGGCTGACCCGTCGGGTCACCGCCCTGTTCAGCGTCGGCCTACCGGCCCGGCCGGGCGCCTTCGAGCTGGTCCGGGCCGTCCGGGCGGCCGGCATCCGTACCGCGCTGGTCACCTCGACCGAACGTGCCCTGGTCGACGTGGCGCTGCACACCATCGGGCGGCACAACTTCGACGTGGTGTGCTGCGGCGACGAGGTGCCGGCGACCAAACCCGATCCGGCCCCGTACCTGGCCGCTGCAGCCGCCCTCGGCGTGTCGGCGACGGACTGCGTGGCGGTCGAGGATTCCCCGGCTGGGGTGGCCAGCGCGCACGCCGCCGGGGCGGCGGTGCTCGCGGTGCCGGCCGAGGCGGCGTTCCCGGTGCCGGACCGGGTCCAGGTACGGGCCAGTCTGTGCGACGTGACGGTGGCCGATCTGACCGCGCTGCTCGCCGCGTACCGGGCCGATCTGCCCGTGGCGGCCGGTTGACGGGCAGCCCGGTTCGGGCTGCCCGTCAACCGGCCTGGTCGGTCACTCGTGCGAGATCGCCTGCAGTACGTTCAACCGGGACGCCCGCCAGGCCGGCCACCAGGCAGCGACCACGCCGGCCAGCGCGGCGGCGACGACGAACCCGACGAGTTGGCCGACCGGCACGCTGACCACCGACAGCACGTCCTGGCTGCGCATCGCGAACGACGCGGCCAGTCCGAGCGCCACGCCCAACGCCACACCGAGCAGGCAGCCGAAGACCGCCATCAGCAGTGATTCGACGCGGACCATCCGGCGGACCTGGCGTCGGCTCATCCCTACCGCGCGTAGCAGCCCGAGTTCCCGGGTGCGTTCGTAGATGCTCAGCACCAGGGTGTTGACGATTCCGATGAAGGCCACCAGCACTGCGAGGGCCAGCAGTACGTAGAAGATGCTGAGCAGGATGTCGACCAGCTGGTTCTGCTGCTCGACGAAGCTGCTGCGGTCGCCGACCGTCACCAACGGGTAGTCGGCCATCAGCGCCTCGGTCTCGGCGACGATCCGCTGCACGTCGGCGTCCGGGGTGGTGGCGACGAACCCCTGGTAGGCCAGCGGCCCGGCGAGGTACTGCACCTGGGACTCGGGCAGGATCAGCCCGGCGGTGAGCGCGGTGCGGTAGACGCCGACGAGTTCGTAGGCCCGTTCGCCGCCACGCGGCATGTCGATGACGATGTCGTCGCCGACCGTCCATCCGTTGGATTGCGCGGTGTTCACGTCGACCACCGTCTCGCCGTCGCCGGCGTCGAGGCGGCCCTGTACGGTCTCGAGAGCGAACATCGGGCCGGCCTGTGACAGGTCGGTGGCGGAGATGAGCTGGTTGGGGCGGCCGTCGGCGGTCAGTATCGCGATGTGGTACGCGACGGTGCCGGTCACACCGTCGATCTCGGCTACCTGGTCGAGGCGTGCGGGATCGAAACCCTCCCGCCCGGTCGGCAGTTGCTGGCCGTTGGTCAAGATGATGATCTCGGCCCCGAGGCCGTTCTCCACCAGGTCGGTGGTGGTTGCCTTCAACGACGACCCGATCACCGCGATGGTGCTGACCAGGGTCACCCCGATCATCAGGGCAGCGGCGGTGACAGCGGTACGCCGCGGGTTGCGCAGCGTGTTGCGTCGGCCGAGACCGGTCGCCGTACCCCAGCTGACCAGGCGACCGACGGTGCCGGCCACCGGACGGGTGAGGGCGGGCGACAGCAGCGCCACGCCGATGATCGACAGCAGCACGCCACCGCCGAGCGCGACGGCGGTCAGCCCGGAGACACCGATCAGACCCACGGCCAGCAGCCCCGCGCCGAGCGCGGTGACCACCCCGCCGGTAGTGGTGAGCCCGGTCAGCGGCCGGTCCGGGCGGACCACGTCGCGCATCGCGGCCACCGGCGGAACCGCCGAGGCGCGGATCGCCGGAATCAACGCCGCGACCATGGTCATCAGTACACCGACCAGGTAGGACGCCAGGATCGCGACCGGTGAGACGATCAACCCGCCAGCGGGCAGCGACAGCGCTTCGACCGCCAGGAACTGCAGGCCGGCGGCGACGCCGATGCCGGCGGCCAGGCCGAGGGTGGCCGCGATCACGCCGACGACCAGCGCCTCGATCAGCACCGCCGAGGTGACCTGGGCCCAGCTGGCACCCAGTGCCCGGAGCAGGGCCAGCTCGCGGGACCGCTGCGCGACCAGGATGTTGAACGTGTTGAAGATCAGGAACATGCCGACCAGCAACGCGATCAGCGCGAACCCGAGGAAGAACCAGTTGACGAAGGTCAGCAGCTGGGTGAACTGGGACGCCTGCTCGTCGGCGAGCTCTGCGCCGGTCACCGCCTCGAACCCGGCGGGCAGCTCGTCGGCCACCAGCCGCTTGAGCTCGTCGTCGGTGACACCGGGGTCGGCGGTCAACTGTGCCGTGCCGAACACCCCGGCCTCGCCGTAGAACAACTGCTGTGCCTGTGGCACGGTGAAGGCGACCAGTGTCTCGCCACCGAGGGTGGACCTGCCCCCGCTGTACTCCAGCAGGCCCACCACGTCGTACTCGCTGGCCTGGTAGGCGCTGGAGACGTACACCCGGAGCTGGTCGCCGACCGTGACGCCGGCCTGCTCGGCGGTCAACCGGGTCACCGCGACCTCGTCGTCGGCGCTGGGCGTGCGTCCCTCGGCGATTTGGAGCAGCGCGTCGTCGTCGCCGGCGGCGGTCAGGCCGATGCCCAGCTGCGGTGCCTGGCTCGGCACCGCCTTGCCGTCGGCGGCCCGGAACGGGATCACCCCGGTAGAGCTGGCGTCACCGGTCACCGACGCCACCCCGTTGACAGCGGCGATGCGATTCAGGTCAGCGTCGGTCAGCAGCGGCGGCTCCGCTTGCTGACCGGCCGTGTCGGCCGCCTGCACCTGTACGGCGACGTCCGCGTTGACGGTCTGGAAGAGCCGTTCGAAGCGGCTGCTCAAGCTGTCGGTGAGCACCGTGGCGCTGGAAACGAACAGCACCCCGAGGACGATCGCCACTGCGGACAGCACCAGCCGCAGTTTGCGGGAGAGCAGACTCTTCAACGTGGCGCGCAGCATCAAACCTGCTCCTGCTCGATCGCCGCGACGTCGAGGCCCTTCAGCCGGTCGAGGACCGCCTCGGCGGTCGGCTGCTGTAGCTCGTCGACGATACGGCCGTCGGAGAGGAAGACGACGCGGTCGGAGTAGGAGGCGGCGACCGGGTCGTGGGTGACCATGACGATGGTCTGCTGGTGGTCGCGTACCGAGTTGCGTAGGAAGCCGAGGACGTCGGCGCCGGCGCGGGAGTCGAGGTTGCCGGTCGGTTCGTCGGCGAAGACGACGTCGGGGCGGGCGACGAGGGCGCGGGCACAGGCGACCCGCTGCTGCTGGCCGCCGGACAGTTGGGTGGGTCGGTGGTGCAGGCGGTCACGCAGGCCGACGGTGTCGATGACGGTGTCGAACCAGGCGGGGTCGGGTTTGCGGCCGGCGATCGCCATGGGCAGCAGGATGTTCTCCTCGGCGGTGAGCGTGGGGAGGAGGTTGAACTGCTGGAAGATGAAGCCGAGCTTGTCCCGGCGGAGTCTGGTCAGCCCGGTGTCGTTGAGTCCGGTGACAGTGGTGTCGCCGATGGTGATGGTGCCGCGGGTGACGGTGTCGAGCCCGGCGAGGCAGTGCATCAAAGTGGACTTGCCCGAGCCGGACGGCCCCATGATGGCGGTGAACCGGGCGGGTTCCAGGTCGAGGGTGACGCCGTGCAGGGCGATCACCTGGGCTTCGCCGGCGCCGTACACCTTCCACACGTCGGCTGCCCGGGCGGCTGGTCCGGTCGCTGTCGTCGTTGTCACGTCGGAGACTCCTACCGTTGTTGTCTGCCGCCAACGGTATGTTCCGGTCGCCCTGCCCGGGTCCTGCCCGGGAACGGTTCACCACTCCGCCCGTGACGGGGGCGCTCCTCCGACCTGAGAATGATCCCGGCGGGCCGGACTCATCCGCCAGGGCAGGCTCGGGCCGGACTCATCCGCCAGGGCGGACCAGGCCGGACTCGTACGCCAGCACCACGGCCTGGACCCGGTCCCGCAGTCGGAGTTTGGTCAGCACGTGTCCGACGTGGGTCTTGATGGTGGTTTCGCTGACCGACAGGGTGCTGGCGATCTCGGCGTTGGACAGTCCTCGGGCCATCTGGATGAGCACTTCACGTTCCCGTTCGGTGAGCACGTCCAGCGCCTTCGGCGGCGCCGCGTCCGGATCGGGCAGGGTGAGCGCGAACTTGTCCAACAGCCGGCGCAGGATCCGGGGAGCCACCACGGCCTCACCGACCGCTACTGTCCGGATGGCGGCCACCAGGTCCTCGGCGGGCACGTCCTTGGCCAGGAAGCCGCTGGCACCGGCGCGCAGCGCCCCCACCACGTACTCGTCGAGGTCGAAAGTGGTGAGGATGAGGACCCGGACCGGCAGCCGGGCGTCGACGATCGCCCGGGTCGCCGCCACCCCGTCCATCCGGGGCATCCGGATGTCCATCAGCACGACGTCGGGCAGGAGCCGGCGGGCCAGGTCGACGGCTTCCGCCCCGTCCGCCGCCTCGCCGACGATGTCCAGGTCGTCCTCGGCGCCGAGGACCATCCGGAATCCGGTGCGCAGCAGCGGTTGATCGTCGGCGAGCAGGATCCGGACCGGACGGGTGGTGGACGGCGCGGCGATGCCGGGTTCGGTCACGGTGCTCCTTGTCGGGTAGCCGCCCCCAGCTGCTCCATCGGCAGCTTGGCGTAGATGCGGAAGCCGCCGCCCGGGCGCGGGCCGGTCCGCAGCGTGCCACCGTACAGGGCCACCCGCTCCCGCATTCCGACCAGACCGTGCCCGACCCGGCCGCGGTCCGGACCGGGACCGCGGCCGGTGTCGAACACCTCGACGATCAGCCAGTAGACGCCGAAGCTGAGCCGCACCTCGGCGGTTGCCGCTCCGGCGTGCTTGAGCGCGTTGGTGAGCGCCTCCTGGACGATCCGGTAGAGGGTCAGCGTCACGCCGGGATCCAGGTCCCCGGGTACCCCGTCGATCCGCAGGGTCACCGGCAGACCCGCCTCGCGGATCTGCTCGACCAGGGACTCGATGCCGCCGAGCCCTGGCTGCGGGGTGAGCTCGGCGTCGGCCGGTTCGGCGTCGGTGCGCAGGACGTCGAGCAGCCGACGCATCTCCCGTAGCGTGCTGCGGCTGGTGTCGGCGATGGTGCCGAGCGCCTCGTCGGCGGCGGCCGGGTCGCGGTGCAGCACCCGACGGGCACCGGTGGCCAGCACCCCCATGACGCTGACGTGGTGGGCCACGACGTCGTGCAGCTCCCGGGCGATCCGCCGCCGTTCGTCGGCGACCGCCTGGTCCGCGGCCGCCCGCTGGTTCTCCTCGGCCACCCGGGCGCGTTCGGCCAGCGTCCGCGTCGCCGACCGACGGGCGTGCACGGTCCGCCCGATGAAGAAGGCGACCAGCATGGTCAGTCCGTTGACGAACAGCAGGTACAACCGGGAGATTCCCGGCATTTCGGCACCCTGTGGCAGCGCCGCGTTGACGGTCAGCACCGGCAGCCACAGTACGGCGGTGGCGACGACCGCCGGGCGCAGCGCCAGCCAGCAGGCCGCGGTGTAGGTCAGGATCACCAGGGCGAGCGCCATGCTCACCGGTTCGTGGCCGGTCAGCAGCGGGACGGCCACCATCGCGGCGCTGGCCAGCACGGCCGGCCAGACGACGACCCGGCGTGCCGCGATCGGCGCCGCCGCGATCAGGCTCCAGCCGACGACGGCCTGCCAGCCGAGGTTCGGGCCGGGCTGACCGGTCGGCCCGAGCGCCTGGAGGGCCAGATCGACCCCGACGACCGTGGCGGCGAGCAGGCCGTCGCGGGCCAGCACCGGCGGCACCGGTCCGGTCGTGCCGGCGCCCCGGGCCGTACGCCACCACCGCCACCACCACCGCCACCACCGCGACCCGTGCGGTCCGGTGGACCGGTCCGGCTCGGTGGGCTCCATGTCGCGACGGTATCCGGTACGGCGGTGGCGTCGCGCCCACCACGGTGCGAACCTGGTCTCCTCCCTCAGGAGGAGACCAGGTCCTGCGCCAGGTCGGGAAAGGGCGGCGGGGTCCCGCCATACACCGGGCAGTACGCCTGGTAGCTGCACCAGTCGCAGAGCCGGCTCTGTTTGGGGCGGAAGTCCCGGCTCTCGGTGGCCTGCAGGATCGCCCGCCACAGCGCCAGGACGGTGCGTTCGAACCGCTGCAGCTCCTCGGCGTCCGGCGTGTAGTCGCAGATCTCGGCGTCGCGCAGGTACAGCAGCCGGAGCACCCGGGGGACGACGCCACGGGTACGCCACAGCACCAGAGCGTAGAACTTGAGCTGGAACAGCGCCCGGGACTCGAACGCCTCTCGGGGGGCACCGCCGGTCTTGTAGTCGACCACCCGCAGGTCCCCGGCGGGGGAGACGTCCAGCCGGTCGATGTAGCCGCGGATCAGCAGCTGCCCGTCGACCACCGCGTTGACCAGGCTCTCCCGTTCGGCCGGTTCCAGCCGGCGGGGATCCTCGACGGTGAAGTAACCGTCGAGCAGGTGTCGGGCGGCGGCCAGGAACTCGTCCAGCTCCGGGCAGCCCGCCTGCTCGTCCGGCGTCGGCTCCGCCGGCCCGGTGGTGACGACGTCGGCCAGCGTCGGGTCGGTGTCCAGCAGCCGTTGCCACTGCGGGGCGACCAGGTCGGCGGCCGCCGCCGGGGTGCGCTGGTCGGCCGGCAGATCGAACAGACGCTCCAGGACGGCGTGGACCAGGGTGCCCCGGGCCTGGTCGACGGTGGTTCGCTCGGGCAGCCGGTCGATGCTGCGGAACCGGTACAGCAGCGGGCAGGTCTTGAAATCGGCCGCCCGCGACGGCGACAACGTGGCCAGCCGGGGTGGTTCGACGTCGGGCGCGATGTCCGGGCCGATTGTCATGCACGCAGGGTATGGCACCGCTGTGACAGTCCGGCCGGCGGCGCGGCGACAAACCGTGCGCGCCGGCCGGTACGGCGTTCCGTAGCATCAACCCGATGGAGGACACCGCGAAACGCCCCGACCGGCGCCCTGACCGGCGGCCGGGGATCAGCCTCGGCCGGGTGCTCGGCTTCCCGGTGCACCTCCACACCTCGGTGCTGTTCCTGGCGATCCTGGTCACCGTGCTGTACGGCGAGTTCGTCCGCACCCAGTTGGACGTGCCGCAGCCGGCCCGCTACGCGGTCGGCCTGGGCTTCGTGGTCTGCCTGCTCGGTTCGGTGCTGCTGCACGAGCTGGGGCACGCGTTGACCGCCCGCCGCTACGGCATCGGGGTCCGCGGGATCACCCTGGAGATGCTCGGCGGCTACACCGAGATGGACCGGGACGCCCCGACCCCCAAGGTCGACCTGCTGGTGTCGCTGGCGGGTCCGGCGGTGTCGCTGGTCCTGGGCCTGGTCGCGGTGGTGGCGACCGTGCTGCTGCCGGACCGTACGTTGATCAACCAGTTGGCGTTCCAGTTGGCGGCGGCGAACCTGCTGGTGGCGGTGTTCAACGCGTTGCCGGGGCTGCCCCTAGACGGCGGGCGCGCGCTGCGTGCCGCGGTCTGGGCGGTGACCAGGGACCGCCACGTCGGCACCGAGGCCGCCGGTTGGGTCGGTCGGGCCGTTGCGGCGGGCACCGCCGGCCTGGTGGTGCTGCTCACGCTGGCCGGTATCCTGTCCCCGTTCGGGCTGATCTTCATGCTGCTGGTGGCGTTCACCCTCTGGCAGGGTGCCGGCCAGTCGATCCGGGTCGCGCGCATCGGCCGCCGGTTCCCACTGGTCGACCTGGCGGCGCTCGCCCGGCCGGTCTTTCCGGTGCCGAGCGGGACGCCGTTGGCTGAGGCGCAGCGCCGGGTCGCCGGCGCCCACCCGGCGCAACCGGGTGGGCGGGAGCCGGCCATGGCGGTGACGAACTCGTTCGGCCGGTTGGTGGCGCTGGTGGACCGGGCTGCGGCCGCTGCGGTTCCGCCGGAGCGCCGTCCGTGGGTGGCGGTCGACACCGTCGCGCGCGGTATCGACGGGGTCCGCCGGATCCCGGTCGACCTCACCGGCGAGCAGGTGGTCCGTACCGTGCAGGAACATCCGGGCGCGCAGTACCTGGTGACCCGGGGCGAGGACGTGATCGGCGTGCTGCACGTCGCCGATCTGGCGCAGTTGTTGGAACCGACCCGAAAGATGAGCCAGTGACCCCTCCGCCGACCGCCGTGGCATCCGGCGATGTCAGTACCACGCCGATCTCCACCCGGCGTGGCCCCTTCCAGCCGGGCGACCGGGTGCAGTTGACCGACCCGAAGGGGCGTATGCACACCGTCACGCTCGCTGCCGGTCGGTCGTTCCACACCCATCGCGGTGCCCTGTCGCACGACGAGTTGATCGGCCTGCCCGAAGGCAGCGTGGTGACGTCGGCCGGCGGTACCGCGTACCTCGCGCTGCGGCCGCTGCTGGCCGACTACGTGCTGAGCATGCCGCGCGGGGCTCAGGTGATCTATCCGAAGGACGCCGCTCAGATCGTGGCGATGGGTGATGTGTTCCCGGGGGCCCGGGTGCTGGAGGCCGGTGCCGGGTCGGGCGCGCTGACCTGTTCGCTGCTGCGCGCCGTCGGCACCGACGGTGAGGTGCACTCGTACGAGGCCCGGGCGGACTTCGCCGAGGTGGCCCGGGCGAACGTGCAGGCGTTCTTCGGCGGCCCGCACCCGGCCTGGCGGCTGCACGTCGGTGACGTCGCGTCCTGCCCGGAGGTCGGCTTCGACCGGATCATCCTGGACATGCTGACGCCGTGGGAGGTGCTGGACCTGGTGGCCCGGGCGTTGCTGCCCGGCGGGGTCTTCGTCGGCTACGTCGCCACCACGCCGCAGCTGAGCGAACTGGTCGAGGCGTTGCGCGCCGCCGGCGGGTTCACCGAGCCTCGGGCGTGGGAGTCGTTGGTGCGGGACTGGCATGTCGACGGGTTGGCGGTGCGGCCCGACCACCGGATGATCGGGCATACCGCGTTTCTGGTGTCGGCCCGCCGGTTGGCACCGGGGGTCAGCGCGCCGCCGCGGCGGCGCAAGCCGAGCAAGGGAGCGGAGGCGTACGCGGCGCGCCGCCGGGACCAGACCGGTGCGCCGGTGCCGCCCGACGCCGCCGGTCCGGCGTCACCCGACCGGGCCGAAGGGCCGGCCCCGTCGCTGGGCACGGTGGCCGGGACGGGGCCGGCATGAGCCGGCCCGCGTTCGGTGGTGGCGAGTTGCCGGCGGTCTTCCCCGACTGGTCGCCCTATCCGGACCTGGACGCGGCCAGCCGGGCGTACCTGCGGGACCCGGACGTCGCGCTGGAGGCGCTCGGTGGCGTACTGGCGGGCGCCGAGGTTCTCGCCTTCACCCTCGAGCGGTTCGTCAACGAGGTCAACGGGGTCTGGCAGGAGGTGGCGATCTGCGACGGCAGCCGGATGGTCCTGTGGCACGGTGAGGACGTCCCGCCGGGGGACGGGCCGGTCGGGTCGATGACGTCGTCGTTACGGGTGGTGCCGTTGTCCACGGTCACCGAGGTCGGCTGCCGCCGTCGGCTGACCCGTACGCCGAACGGGCAGATCCGGGTGGACAGCGTCGACGTCTACCTGCTGCTCAGTTCGCAGGACGAGACGCAACCCGAGGAGCATCTCGGCCCCCGGCACGACGCGCTGCGGTTCGGCAAGACGCTCGACGACGGTGGTTCGGGGCAGATCGCGCGGCTCGAGGAGTTCGCCCGGGTGGTCGCCTCGGTGGCGGGCCGGCCGCTGCTGTGATGTGGGTCACCCATCGCAGGTAGGTGGCCGTACCGGCGGGCAGCGAGCCGTACCGGTAGACCGGGTGGCTAGCCGGCGTCCGGTCCGGACACCTCGGTCTGGTCGTCCGCGCGGACCACGTGGATGCACTCGCCGGGGCAGTCCTTGGCCGCGTCGATCACGTCGAGCCGCAGCCGTTCGGGGACGGCGACCCGGGCGCCCTCGGCGACCTGCAGTTCCCCGGAGGCGTCCTTGACGTAGGCGAGCCCGTCGATGTCGAACTCGAAGACGTCCCGGGCGTACTGCACGCACAGCCCGTCTCCGGTGCAGAGGTCCTGGTCGACCCAGACCTGCAGCTCCGTGTCGGTTGATGCCGTTTCGCCCGGCTCTCCGGGGGACCGGGTCTCGGTCGGGGTCGTCACCGCGCACCTCCCTGGGTCGTGCCCGTCCTCGCGTCCCGACGGTACCCGACACGCCGTGGGACCGGCCGGCCAGGCGTCCGTCGGCCGCTTGTGACGTGCCCGAGCGATCAAGGTTGTGGGACGACTGTGTTGCGTGGGTTCGAAACGTCCGGCAAACGGCTAGTGTTAGGGCAGTACGTTTTAGCCCCCGGGGAGGTGGGACGTGGCACGCAGCGACGACGCGGATTCGCGCGCCGCACGGTGGGAGAAGGAGGCCCACGATCTCTCCACCCAGGTCGCGTTTCTTCAAGAGGAACTCGCTCTGGTGCGGCGCAAGTTGACCGAAAGCCCCCGACACGTGCGGCAGCTCGAGGAACGGCTGGCGGCAGCGCAGGCGCAGCTGGCCCGACTGACCGAGAACAACGAACGGCTCGTGGCGACCCTCAAGGAAGCCAGGGCCCAGATCGTCACGCTCAAGGAGGAGATCGACCGGCTGGCGCAACCGCCCAGCGGGTACGGCGTCTTCCTGGCCCGACACGCGGACGGCACGGTGGACGTCTTCACCGGTGGCCGGAAGCTACGGGTGGCGCTCTCTCCCTCGTTGGACGCCGACGAGCTCCAACGCGGCCAGGAGGTCCTGCTCAACGACGCGCTCAACGTGGTCGACGCGTTCGGCTACGAGCGGGTCGGTGAGGTGGTGATGCTCAAGGAACTCCTCGACAATCCGACCGGCGAGCCGAGTGACCGTGCCCTGGTCATCTCGCACGCCGACGAGGAGCGGGTGGTGCATCTGGCGCAGACGCTGGTCGGCAGCGCGCTGCGGGCTGGCGACTCGCTGATGATCGAGCCGCGGTCGGCGTACGCCTACGAGCGGATACCGAAGAGCGAGGTCGAGGAGCTGGTGCTGGAGGAGGTGCCGGACGTCGACTACACCGACATCGGCGGCCTGCACGCCCAGATCGAGCAGATCAGGGACGCGGTCGAGCTGCCGTTCCTGCACGCGGAGCTGTTCCGTGAGCACCATCTGCGTCCACCGAAGGGCATCCTGCTCTACGGTCCGCCCGGGTGCGGCAAGACGCTGATCGCCAAGGCGGTGGCCAACTCGCTGGCCAAGAAGATCGCCGAGCGGCGGGGTGAGGAGAAGCACACCAGCTTCTTCCTCAACATCAAGGGCCCGGAGCTGCTCAACAAGTACGTCGGTGAGACCGAGCGGCACATCCGGCTGATTTTCCAGCGGGCCCGGGAGAAGGCCGGCGAAGGTACCCCGGTGATCGTGTTCTTCGACGAGATGGACTCGGTCTTCCGGACCCGGGGCTCCGGTGTCTCCTCGGACGTGGAGAACACCATCGTTCCGCAGCTGCTGAGCGAGATCGACGGGGTCGAGGGCCTGGAGAACGTGATCGTGATCGGTGCCTCCAACCGGGAGGACATGATCGATCCCGCGATCCTGCGGCCCGGCCGGCTGGACGTCAAGATCAAGATCGAGCGTCCGGACGCCGAGGCGGCCAAGGACATCTTCTCCAAGTACATCCTCACCGGGCTGCCGCTGCACCCGGACGACCTCACCGAGCACGGCGACGATCCGCAGGCCACCGTGGCAGCCATGATCGACGCCGTGGTGCTGCGGATGTACTCGGAGACCGACGAGAACCGGTTCCTCGAGGTGACCTACGCCAACGGGGACAAGGAGGTCCTGTACTTCAAGGACTTCAACTCCGGCGCGATGATCCAGAACATCGTCGACCGGGGCAAGAAGATGGCGATCAAGGAGTTCCTCACCTCCGGGCGCAAGGGTCTGCGGCTGCAGCACCTGCTCGACGCGTGCGTCGACGAGTTCCGGGAGAACGAGGACCTGCCGAACACCACCAACCCGGACGACTGGGCCCGGATCTCCGGTAAGAAGGGGGAACGGATCGTCTACATCCGTACCCTCGTCTCCGGCGGCAAGGGCGCGGAGGCCGGCCGGTCGATCGAGACGGCCAGCAACACCGGGCAGTACCTCTGACCACGGTCCGGTGTCCCGCACCCCGTTTCGGGGTGCGGGACACCGGTTACGCGGCGCGACTCGACCGCGCCGCGGGACCGGTGTCCGACGCGCCCCGCGTGACCACGCGGACACGCCAACGTCCGGTTCCGTCGGTGCGCGGACTACGCTCGACATGACGGGCGCCGACGGAAGCGATGAGGTAACGGCATGAGTGTGCGGCGGATCATGGGCACCGAGGTGGAGTACGGCATCTCCGTGCCCGGCCAGCCCGGAGCCAACCCGATGGTCACCTCCTCACAGGTGGTCAACGCCTACGGTGCCCGACCCGAACTGAACCGGGGCGGCCGGGCCCGGTGGGACTACGAGGAGGAATCGCCGCTACGTGACGCCCGCGGCTTCACCTACTCGGGGGCCGCCTACGACCCGGCGGAGGCCCTCGCCGACGAGGATCTCGGCCTGGCCAACGTGATCCTCACCAACGGTGCCCGGCTCTACGTCGACCACGCCCACCCCGAGTACTCCACCCCCGAGGTCACCAACCCGCTGGACCTGGTCCGGTGGGACAAGGCGGGGGAGCGGGTCATGGCGGAGGCGGCCCGCCGCGCGGCGACCATCCCCGGTTCGCACCCCATCCAGCTGTACAAGAACAACACCGACAACAAGGGCGCCAGCTACGGCTCCCACGAGAACTACCTGATGCGTCGGCAGACACCGTTCGCCGACATCGTGGCGTACCTGACGCCGTTCTTCGTCACCCGGCAGATCGTCTGCGGGGCGGGTCGGGTCGGCATCGGCCAGGACGGCTCCCAGACCGGGTTCCAGATCTCCCAGCGGGCCGACTTCTTCGAGGTCGAGGTCGGCCTGGAAACCACGCTGAAGCGGCCGATCATCAACACCCGGGACGAACCGCACGCCGACGCCGACAAGTACCGCCGGCTGCACGTGATCATCGGCGACGCCAACCTTTCGGAGATCTCCACCTACCTGAAGGTCGGCACCACCTCGTTGATCCTGACCATGATCGAGGAGAAGGCGCTCGGCGCCGATCTCGGCATCGCCGACCCGGTGGCCGAGCTCAAGGCGGTGAGCCACGACCCGTCCCTGGCGCATCTGATGCGGCTGCGCGACGGCCGCCGGCTCACTGCGCTCGACCTGCAGTGGGCGTTCTACGAACGGGCCAGGGCGTTCGTCGACGACCGGTACGGTACCGACCTCGACGAGGCCACGGCCGACGTGCTGGACCGCTGGGAGGACGTGCTCGACCGGCTGGGACGGGATGTGATGTCCTGCGCGCAGGAGCTGGACTGGGTCGCGAAGCTGCGGCTGCTCGACGGCTACCGGGAGCGGGAAGGGCTCACCTGGGCCTCGCCGAAACTGCAGCTGGTCGACCTGCAGTACGCCGACGTGAGGCCGGAGAAGGGCCTCTACCACCGCCTGGTGGGTCGGGGAGCGATGCGTACCCTGCTCGACGACAGCGCCACCCGCGCCGCGATGGTCGAGCCGCCACCGGACACCCGGGCCTACTTCCGGGGCCGGTGCCTGGCGCAGTACGCCTCCGAGGTGGTCGCCGCCAGCTGGGACTCGGTCATCTTCGACGTGGGCCGGGAGTCGCTGGTCCGGGTGCCGATGATGGAGCCGGAGCGGGGGACTCAGGTCCACGTGGGCGACCTGTTCGACCGGTGCGCCAGCGCGAAGGACCTGCTGGAGGTGCTCACCGGAGGCTGAGCCGGCCAGGTTCGCTTGGCGCGAACGTGGCCGACGCCGGCCGGTTCCGTCGCCACCGCGAGGTAAGTTTCACCTAGGCGATCGTGTGGAGGAGGCACCTGATGGCTACCCGTGACAGCGGCGGTCAGTCCCAGTCCGGCAAGTCCCGCCGGGCCGAGGAAGTCGACGAGACGGTCACCGAGACGGATCCGGAGGCCGCGCAGCGGCACGCCGAGATCACCGAGGACGTCGATGACCTGCTCGACGAGATCGACTCGGTGCTCGAAGAGAACGCCGAGGAGTTCGTCCGCGGCTACGTACAGAAGGGCGGCGAGTAGCTCGCCGGCGGTGAAGATCGCACCCACCGGGTGCGCACGCTAGTCTGCTCCAACACACCGGTGGCCTCGACCGGCGCCGTGCCGGCACGGGCGGCCCGGTCAGGCGATCACGTTATGCAGAGAGGGACCACGTGGCAGCGGGATTCGATCCATCCGGACGCCTTCCGGACGTGTTCACCAACGCGGGAACGTCCTCCTTCACCCAGTTCCTGGCGTCGGCCGCACCGGATCTGCTGCCGGGGCGCCGCCCACTGCCGCCCGGGCTGTCCGCGGACGTCGGCCCGCACGCCACGACGATCGTCACGCTCGTCACCGCCGAAGGCGTGGTGATGGCCGGTGACCGCCGGGCGACAATGGGCAACCTGATCGCCAACCGGGACATCGAGAAGGTGCACCCCGCTGACGCCTACTCGCTGATCGGCATCGCCGGCACCGCCGGCATCGGCATCGAGCTGATGCGGCTGTTCCAGGTCGAGCTGGAGCACTACGAGAAGATGGAGGGCGCCGTCCTCTCCCTGGACGGCAAAGCGAACCGCCTCGCGTCGATGATCCGCAACAACCTCGGTGCCGCGCTGCAAGGGCTGGCCGTGGTGCCGCTGTTCGCCGGGTTCGACCTGGCCGCGACCGATCCGGCCGAGGCCGGCCGGATCTTCAGCTTCGACGTCACCGGCGGTCCGTACGAGACCACCGGTTTCGACGCGATCGGCTCCGGGTCGCTGTTCGCGAAGGCGGCTCTGAAGAAGCGGTACCGTTCCGGGCTGAGTAGCGCCGACGCGGTCCGTCTCGCGGTGGAGGCGCTGTACGACGCCGCCGACGACGACACCGCCACCGGCGGCCCGGATCTGACCCGCCGGATCTTCCCGGTGGTGATGACCGCGACGGCGGCCGGCACCCACCGGCTCACCGACGCCGAGTCGGCCCAGATCGCCGAGGCGGTCGTCGCCGCGCGTACCGAGAACCCGGGCGGCTGAACCCGCGAGCGCCGACTTGTCTCGTCCGCTGTAGTCGTTACCACTTGGTCGAAGGAGAGCCGCCGCCGTGGCAATGCAGTTTTACGCCTCGCCCGAGCAGATCATGCGGGACCGTTCCGAGCTCGCCCGCAAGGGCATCGCCCGGGGCCGTAGCGCGCTGGTGCTGAGCTTCGAGGGCGGTGTGCTGTTCGTCGCCGAGAATCTGTCCAGCGCCCTGCACAAGGTGAGCGAGATCTACGACCGGATCGGGTTCGCCGCCGTCGGCCGATACAACGAGTTCGAGAATCTGCGCCGGGCCGGGGTGCGGATGGCCGACCTGAACGGCCTCAGCTACGACCGTCGCGACGTGACCGGGCGGGCGCTGGCCAACGCGTACGCGCAGACCCTCGGGTCGATCTTCACCGAGCAGTCGAAGCCGTTCGAGGTGGAGATCTGTGTTGCTGAGGTCGGGCTGGAGCCGGCTGCTGACGAGATCTACCGGCTGACCTACGACGGCTCGGTCACCGACGAGCCGGGGTGGATGGCGATGGGCGGTCATGCCGAGACGATCGCCGGTGTGTTGCGAACCGACCATCGGGCCGACATGTCGCTGTCCGACGCCGTCGGGCTGGCGGTGCGGGCCCTCGCCGAAGTGGGCGGTGAGAACGGCGCGACCCGCAGCATCGCCGCCAACCAGTTGGAGGTGGCGGTGCTCGACCGCCGCCGCCGTGGCCGGACCTTCCGCCGGATCGCCGGCGCCGCGTTGACCGCGCTGCTCGACGGGGGTGCCGCCACCTCGGCGGACGAGCCCTCGTCGGCAGAAGCAGGCAGGTCCGGCGGTCCCCGGGTGCCCGAGTCGACGCCGGGAAAGCCGACTTCCTCGGCCGCCTCCGCCGACCTGGAGGATGCCGCCGGCGATTCGGGCCCCACCGAACAGGACTGACCGGGCGCGGTGTGCCGCGCCAGGGCGGCGCTTCGGCCTGGTGCGTCACACCCAGTGTCGTACCGTCCGCCAGTACGCCGCCAGCATCGCGTTGAGTACCTTCCTGCCCGGCGGGTCGATCAGCGGGGTGTCCAGCCGATCGGCGAGGACTCGCATCCACACCCGGTCCGGGACGGTCCGCTCGGCCTGCAGCTGTGCCCGGCGCTGGCGCAGGTGACTGCGGTGCTGCCACAGCCACCGGTAGCCGCGGAGCTTGTCGGGCAGCCAGCCCTGTCGGGCGGCCAGCACCAGCACCGCCAACTCCAGAGCCAGCAGTGGCGGGCCGAGCAGCACCAGCGACCGCCCTCCCCACACCGTGGCCACGAACATCACTCGGTTGCGTTCGACAAGGTAGAACTTGAAGCTGTTGCGGCTGAACTCGTAGCGGTGCAGCGCCACCGCGTCCGGCACGTTGACCACTCGCAGCCCGACCCGCCAGGTTCTGATCGACAGGTCCGCGTCCTCGTGGTACGCGAAGTAGTGCGGGTCGAAGCCCCCCAGCCGGTCCCAGTGCGCCCGGCGGGTCATCAGGCAGGCACCCATCGCACCGGCGGTCTCGGTCGGTTCGGTGCGGGTCTCCCGCTCCCGGAATCCGCCGATCCAACTCAACCCGAGCACGTGCACCTCGTTGCCGCGAGAATTGAGCAGGTCCGGCTCGTCGGCCAGGCGGACCGCGCCGGCGGCGATGCCGACGCTCGGGTCCGCGAGCTCCTCCACCAGCCGGGCGACGGTGGTCGGCTCGACCACCGCGTCGCCGTTGACCAATGCCACGTACTCGCCGACGGCGGCGGCCACGCCGACGTTGCAGCCGGCGGAGAAGCCGACGTTGCGGCCGTCGCCGACCACCGTGACGCCGGGAACCTCACGCAGCACGGTGACATCGTCGGTGGTGCACCCGTTGTCGACCAACACCACGTCGACGTCGACCTTGACCGAGGCGAGCAGGGCTTCCACCGATCGGCGCAGCAGCGGTTCCGCGCCCCAGGCCAGCACGACGGCACTGACCCGGGGCAGGCCGGACGGCGTACGGAATTCACTACTATTTTCCGACATGTCGGTTTCTCTCCTGGGCCGGGGGAATCCGGGCGCCTCTGACGCGGCGTGCCTGTCCTGCCGGCTGGACCGGCGGCCCGGACAGGTCAGCCGCCGAACGCCGGGTCGCGCAACGCGGTGGAGAGCATGCTCCGCCAGTCTGCCATGACCGGTAGGCCGGCGCGCGCCCAACGTTGATGTCCGAGCACCGAGTACGTCGGTCGGGCGGCGGGCCGACGGAAGTTGGCACTGGTGGTGGGACGGATCCGCGTCGGGTCGAGGCCGCGCAGCGCGAACGCCTCCCGGGCCAGCCCACACCAGGTCGTCTGCCCGCTCGCCGTTCCGTGGTAAAACCCGGCGCTCGCCGTGCCGGCGACCGCCGCCGCGGCGAGCGCGACCAGCTGGTGGGCCAGGGCGTACGACCAGGTCGGCTGACCATGCTGGTCATCGACGACCTCGAGGTGCTCCCGCTCGCCGGCCAGCCGCAGCATGGTCGCGACGAAGTTGGGTCCGTGTGCCCCGTAGAGCCACGCGGTCCGGACCACGTAGCCGCGCTCCGGCAGCAGCCGGGCGACGGCCTGTTCACCGACGAGCTTGCTGCGACCGTACGCGTTGACAGGTGAGGTCGGGGCATCCTCCGGGTACGGGGAGGTGCCGTCGCCGGCGAACACGTAATCGGTGGAGACGTGCACCAGGTGCGCCCCACGGTCGGCGCAAGCCTGGGCCAGATGCGCCACGGCGGTGCCGTTGACGGCGGTGGCGGCTTCCTCAGCCGCCTCCGCGCCGTCCACGTCGGTCCACGCTGCGGCGTTGATCACTACCTGATGCCCGTCGACGGCGGCAGCGACCGCCGCCGGGTTGGTGATGTCCAAATCGGTACGGGTCAGCGCGGTCACCGACCGGGTGTCCGGGTGGTCGGCCAACGCGGCCAGCAGGTCCCGCCCCAGCATCCCACCGGCACCGGTGACCAGCCACCGGTCTGCGGCGGTCACGACGACGCCACAGGCTTCTTCAGCGGCTCCCACCAGGGCCGGTTCTCCCGGTACCAGCGGACCGTGTCGGCCAGTCCTTCGTCCAGCGTGACACTCGGGGTGTAGCCCAGCTCGTGGGAGATCTTGCTGATGTCCAGCGAGTAGCGCCGGTCGTGTCCCTTACGGTCGGTGACCGGGACGACCCGTTCCCACCCCACCCCACAGGCGTCCAGTAGCCGGGCGGTGAGCTCCTTGTTGGTCAGTTCGGTCCCGCCGCCGATGTGGTAGACCTCGCCGGCGCGCCCGCCGGCGGCGACCAGCGTGATGCCCACGCAGTGGTCCCGCACGTGCAGCCAGTCCCGGACGTTGCCGCCGTCGCCGTACAGCGGCACCGTACCGCCGTCCAGCAGGTTGGTGACGAACAGCGGGATGACCTTCTCCGGGAACTGGTACGGCCCGTAGTTGTTGGAGCAGCGAGTCACCACGACGTCCATGCCGTGTGTCCGGTGGTAGGCCAGGGCCACCAAGTCGGAGCCGGCCTTGGACGCGGAGTACGGTGAGTTCGGCGACAACGGCCAGTCCTCGGTCCACGACCCTTCGTCGATCGACCCGTACACCTCGTCGGTCGAGACGTGCACGAACCGGTCCGTCCCGTGGCGCAGCGCCGCGTCGAGCAGAGTCTGGGTGCCCACCACGTTGGTGGTCACGAACTCCGCGGCACCGGTGATCGACCGGTCAACGTGCGACTCGGCGGCGAAGTGCACCACCATGTCGTGTCCGGCGAGTGCTCGGTCGACGGCGGCGGCGTCGCAGATGTCCGCTTGGACGAAGGCAAACCGTGGGTCGTCACGGACCGGGGCCAGGTTGGCGAGATTGCCGGAGTAGGTCAGATTGTCCAGCACGGTCACCGTAGCCGGACTGACCGGGGCGTTCGGATCGGTGAGCAGCATCCGGACGAATTCGGATCCGATGAAGCCGGCACCGCCGGTGACGAGGACTCTCACAGGTCCGGGAGTCTACGGGACACCGGCGCCGTCGGCCCAGGGGATCGCCGGTGACGGCTTTCCGACGATGTCCTCGCCGGTCCCGGCAATGGACTGGTGCACGACCGGCCGAGCGGATGTCGGACGAAGGGCCCGACATCCGTGACCGGCCCGTAGAGGGAGCCCGTTGACGGTTGCTGTGGGTGGTTAGGCCGGTAGGCTCCCGCCGTGCGTGGAATCCTACTCGCTGGCGGTACCGGATCTCGGCTCTGGCCGATCACTCGCGCCGTGTCGAAACAGCTCATGCCGGTCTTCGACAAGCCGATGATCTACTACCCGCTCGCCACCCTGATCATGTCCGGCATCCAGGAGATCCTGGTCGTGACCACACCGGAGGATCAACCGCAGTTCCGACGACTGCTCGGCGACGGCGCGCAGTTCGGGCTGAGGCTGAGCTACCGGGCGCAGCCCCGGCCGGAAGGCATCGCCCAGGCATTCGTGCTCGGCGCGGACTTCATCGGCGATGAGTCCGTCGCGTTGATCCTTGGCGACAACATCTTCCACGGCATCGGTCTGGGCCGGAAGCTGTCCGACCACGCCGACCTCACCGGCGGCCTGATCTTCGCCTACCCGGTGGCCAACCCCGAGGCGTACGGCGTGGTCGACTTCGACGCCGCCGGCCGGGTCCTGTCGATCGAGGAAAAGCCGAAGCGGCCGCGGTCGCGCTATGCGGTGCCCGGCTTGTACTTCTACGACAACCAGGTGGTGGAGATCGCCGCAGGGCTGAAACCGAGCGACCGCGGCGAGCTGGAGATCACGGCGGTCAACGAGGCGTACCGCCGGGCCGGTCAGCTGTCGGTGACCGTGCTGGACCGGGGAACGGCCTGGCTGGACACCGGCACGTTCAATTCGATGATGCAGGCCGCCGAGTTCGTCCGGGTGATCGAGGAACGCCAGGGCATGAAGATCGGCTGCGTCGAGGAGTCCGCCTGGCGCGCCGGCCTGATCGACGACGATCAGCTGTGCGCCCTCGCCGAGCCGCTGACCAAAAGCGGTTACGGCAGCTACCTGCTGAGCCTGATCGAGGAGCGCAACGACCACCGGTTGTCCGAAGCCGGTCCGGCCGAGGAGGCCTGATGAAGATCCGGGAGCTCGAGATCGAGGGCGCCTGGGAGGTCACCCCGCAGCAGCACGGTGACCCGCGCGGGCTGTTCATGGAGTGGTACCGCTTCGACCACCTGGCCGGGGCGGTCGGGCATCCGCTGCGGCTGGCCCAGGGCAACCTGTCGGTCTCGGCGTATGGCGTGGTCCGGGGCATCCACTTCGCCGACGTGCCGCCTGGCCAGGCCAAGTACATCAGCTGCGTACGGGGCGCGGTGGTCGACGTGATCGTGGACCTGCGGGTCGGTTCACCGACGTTCGGCCGGTGGACGGCGGTGCGGCTCGACGACGTGGACCGCCGCGCGGTCTACCTCAGCGAAGGACTCGGGCACGGGTTCTGCGCGATGTCCGACGACGCCACCCTGAACTATTTCTGTTCGACCACCTACAACCCGCGCGCGGAGCACGGCGTACATCCTCTCGACGCCGACCTGGCCATCGACTGGCCGGTCGCCGCGCCGCAGCTGTCCGCCCGCGACGATGCGGCCCCGACACTGGCCCAGGCCCGCGCCGACGGCCTGCTGCCGGACTACGGCCGCTGTCGGGAGTTCGCTGCCCGGCTCTCCGCCGGCGAGTCGCCGTACGCGCCTGGCCAATAACTCTGCGCGAAAGCGACCTGTCGGGCGTAGTTCGCCCGACAGGTCGCCCGAGACTGACCACGGAGCCCTCGGGGCGGCTAATGTCTGGTCATGGAACGGCGAATCTTCGGGCTCGAAACCGAGTACGGTGTCACCTGCACCTACCGCGGCCAGCGGCGGCTGTCGCCGGACGAGGTGGCGCGCTACCTGTTCCGCCGGGTGGTCTCCTGGGGGCGGTCCAGCAACGTCTTCCTCCGCAACGGGGCCCGGCTCTACCTCGACGTCGGATCCCACCCGGAGTACGCCACCCCGGAGTGTGACTCGGTCACCGACCTGGTGGCGCACGACCGGGCCGGCGAGCGGATCCTCGAAGGGCTGCTGGTGGACGCCGAGAAGCGGCTGCACGACGAGGGCATCGCCGGCGAGATCTACCTGTTCAAGAACAACACCGACTCGGCCGGCAACTCGTACGGCTGCCACGAGAACTACCTCGTGTCCCGGCACGGCGAGTTCGGTCGGCTGGCCGACGTGCTGATCCCGTTCCTGGTCACCCGGCAGCTCATCTGCGGCGCCGGCAAGGTCCTGCAGACGCCGCGCGGGGCGGTCTACTGCCTTTCCCAGCGGGCCGAGCACATCTGGGAGGGCGTCTCCTCGGCGACCACCCGGTCCCGGCCGATCATCAACACCCGCGACGAACCGCACGCCGACGCCGAGCGGTACCGCCGGCTGCACGTCATCGTCGGCGACTCCAACATGAACGAAGTGACCACGCTGCTCAAGGTCGGTAGCGCGGACATCGTGCTGCGGATGATCGAAGCCGGCGTCGTCATGCGGGACCTGTCGTTGGAGAACCCGATCCGGGCGATCCGCGAGGTCTCCCACGACATCACCGGCCGGCGCAAGATCCGCCTCGCCTCCAACAAGGAGGTCAGCGCGCTGGAGATCCAGCAGGAGTACCTGGCCCGGGCGACCGAGTTCGTCGAACGCCGGGGCGGCGACCAGACCGCCAAACGGGTCGTCGAGCTGTGGGGCCGGGCACTGCGGGCGGTCGAGACCGGCGACCTGGACCCGGTCGCCCGGGAAATCGACTGGGTGACCAAGTTGAAGCTGATCGAGCGCTACCAGCGCAAGCACGATCTGCCGCTGTCCCATCCGCGGGTCGCCCAGATGGATCTGGCGTACCACGACCTGCGCCGCGGCCGCGGGCTGTACGCGTTGCTGGAGCGGCGCGGCCAGGTCGACCGGGTGGCCACCGACCCGGAGATCTTCGAGGCGAAGGAGACACCGCCGCAGACCACCCGGGCCCGGCTGCGCGGGGAGTTCATCCGGCACGCCCAGGAGAAGCGGCGGGACTTCACCGTCGACTGGGTCCACCTCAAGCTGAACGACCAGGCCCAGCGCACCGTGCTGTGCAAGGACCCGTTCCGGGCCTACGACGAGCGGGTGGAGCGGCTGATCGCGAGCATGTGACGGTAGGCTCACGGACGATGGTTGACCCCACCCGCGACGATCCCGCGCCGCCGCCGCCGACCGCCACCGGCCGGCCGAGTCCGTTTCCCCGGACCGAGACCTGGCTCGAGCGACGGCGCAACAAGATCGCCGCAGAGATCGCCCGCAACCGCCGCGGTGACTACACCGTGCCGACCTGGGTGCTCGCCACGGCGTTGGCGCTCATCCTGGGTGCCTGGGCGGTCCTGATCATCGTCAGCTGAGCCGGTGCCGCCGGGTCAGCCGTCACCGCCGGCCAGTGCTGTCGGGTCAGCCGTCGCCGCCGGCGAGCGTCGCCGCGTGCCGGCCGGCGGCCGCGCAGGCCAGGAAGTACGCGTGGTCGCCAGCCAGGTCCCGGCCCATCGTGCGCAGCGGCACCGGGCTGGCCCGCAACGCCGCGTCGAGACCGTCGGTGGCGACTCGTACCGCACGGTGCCGGCCGGCAGGGGTGACCAGCTGACGCAGCGCGGCCGTGACCTCGTCGGAGATCTCCGCCGGCAGGTCCGCCGGGACCACCAGGTCCGCCGGGGCGAGCGCCACCCGGCCGTACGCGGTGCTGCTGTGGTGCGACAGGCCGCGGTGGCGCGGCCGAGGGTCGGCGGCGGAGATGCGCAGCGCGCCGACCGGTCGTCCACCGAGTACGGCGGCGGCGTTGACCGCCTCGCCGACCCCGACGCCGGAGAAACCCCACCTGGTGCCGGTGCCGAGGTTGCCCGGACCCTGGCAGACCACCGTCACGTCAGCGGCCAGCACGTGCCGGGCCGCCAGCAGCCCGCTGTGCACGGTGGTGGCCTCCAGATCGCCGCCGAAGCACTGGCCCACGGTCACTGTGCCGGCGAGCGTGCCGGACAGCCCGTCGAGGGTCCGGGAGAAGCCGGCGGGCAGTGCCCCGCCGTCGGTCATCACGTACCCGACCCGCAGCCGGGGGCGGTCGGCGAGGACGCCGGCGACGATTGCCGGCAGCGCCGAGTGCAGGTCGGCGGTGACCACCGGCATCCCGGCCAGGTCCTCGGCGTCGGCCAGCACCTGTCGGTGCGGTGACGCCTCCTCGTCGACCCCGCACACGATCGCCTGCAGCGGGGTGTAGCGGGCCTTCACCAGATGCCCGTCGGAGCGGTCCCGCCCGCCCGGCGGGTCCGGCGGCAGCCGGTCCGGCACCGCCACCACCAGGGCGTACCCGCCGGTGCCGAGCCCCATCAGCAGCGCCGAGACGTTCAGCAGCACCCGGTCGCCGGGTTCGGGCTCGCCGACCAGCTCCGGGTAGGCCACCGCGCGTACCGGCTTCCCGTCGGCCTCCCCGTCGACGGCGACGTCCAGTTCGACCGCCCCCCGCCACCGCCGCCGGACCGCGGTGACCCTGCCGTCACGCCATCGCACCATGCCGGGCACGCTAACCTGCGCCCCCGTGCAGCGGCCGGGCGGGGCGGTCGCTGCACCGCCGACACTGCTAGCGTCGTGCCGTGTCCCGCAACCGGACCGAACGCCTGGTCAATCTCGTGATCTGCCTGTTGTCGACGCGGCGCTTCCTGACCGCCGCGCAGATCGCCGCGACCGTACCCGGCTACGAACACGATCCGTCCGACGTCCGTGACCACGAGGCGTTCCAGCGCAAGTTCGAGCGGGACAAGGCGGAGCTGCGGGACCTCGGCGTGCCGCTGGAGACCGGCGCGGCCAGCGCCTTCGACAGCGAACCGGGCTACCGGATCGCCCACCGCGAGTACGCGCTGCCGGAGATCCCGCTGGAGCCGGAGGAGGCCGCCGCGGTCGGCATCGCCGCCCGGCTGTGGCAGCACGCCGGGCTGGCCGCCGCCGCCTCGTCCGGGCTGGCCAAGTTGCGGGCCGCCGGCATCGACGTGGATCCGCAGGCCACCCTCGGGGTGGAACCGGTGGTCACGGTCGACCCGGCATTCGCCGCGTTGACCGCCGCGGCCCGCGACCGGCGTCCGGTGACCTTCGACTACCGGGTGCCCAGCGGCGACACCCCCACCCGGCGACGGCTGCAGCCCTGGGGGGTGGTCTGCTGGCGGGGCCGCTGGTACGTGGTCGGCCACGACCAGGACCGTGCGGCCACCCGCTGCTTCCGACTGTCCCGGGTGGTGGGCGCGGTGCGGCTCACCGGTCGGGCCGGCAGCTTCTCCCCGCCGACCGACGTCGACCTGATCAGTCACGTCGCCCGCTGGTCGGACCCGGTCGAACGTACCGGCGTGGCCACCGTGCTGGCCGGGCCGGGCCGGGCTGCCGGCCTGCGGCGCGGCGCGGAGTCCTGCGTCCCGGGCCCCGATGGGGACCGGCTGACACTGCGCTACGCCGAGCCGGAGGCGCTCGCCGGCCAGCTGGCCAGGTACGGCGCCGACGTGCGGGTGCTCGATCCGCCGGAGCTGCGCGAGCTGGTGATCCAGCGGCTGAAGGAGATCGTGGTGGCGCACCAGCCGGCCGGTGCGGAGGTGCGAGGGTGACCACGTCCCGACCGACCGGCTCGCGGGCCTCCGCCGACCGGCTCGCCCGGCTGCTCAACCTGGTGCCCTACCTGCTGGCCCGGCCGGGCGTGGAGATCGCCCAGGCCGCCGCCGACCTGGGCACCACCGCGCGTCAACTGCGGGAGGACCTGGAACTGCTGTGGGTCTGCGGGCTGCCCGGCTACGGTCCGGGCGACCTGATCGACATGGCGTTCGACGGCGACCGGGTGACGATCACCTACGACGCCGGCATCGACCGACCGTTGCGGCTGACGCCGGACGAGGCTCTGGCCCTGGTGGTGGCGCTGCGGATGCTGGCCGAGACGCCGGGGCTGGCCAACCGGGACGCCGTCGAGCGGGCACTGGCCAAGATCGAGGACGCGGCGGGCGAGTCGGCCGGCGCCCCGGTCGCGGTACGCCTGCCCGGAGACACGGCCCGGCTGGACCGGCTGCGGTCGGCGGCACAGAGCGGCCGGGCGGTACGGATCACCTACTACACGGCGGCCCGCGACGAGACCACCGACCGGGTCGTCGACCCGATCCGGGTGCTCATGATCGGCGGTCGGGGCTATCTGGAGGCCTGGTGCCGGCGGGCAGAGGCGGTCCGGCTGTTCCGGGCCGACCGGGTCGACGCCCTGGTCGAGCTCGACCAGCCGGCCGCCGTACCGCCGCAGGCCGGTCGGCACGAACCCCGGGAGGCCGCGTTCCAGCCGACGCCGGGCCTGCCGTCGGTGGTCCTGCGGGTCGGCCGGTGCGGTCGGTGGATCACCGAGTACTACCCGTGCGAGGACGTCCGGGTCGAACCGAACGGCGAGTGGCTGGTCACCATGCGGGTCACCGATCTGGCCTGGGCCCGCCGGTTCGTCCTCGGGCTGGGCCCGGACGTGACGGTGGTCGCTCCGGCACAGTTGGTCGCGCAGGTGCACGCGGCCGCGTCCGCCGCGCTTGCCGCGTACGCCGTTCCCGGTGGTGCACCGGCTGCGGACCTGTCCGCTAGCGGCTAGTCTGCTCAGGTGCTGACCTGGATCGTTCTCGCCGTGCTGGGATGCGCGCTGTTGGTGCTCGTCGCGGCGGTCCGTCCGGTGCTGACCCGGTTGCCCGCGCTGCGCCGTGCCGCGCTCGCCCTGCAGCGCCGCCAGGGCGAAGCCGAGGCGTTGGCGGCGCAGGCCGAGCGGTTGCAGCTGCGGCTGGCGGAGATGGAGCAGAGCCTGGCGGCCACCACCCGGCCCGGACGGCCCGGGGACCGGCCGGACAACCCCGGCTGACCAGCCGGTCACGCCGGCCTGGCCTGTTCGGCCAGTGCCTGCGAAGCGCCGGTCAGCGTTGTGCCGTCCGTGGTTGACGGGTCGGTTGATCGTGGTTGAGACTTCACCGACCAGGCCAGATTGACCCGGTCTGGCAGGTGGCGGACCCCGCGAACGCACGTACGATAGGGCTCGTCACCACCCGACGCACCGACTGGAGCTATGCCATGCATGCCCTGAAGCCGTGGCACATCGCCGTACTTGTGGTCGTGCTGATCCTGCTCTTCGGCGCCAAGCGGCTGCCGGACGCGGCGCGGTCACTCGGCCGATCCCTGCGGATCATCAAGGCCGAGACGAAGAGCCTCGCCGACGACGACAAGGACCTCGCCGAGAAGGCCGACGCCCAGCACGGCCGCGCGCCGTACCAGGCCGAGCCGGTGATCGAGCCGACCAGCGTGCATCAGCCGGGCTACCAGCCACCGCCGGCCCCGGCGGCCGATCAGCCGCAGCGCGTCCGCGACGCCAACTGACCGGAAAGGTCTCCTGCCGTGGGCTTCGCCCTGCGTCGGCGCGGTCCGAGCAAGTTCGACCGTGCCTCCGACGGCTCGATGACCCTGATCGAGCACTTTCGTGAGCTGCGTACCCGACTGTTCTGGGCCTCGCTGGCGATCGTCGTCGGGCTGATCGTCGGATTCTTCCTCGCCGAACCGGCGTTCCAACTGCTCAAGCAGCCGTACTGCCAGCTGCCCGGCACTGGCGAGACGACCGCAGACGGCACCTGCCGGGAGTTCCTGCAGCTGTCTCCGGCTGACGGCTTCGTCCTGAAGCTGAAGCTGGCGCTCTGGATCGGCCTGATCGTCGGCGGCCCGGTCTGGCTCTACCAGCTCTGGGCGTTCATCGCTCCCGGCCTGCACCGGCACGAACGCAAGTGGGCGTACGTCTTCGTCTCCATCGCGGCGCCGTTGTTCCTGGCCGGCGCCATGCTTGCCTACTTCGTCGTCGACAAAGGGCTGGCGTTCCTGCTCGAATCCGGCGTCACCGGCCTGTCTACCCAGCTCGAGGTCACCCGGTACATCTCGTTCGTGACCACGATGATCCTGCTGTTCGGGGTCGCGTTCGAGTTCCCGCTGGTGCTGTTGATGCTCAACTTCACCGGCGTGGTCAGCGCACGCCGCCTGCTCAGCTGGTGGCGCGCGGTGGTCTTCGTCTGCTTCGCCTTCGCAGCGGTCGCCACCCCGGACCCCGGCCCCTTCGGGATGACCCTGCTGGCGGCGTGTCTGGCGCTGTTGTACTTCGTCGCGGTCGGGGTGGCGTTCCTCAACGACAAGCGCCGTGGTCGCGGCAAGGAGGTGTACGCCGGGTTGGACGACGACGAGGCGTCGCCGCTGGACGACGACCCGCAGCCGGTCGCGGTCGCCGAGCGGACCGAGACGGTCACCCCGGTCGTGCCGACCCAGCCGGTGCCGAAGCCGTTGCCGATCGAGCGTCGCTACGACGACATGACGTGACCGGGCCGGCCGGCGGTCCGTCCGCCGTCGTGCCCGGCTCGGTGGCGGTGCTGGCGAACCCGAATGCCGGCCGCAGCCGGCACTCGGCCGTCCTGCCGCTGGTCCGCGAGGCGCTGGCGGCGACCGGTCGGCCGGTGCGGCTGCTGACCGCCGCCACCGCCGACCGGGCGGCGAGCGCCTGCCGGGCCGCGGTGGACGGCGGTGCGGCCGCGGTGGTGACCCTCGGCGGCGACGGCACCGTGCACCTTGCCCTGCAGGCGCTCGCCGGCACCGACGTCCCGCTGGGTCCGGTGCCGACCGGCACCGGCAACGACTTCGCCGCCTGCACCGGTTTTCCGGCCGATCCGGCCCGCGCGGCGGCGGTGATCGCCGCCGCTCTGGCCGTCGGCCGGAGCCGGCCCGTCGACCTGGCCCGGGTGTCCGCACCGGGCCGACCGGACCGGTGGTTCGGCGCGGTGCTGGCGGCCGGGTTCGACGCGGTCGTCAACGAGCGGGCCAATCGGATGCGCTGGCCGTCCGGGCCGCGCCGCTACGATCTGGCGGTCCCGGTCGAGCTGGCGCGGCTGCGGCCGCGCCGTTACCGGATGGTGTGCGACGGCGAGCCGGACGAGTTCGACGCGGTCCTGGTCGCGGTCGGCAACTGCGCCAGCTACGGCGGCGGGATGCGGATCTGCCCAGCGGCTGACCCGACCGACGGCCTGCTCGACGTGGTGGTGGCCGGGCCGGTCACCCGCCGTACGCTGATCCGGATCAAGCCGCAGGTCCGTCGGGGCGGCCACGTCGACCACCCGATGGTGCGCAGTCTCCGGGCCCGCCAGGTGACGATCGACGCGCCGGACCTGGTCTGCTACGCCGACGGTGAACGGCTCGGGCCGCTGCCGGTGACCGTCACCGCCGTGCCGGGAGCACTGCGGCTGCTGTGGTGATCACCGGTCCGGTTCCCCGGTGGCCAGGTCGAGCACGGCGGCGAGTCCGTTGGCCCGGCCCGGGTCGGCCGCCGGCAGCACCAGCGCCGCGCAGCCGGCCCGTACGGCGCCCGCGTCGGCCGGGGTGTCGCCCACCATCAGCGTCCGCTCCGGGTCGACCCGCAGCATCCCGCAGGCCCGCAGGAAGATCGCCGGGTCGGGTTTGCAGCGGCCCACCTCGTAGGACAACGCCCAGGCGTCGATCAGGTCGGCCAGGCCCCAGGCGGCGAAGTGCGGGCGGATGTCGAAGCCGATGTTGCTGACCACGGCGACCGGCACCCCGGCGGCGTGCAGGGCCCGTAGCGTCGCGGCGGTGTCCGCGTACGGCAGCCACCCGTCCGGTCCGAGCAGCCGCTGATAGAGGGCGTCGGCCAGCCCGTCCACCCCGCTGTCGACCGTCGCGGCCAGCCCGGTGTACGCGGCCCGGTGCGCCTGCGGGTACAGGTCGCGGTCGGCCCACACCTCGGCAAGCTGCGCGGGCACCCGGGTGGGCAGCGGCCCGCCGGCCCGGCCGGCGGTCAGCAGCCGGTCGGCGAGGACGGTCGCCCGCCCCCGGTCCAGGGTCACCCCGCACGCCTCGGCACCCTGGACGACCCAGCGGACCGGGTCCTCGACCTGGGCGAGGGTGCCGTGGAAGTCGAACAGGACCGCCTCGACCGGGCGGCGTCGCGGCCGGGCGGCCGGTTCGTACCCGGGATCGGCGGATACGTCGTCGCGGGGGCGTTCGGGATGATCCGGCACGCCTGCACCTTATCGAGCCGGTTCGGCGGCCCGGTAGGTTGCCCTAACCCGAGTGACTGCCGCCGCTGCTCGACCCTCGGCGCCCGGGAGTGACGAGGCCCCTGACCGGGACGCCGCCGGCCGGCTGCGATTAATCTTGAGGTATGTCGAGCCCCGCCGAGCGGTACGCCGCAGCGCGCCGCCGGGCCGCGCAGGCCGCCGCCTTTCCCTCGCTCGGGGAGTTCACCCTCGATCTCGGTTTCGACCTGGACGACTTTCAACGGGCCGCCTGCCAGGCCCTGGAACGGGGCAGCGGGGTGCTGGTCTGCGCGCCGACCGGGGCGGGCAAGACGGTGGTCGGCGAGTTCGCGGTACACCTGGCGCTGCGCGCCGGTACCACGCCGGCCGGTGGTCCGCCGCGCAAGTGCTTCTACACCACCCCGATCAAGGCACTGTCCAACCAGAAGTACCACGACCTGGTCGGCCGGTACGGTGCAGCCCAGGTGGGGCTGCTGACCGGGGACAACGCGATCAACGGCGACGCGCCGGTGGTGGTGATGACCACCGAGGTGCTGCGCAACATGCTGTACGCCGGCTCGGCCACTCTGGACGGACTGGCGTACGTGGTGATGGACGAGGTGCACTACCTCGCCGACCGGTTCCGGGGAGCGGTCTGGGAGGAGGTGATCATCCACCTGCCGTCGTCGGTCACCCTGGTGTCGCTGTCCGCGACGGTGTCCAACGCCGAGGAGTTCGCCGACTGGCTGGTCACCGTCCGTGGCGAGACCGAGGTGGTGGTCAGCGAGCACCGCCCTGTCCCGCTGTGGCAGCACATGCTGGTGGGGCGGCGGATGTTCGACCTGTTCCACGACGCCGACGCGGCCCGCAAGCATGACGTGCATCCCGAGTTGCTGCGCTACAGCCGGGAGATGCTGCGCCGGCTGGAACTCGGTGACGGCCGTACCCACGGGCCGGGCTGGGGCCGGTCCGGTGGTCGCGGCCCGCGCTGGCGTCCCCCGCTGCGGGCGGACGTGATCGAACGCCTCGAGCGGGAAGGTCTGCTGCCGGCGATCCTGTTCGTGTTCAGCCGGGCCGGGTGCGACGCCGCCGTCGCCCAGTGCCTGGCCGCCGGTCTGCGGCTGACCACCCCGGACGAGCGCGCCGAGATCCGTCGGCTGGTGGAGTCGCGGCTGTCCAGCCTGCCGGCCGAGGACCTGTCGGTGCTCGGCTACTGGGGCTGGCTGGACGGGCTGGAACGCGGTCTCGCCGCGCACCACGCCGGCATGCTGCCGGCCTTCAAAGAGGTCGTCGAGGACCTGTTCGTCCGAGGCCTGATCAAGGCCGTGTTCGCCACCGAGACGCTGGCGTTGGGGATCAACATGCCGGCCCGCTGCGTGGTGCTGGAGCGGCTGGTCAAGTTCAACGGGGAGGCGCACGTCGACCTGACCCCGGGCGAGTACACCCAGCTGACCGGGCGGGCCGGCCGGCGCGGCATCGACGTGGAGGGCCACGCGGTGGTGGTCTGGTCGCCGGAGGTCGATCCGCGGCACGTCGCCGGGCTCGCCTCGACCCGGACCTACCCGCTGCGGTCGAGTTTCCGACCGTCCTACAACATGGCGGTCAACCTGGTCGGCACCGTCGGTTTCGACGCTGCCCGGGAGCTGCTCGAGTCGTCCTTCGCCCAGTTCCAGGCGGACCGGTCGGTGGTCGGCCTGGCCCGGCAGGCGCAGCGCAACACCGAGACCATCGAGGCGTACGGCGTCGAGGTGCGCTGTGACCTCGGCGACTTCGACGCGTACTTCGATCTGCGGGTGGCGATTGCCGACCGGGAGCGGGAGCTGGCCCGGCAGGGTCAGCAGCAGCGGCGCACCGCGGCGGTCGACTCGCTGGAGCGGCTGCGGGTCGGTGACGTCATCCGGGTGCCGTCGGGTCGACGGGCCGGGTTGGCTGTGGTACTGGATCCTGGAGCGGGCGGGTTCGGCGAGCCCCGCCCGCTGGTGCTGACCCAGGACCGGTGGGCGGGCAGGGTGTCGGTCGGCGACTTCACCGTGCCGGCGGAGGTGCTGACCCGGATCCGGGTGCCGAAGCACTTCAACCACCGGTCACCGGCGGCCCGGCGGGATCTGGCGGCGGCGGTGGCCGGCACGGGCCTGGGTCGCCACGGCGCCCGCCGCCGGGGGCGGGCGCGCGGTGACCGGGACGACGACCGGGTGACCCAGTTGCGCGCCGAGTTGCGTCGGCACCCCTGCCACAGCTGTCCGGACCGGGAGGAGCACGCCCGTTGGGCGGAACGCCGGCACCGGCTCGCCCGCGACACCGACGAGCTGCGGGCCCGGGTGGCGGGCCGGACCGGGTCGTTGACCCGGACCTTTGACCGGGTCTGCGGTCTGCTGACCGACCGCGGCTACCTGACACCGGACGGTACGGTGACCGACGCCGGGTGGATGCTGGCTCGGATCTGGACAGAGACCGACCTGCTGGTCGCCGAGTGCCTGCGCCGAAGTGTCTGGGACGGTCTGGCGCCGGCGGAGCTGGCCGCCGCGGTGTCGGTGGTGGTCTACGAGGCCCGCCGCGACGTCGACGAGCGGGCGGCGCTGCCGCGGGGGGCGGTCACCGCCGCGGTGGACGCCACCACCGCGATCTGGGCCAGCCTGGAGGCCGACGAGGCGGCCGCCGGCCTGGAGTCGACCCGGGAGCCGGATCTCGGCTTTGTCTGGCCGATCTACCGGTGGGCCCGGGGCGAGCCGCTGGCCAAGGTGCTGGCCAGCGGGGACAGCCTGGACGGGGAGATGCCGGCCGGGGACTTCGTCCGGTGGGCCCGGCAGGTCGCCGACATGCTCGGACAGCTGGCCCAGGCCCGGGGTGCGTCGCCGCAGCTGGCGCGGACCGCCGCGCAGGCGGTGTCCGCGCTGCAGCGCGGCGTGCTGGCGTACCAGACGACGGGGTGACTGCCGGTCGACGGTCGAACAGCGCACCGTAGTCACCGGAACCGGTGGTGCGTCACAATGTCGACACGGCCCGGCAAAACAACCGAACGATCGCTTGCGAAGACCGTTTCCGCTGCTCACCATCGGTCCGGGGAGTACCAGCCTGTGGTTCGGGCCGAAGGGGGCGGACGTGGCAGATATCAATCATTTTGAATACGGCTTCATTACGCCAACGCTGAGTTACGCGTTGTCGGTGCTCGGTTCGTTTCTCGGACTGATCTGCGCCGTGCGGGTCCGAGAGTCGGACACCCCGGGCCGGCGGGCCTGGTGGCTGTCGCTGTCGGCTTTCGCGATCGGCGGCACCGCCATCTGGACCATGCACTTCATGGCGATGCTCGGCTTCAGCGTGGCCGGCACCCAGATCCGCTACGACATCGCGATCACCATCGCCAGCGCGGTGATCGCGATCGCCGCAGTCGCGTTCGGGCTGTTCCTGGTCGGCTTCGGCCGGCCGTCGCTGGTGAAGATCCTGCTCGGCGGGGTCATCACCGGCTTGGGCGTGGCCGCGATGCACTACACCGGGATGGCCGCGATGCGGCTCAACGGCGACATCGACTACGCGCCGGGACGGGTGACCATCTCCGTGGTGATCGCGGTGATCGCGGCAACGGTGGCGCTGTGGCTGGCGGTCACGGTCCGCCGGCCGCTGGCGATGACCGGATCCGCGCTGCTGATGGGTGTCGCGGTCAACGGCATGCATTTCACCGGCATGACGGCGATGTCGGTACACCTGCACGAGCCGACCGGAGTGCTCAACGGGGCGACCGCGGCAACCCTGCTGGTACCGATCGGCGTGGCGGTGCTGCTCGTGGTGATCGGCCTGGTGTACGCGGTCCTGTCCGCCCCGACCGAGGAGGACCGGTCGGCGGCGGCGTACCTCGACGCGCGGATCGCCGAGCGGCGTAGCACCCCACAGCCACCGACCCCGGCCCGGCCGAACGGGTTCACCCCGCTACGCAGCGGCTCGAACACCGGCGGTGAACAGAACGCGTCGAGCCGGTCAGGCGGGTTCAACGGGTTCAACGCCTGACCCGCTAGCGTCCGCACCGCCGGACCCGCCGGCGCCCCGTGCCATCGCGTCGACCAGCCGCCGGCAGGAACCCGCGAGGTTCCACCGGTCCGCCAGCTCCATCAACCGGTCGGGGTCGGTCGGTGCGGCGGGCAGCCGCACCGGTTCGACCGCCAGATCGAGGTCCCTGGCCACCCGTACCACGGTCGGCGCGACCGCCAGGTAGTCGCGGGCGGCCGCCAGCCGGGCCCGCAGACCGGGAGCGAACCCGGACCGTGGGTCGTCCAGTGCCGTGACCAGCCCGGCAAGATCGCCGTACCGCTGCAGCAGCCGCGCGGCGGTCTTGGCGCCGACGCCCGGCACTCCCGGCAGGCCGTCGCTCGGGTCGCCGCGCAGTGCGGCGAAGTCGGCGTACCCGGCGGGCGGTACGCCGAAGCGCTGCTCGACGGCCGCGCCGTCGCAGTCCTCCAGCTTGGCCACCCCCCGACCGACGTAGAGCAGCCGGACCGGGTGGTCGTCGTCGACCAGCTGAAACAGGTCCCGGTCGCCGGAGACCACCTCGACCGGGCCGGCCTGGCGGGTGGCGAGCGTGCCGAGCACGTCGTCGGCCTCATAGCCGGCCACGCCGACCGCCGGCACCCCCAGCGCGGACAGCACGTCCAGCAGTACCGGCAGCTGCGGCACCAGGGTGTCCGGGACGATCTCCCCGCCGGTGGGTGCCACCCGGTGTGCCTTGTACGACGGCAGCAACCGCACCCGCCAGGCGGGCCGCCAGTCGTGGTCGAGGGCGCAGATCAGCCGCGCCGGCCGCCGCCGGGTGATCAGCGCGGCAAGCATGTCGAGGAAGCCGCGTACGGCGTTGACCGGTTCGCCGTCGGCGGTGCGGGCGGCGGACTCGGGTACCCCGAAGTACGCCCGGAAGTACAGGCTCGGGGCGTCGACGGCCAGCAGGGGGTCGGGTGGGTTCACGCGCTACAGCCTCGCACAGCCCGGTGACACCGCTGGTTGTCCGGCACGACCGTCGGGCTGGTGCGGCAGGCTGCCGACATGAGCTTCCTGCCCGGCCTGGAGCTGAGCCGCCGGTTTCACCACGCGGTGGTGGCGCCGGCGATCGCCGCCCGGTTCCCCCGGCTGCGCTACGCCGCGGCCCGGATGGACACCGGTTCGGAGCTGTTCGGGTTCGACACGGAACGCTCCCGCGACCATGACTGGGGTCCGCGGGTGCAGGTGTTCCTCGACTGCACAGATGCCGGCCTGGCCGACCAGGTGTGCGCCGCCGTCACCGAGGACCTGCCAGCGACCTTTCTGGGCTTCCCGACCAGGTTCGCGCCAGACGCCGACCGCACTCTGGGCGTGCCGGCGCTCGACGGCGCCCGGCACGGGGTGACGGTGACGGACGTGTCTGCCTGGTGCCAGCGGGTGCTGGGCTTCGATCCGGCCGACGGGCCGGGCCGGCTGGACTGGCTCGCCACCCCGACTCAGCGGCTCGCCGAGTTCACCGCCGGGGACGTGTTCCACGACGCCCTGCCGGACGTGGTGGCCCGGTCGGCCGGACCGACCGGTGGGCTTACCGGTCGCCGCGCGGTTCTCGCCTGGTACCCACCGGACATCTGGCGGTACGTGCTGGCCGCGGCCTGGGCCCGGGTGGCCGGCGAGGAGCCGTTCGTCGGCCGGTGCGGTGAGGTCGGCGACGAGATCGGCGGCGCGGTGGTGACCGCCCGGATCGTGCGGGACCTGATGCGGCTGGCGCTGCTGGTCGGCCGCTGCTACCCGCCGTACCACAAGTGGCTGGGCAGCGCGTTCGCCCGGCTTCCGGACGACGACGGGCTGTGCGCGACGTTGGCTGCGGCGTTGTCGGCGACCGGGTGGAGCGTGCGGCAGCGGCGGCTGTGTCAGGCGTACGAGCTACTGGCGGTGCGGACCAACCAGCTCG